>DVIL01000058.1 GCA_018711305.1 Candidatus Coprenecus stercorigallinarum
AAGATTTGTATTCGTAGCCGTTGCGGCAGCCTCTATGCTGCTGTCCCTGCCTGGGGACGGATATGCCCAGGCAGATATAGAGATAGGAAAGACCACCATCCGCCTGCAGTCTCCTGTCAAGGTGTATGGTAATGATGATGATGACCGCCGGAGCAGAGGTTACTGGCAGAGAAGCTATACGGATGTGTTTGCCGGGTTCAGTTTCCCGATAGAGGGCTGCAGCTATGAGGCTACTCCGCAGATGCCGGTAAAGTACGGCAACAGTTTCGAGATAACTTTCGGCGCGAAGCAGTGGTACCGTCCGGCCAGGCATTATGCATTCGGGATATCCGTGCAGTATTCGCATTATGACTACAGGACCAAGGGCAGCTTGTCCAACACCGGTCTCATAACCCAGTATCCGCTGGGAATGAACATCTACCGCGAGATATTCAAGACCGACAATATAGGTCTGGGACTCTACAACCGCTTCTTTTTCTCCCGCAGCGCCTCCTCCGTGTTCATCGACCTGGGAGTCTACGGGGACTGGGCTTTCAGCCGTCAGTATAAGGTACGCTATTACAGCGGCGAATCAAAAGAGGCAGACCATTACCGGGATGGCGGTAAGTTTCTGCCTCTTCAGGGTGGAGTGTACGGGGCGCTGGGCAAAGGGGCATTCGCGATATACTGCAAATACCGTTTCTCACATCTGTTCGATCATTCCGAGCTTCCGATGGAGCCGCCCCGTCTGTCTTTGGGACTGATGATAGAGCTTTAGCTGTCAGTCGAGTCTGACGAGCTCGTAGGTCTGGCTGCCCATGCCGATGGCTTCCGCGTGGTCGAGGGTGTGCATGCCGTTGCGGGAGTCTATGCGCTCGATGAGATGTATCTTTCCGTGGTCATCGGAGGAACGGACCAGGTCGGTGCAGGCTCTGTCGAGGGCTACCGGGTCGAGGGAGGCGAGGATGCCGATGTCGCCCATCCGGGGATCTTCGGGGGAGGAGTCGCAGTCGCAGTCCACTGACAGGTTGTTGGCCACGCTGATGTAGAGGATGTTGTCACCGCAGTGATCCGCTACGGCCTTGGCAGCCTCGGCCATTGTCTCGAGGAATTCCTCCTGAGTGGGATTGCCCCAGTTCTCGGTGCTGGTACCGCCCGAGTGGATCCAGCGCTTGCCGTTGGAGGAGGCTATGCCGATCGACATGTTCTTTATCGCTCCGCCGAAGCCGGCCATCGCATGCCCCTTGAAGTGGGAGAGGATGATGGTGAAATCGTAGTTGAGGTAGTGCGAGCCCACGATGTCGTAATCGATGTGCGAGCCGCCTTCCACAGGCAGACGCACCTCTCCCTCGGAGTCCATGATGTCCACGTCGGCAATAGCCGTGAATCCGTGGTCCTCAGCGGCTTTCCGGTGTGCCTCGGTGTTTGCCCGGTCTCCGCCGTAAGCGGTGTTGCACTCCACTATAGTGCCGTCAACTTTCTGCACCAGATCCTTGATCAGGGATGGCTGCAGGAAATTGTGTCCGCCCGGCTCTCCGGTGGATATCTTGACGGCTACCTTGCCGGTCGCCTCGCGGCCCAGAGCCTCGTATATTCTCACCAGATTCTCAGGGTTTATCTCCTCGATCATGTAGACTACGGGCACAGCGGAGGATGCGCTGTCGCCGTCATTGCCGCTTCCGCCTGTTGTCTGGTTGCCGGTGCCGGTATTCTGACCGCCGGATGCCTGCCCATTGGACGCGCAGGCCACCGACCCTGCCGCCAGCAGGGCGATGATTGTCGTATAAACAGCTCTTCTCATAAATGTAGATTTTAACAGATACAAAATTACTTCTTTCCGAACGGCTGCAGTTGCATGGATTACATGAAAAATTACCAATTTCACGGAATATGGGTAATGTCCACTTTACGATATAGTTTATACCGATTCACGATATACATTACTTGAAAATAAGATATTTCTTGCTATTTTTGTGCATAATAAAATGAGTAGGAAAGACAAAGATATTGCCCTTTTCGTTGCGTTCTGCATTGAAGAATACGGTGCCGCCAAGGGATTGACCGGCGGACAGGTGCTTGACTTGTTTTCGCAGTACGGTGTTATCGATTATCTCAGCAAGTGCTATGAGCCGCTTCACACACAGGGCCGCCGGTGGTTGATGGATGAGATAGACGAGTTTATTGCAATCAGAAAAAACAAAAAGGCATGAAGATATATCACGGCAGTTTGGAGGTGGTAGATCATCCTGTGATACTCCGGCCTAACCGTAAACTGGATTACGGCGAAGGGTTCTATACTACGACCTCTTGGGAACAATCCAAAGAATGGGTAGAAAGACGTATGCTTGAGAAGCAGTCCCAGTATGGTTATGTGAATGTGTATGAGTTTGACGCTGAAAGAATGCCGGAATTCAAAAGCCTCATATTCTCTGAACCAAACAAGGAGTGGGCAGAGTTTGTCATGGCCAACAGAACCCAAAAAGGGTTTACACATGATTACGATATAATAGTGTATGGTCCGGTCGCCAACGATAGAGTGTACCTTCAGTTTGGCTTATATGAGGCTGGTGCCATCAGCATCGAGACTCTTATACGTGAGTTGAAAACTTACAAGTTGGTTGACCAATACCTTTTCCATACAGAAAAGGCGTTGACATCCCTGTGTTTTGTTGATGCGGTTAAAATTGAAAAATGATATGTTCCAAGTTGATCAAAGTAATCTCCACCTGCTTCTGCCCGGAAAGGTGAGTTGGCTGGTGGAATATCTGCATGATGATTACGGTTTCACTCTACAGGAAAGCCTGAACCGCATCTATCATTCGGAACTTTACAGGAAACTGTCGACCGAAAATACCAAATATTGGCATTTGGGACCTGTGGACTTGTATGAAGAGTTGAAAATGGAATTATAAAATTCAGATCATCGGGGAAAATAAGTGTCCCCCGAAATGTAAGTCCCTTCCCGCAGGTGTACTGTTCAGTCTGTAGCCTTAACAACCCAGTAATTGCCTGTTGTTTAGTCGAATATCTAAAACAATCAATTACAGACTGCGAGGTAAGGCTTAAGGCTGCAGGCAGTGCGATAAGGTAAGGCAGAGGCTCAGACTGAGGACACAGAGTCGGGGTAAATAATCAAGAGACAGCCTTGACTTTCCCAAGGGTGCATTGGTTATCCGATAAATATTCTTAAATCCATTTATGTCCGGTCGGTATCATTTCTTTACATTTTAGTTGTGTCGCAGCCGTTTGATTTACAGGGTATTGCATTAATTGCCCGTGTATTGCAGTTATGTGACGACAAAACGCCTGTTTTAGCCTGAATTCGTCATGCGCTCATGGGTGATTTTGCTGGTAACCATTTGGTTGAATGTGTAGAAATAGTTGCTATCTTTGTAATGCTGGTCGCAGGGTTGGCATAACATATTGCAGACAAGGTGTTTTCGCGCTGTCTCAGGAAGAAAATGTGGTAGTTTTCAAAATCAGGGAGACAGCTGCGTCACTCGTCATTTGTATGGTCATGCGGTAGGACTGTCTGTCCGATACCTCATAACTGCACAGGTGTGGAGTATCGGGCGTTTATCTCTGAACAGGTCCTGCCACAACCTTCTTCCGGATAAGCAGGCTGTCTCTACACTTTCTTTTTGTATGTGCTGTGTCCTGGCACGAGCGGTGGCGACAATTGCAGTGTGAAATATATAATCTTTTGTGTTATGAAAAACAGTATTTTATCAGTTACGGCATGTGTGATGTGCCTGTGTATGGCCGTCTCATGTCAGGAAAAGTCCGGAGAGGACAAATTTCCGGAAGAACCCGGTGCAATCTACTCGGTCAGCGGCAACGTCCAGAAAGGACCGTTCGCCCAGGGTACCGCCATTACCATACAGGCCCTGGACGAGAGCCTCAACCCCACGGGGCAGAACTACTCCACCACCACCTACGATGACTTCGGGGCTTTCTCCATAGGTAGCCAGATTGAGTCCAGGTACGTGGAGATAGTGGCCAACGGTTACTATTACAACGAGGTGGCCGGATCCCTCTCAAAGTCCCAGATCACCCTGCGCTCTATCTCGGACCTGAGCGAGGATGGCAATACCAACATCAACCTTCTGACTACCCTCGAGTCGGACCGCATCCGCTGGCTCGTGACAAATGAGGACATGGAGGTCGCCGATGCGCGCCGTCAGGCGGAGCAGGAGATATACGATGTCTTCCATATACCGCTTGAAGTGGGGGACAGCGGCTTCGACAAGGCTGACATCTCCAAGGCAGGAGACGGCAACGCGGTTCTGCTGGCGATTTCTGCTACCCTTCAGGGCAGCCGCACCGAGGCGGAACTGTCGGAGCTGATCGCCAAGATATCCTCAGAGCTGCAGAATACCGGCACGCTCGGCAAGTCCGATCTGGCGGAACAGATTCGTACAGGAGGCATGGGACTGGACTACAGGCAGATCGCCTCCAACCTCGAGGCCCGTTACTCACAGCTGGGCCTGAGAGGGTACGTGATTCCGCCATTCGAGGACTTTCTCGACATCAACGGCAACGGGGTGATAGACCGGGACGACCAGTGGCTGCTCGTATCCGATGCGCAGTACAGCGTGCCCCAGAGCGGCGGGGAGTACTCTCTTACCGTGGAGCACAACGTGGATTACGATGTGACGGTGGAGGAGGGATGCGACTGGATATCGGTATCCTCAGGCGCTGGAACGAAGGCCTACTTGGAGAGCGGGAACTACACCGTGACGATCGGAGCCAACAATACATTCGCCACCCGCACGGCGGGCATCACCTTCAAGGCCAGGGAATCCTCGCAGGAGGTGACGGTCTATGTGGTGCAGGAGGCCTCTGTGTTCAATCTAAGCCAGACGTATTTCTATTTGGACAATACGGCTCAGGTCATAGAAGTGTCGGTCACATCGTCTTCGGAGGATTACCATGCAGAGTTTCCGGAGGGCAGTGAGTGGATATCGGAATCAGGCTCGGATAGCGGTGTGCTGAGATTTGAGGTGGAGGCCAATAATGATTTCAGCTCTGACCGTGAGGGCCGTATCATTTTCAGCGACAATGCGGGGAATCTGCTCGGGGAGATTACCGTCATTCAGGATAGAGCAAGTATGAGCATTGAGCAGGAGAGGTTCGATCTGGACAATAAATCCCAGTCTTTCGTTTTGAAGATCAGTTCATCCACGGATGATTACGGGGTCAGTGTGACGGAGGGCACTGAATGGCTGGCAATTACTTCCCACAGCGGCGGTGAATGGACATTCTCCACATATCTGAACAGCAGTTATCAGCCCCGCGACGGCGTGATCACTGTCTCGGACATGACGGGAGCCATGCTGGACACAATTCCTGTGAACCAGTGGTGCGAGACGGTCACGCAGGTCAATGTGACGCCGGGTAATCTGGAGTCGCTCATTACGCAGCCGGGGCAGTTGGAGTATACGGAGACGTTTATCGCTGAGGGGGAGATGAATGAACATGATTTTCTGTATTTGCGAAGAATGCCATCTCTTAAAAATATCGATATATCCGAATTGATTAATACAACGCTGCCTAAATCAGTTTTCCATGAGATGAAAAAGTTGGAGAAGTTGGTTTTGCCTAATAATCTGGAAAGTATTCCGTATGCAATGTGTAGTTATTGTGATAATTTGAAAGAGGTATTCCCATTGCCTGAAAGTGTAACCGTGATAGGTGAGGAGGCTTTTTTGGATTGCTTCGAACTTTCTGGTAATCTGATATTGCATGAAGGTATAGAGAGAATTGAAACAGGTGCTTTCAGCAGATGTGAGAATCTTACTGGAGACTTGGTAATACCATCAACAGTTACATTTATGGGTGGGTATGGATATATTTTCCGAGGTTGTGAGAAGATAGAAAAGGTATATATGAAGCCTGCTGTTCCGCCACAGACTTCCGAGGGTTATGATATGTTCCCCAACTACAACTATCTTGGAGTTCCCGTCGGCAGCAAGAATCTTTATGAGGCTGATGACCATTACAACAAGTTCATGGTAATCGAGGAAGTCGACTTCGAGGCCCTGGGCCTGTAAGGAGAACATGCATATGTCCGGAAGTCCCGTTGCCGACTTCCGGGCATGAATGTAAGGCGGCCGGAAACCATGACCGTAAGAGTGGCTGGTAGAAATATAGACTACATAATATGAAATACAAATTTGATGAAAAGAAATTACTCGGGTTGTTTCTGCCTGATTACGGCCACGATAAACTGTATTCGGAACCATTCCTAAAAGAAGACGGATATGTTTATGCATCTGATGCTCATAAACTGATCAGAATCAAGGCAGACACACTTAATGGCGTGTATAAGTCCAAAACAGATTACTCGTGG
>DVIL01000059.1 GCA_018711305.1 Candidatus Coprenecus stercorigallinarum
GTTGACCTTTACCTGCCGGAAAATGTCCAGGGAGAACTGCTGCCGGAAAACACCGATGAAAAGACCCATATCCCTCCGGAGTTTTACAGGAATCTGTGTACGTACGTTGAATTCCATGTGAAATTGCGCAACAGGGAGCACTACAATGACCGCATGATATACAGGTACTATCTCCATGACGGAAGCCCTGACAACTTCGATGTCCGGCGCAATACCATGTACACATGCAGGACAGTCTTCACCGGCACTGGAATAAATGATGCCGACAGCAGGATAGACGCTTCGTCAATGAAAGACCTTGTCACCTCCATCTCAGTATCTCCCGCATCGAGAAAGTTCATCAAAAAAGGAGAGACATACACCTATTCGACATCCATACTGCCTCTGTCCGCTGAAAACAAGGCAGTGACCTGGAGTTCCGGTAACCACAACGTGGCCACTGTCGACCAGAACGGCAAAGTGACAGCAGTGGGCGACGGGACCTGCACCATTACAGCCAGAGCAGCCGACGGCAGCGGCGTATACGGTACAGCCCTTGCGGAAGTGGACATCTACAAATACCCGACTTCCGTCAAAATCTATCCGGAGGAAGTATTCATGTACCATGTGGAGGAATTCCAGCTGAGAGCCGAGGTCCTGCCCGAAAACGCCACAGACAAAAGCGTAACCTGGAAGGCCCTGAGCAATGTCTTCGAGGTGACTCCGGACGGAATAATCAGGATGATCAGTCCCAATGCCATGGACAAATACCCAAAAACGACAGGATATGCGATTGCAACCTCTTCCGCAAATTCACTTGCCGATACGATCAAAGTGACTATGGACAAACTTACCATAGACGTACCTCCGGTATCAATCGGCCGCGGACAGTCATGTGACCTGCAGTTCCTGGCCGAATATGTCAAAAAATACGATATCGAATTCGTACAGATCGACGGATTTGAATATTTCAAGCTCTCTGGAAGCGTAGTCACGGCCTTCAGCGAATATTGTCTACTGGCAGGCAGAGTGGAATTCTATTACAAGGACTTCCCTCAAATACGATGGTGGACATGGATCAGCGTGATGTAAAAAAAAGAAAGGAAGAGTATCATCGTAACACGTTTTTTTCATATATTTGGAAGCGTATTTTGATCCAAAATTTTAACCTTATGAGACGAAACATTTCTATACTCTTCGCCGCTGCATGTACTGCAGCTTTGTCGCTTCTGCCTCTATCTGTAGAAGCGTCTGTTCCACAAGGTGATGATCCTATTGTCAAAAAAGTAATCTCCCTCGCTGCCGAGGACAATCAGACAATGGACCATCTTGATATAGTAACCAACCGTTTCGGAGGCCGTCCCATAGGCTCGGACGCATACACCCACGCAACAGACTGGGCTGTGTACATGTTCGAAAAATGGGGGCTGGAAGTCCACAAAGAATATGCAGGCGAGGTGTCTGTAGGATTCAACCGTGGTCCCTGGTTCGGCCGTATGATAAACGGCAATGAGGCCCTCCACTTCACGACTCCCTCCTACACTGCCGGAACAAAGGGTCTTCAGAGAGGCCACGTAGTCATCGAGCCCAAGACAAGAGCCGAATTCGAGAGAATGAAGCAGACCATCAAGGGTGCATGGGTACTGATCGGAGGCACCAGCAAGGGATGGCCTATAGACTACACTGAGCGTGGTGATGCCAAAAGGGCTGAGATCATCGCCCAGAATGACTCTATCTCCCAGCTGAATGCAGAGATCAGACAATACAACAGCTCCATTTTCAACCAGAAGAGGAATCTGGACAAGCAGCTTCAGATAACCAAATCCGCCAAGGAGGCTGCAAAGATCAAAGCCAAGATAGAGTCTCTCAAAGAGAAGGAGCTCATTCCCCTGATCGAAGAGCCCGCACTTTTCTACCGCGAGATGCTTGAAGCCGGCGCTTTGGGAATCATACAGTCCGCACCTGTTCCTATTACAGCACTGTATGACAGGGCAAATATCGACAACGGCGACATGACATGGGACAACCTGCCTACACTGCCTGACATCAAACTTGATTTCAGACAGTACAATAAGATAAAAGAAATGGTAGAACTGCGCGAGTACGTAGAGCTCGAGTTCGACATACGCAATCACTTCTATATGGGCCCGGTTCCTTATTACAATGTTGTAGCCATACTGCGCGGAACTGAATTCCCTGACGAATATGTAATCTGCGGTGGCCATCTCGACAGCTACGATGCAGCAACAGGCGGAGTCGACTGCGGTACAGGTATTGCTCCTACAATGGAGGCCGCAAGACTGCTTGCTACGGCAGGTGCAAAGCCAAAGAGATCCATAATCTTTGCTCTTTGGGCCGGTGAAGAGTTCGGTCTGCTGGGATCCAAGGCATGGGTTGAGCAGCATCAGGAAGAAATGCCAAACATTGTCAACTACTTCAACCGCGACGGAGGCCCCACAGTAGCAAACAGCATGTCTGTTCCGAAAGAATGGTATGATGCCCTCGTTCCGATATGCGAGCCCCTTAAAGACCTTGATCCGAGGTTCCCGTTCAAGCTAAGCGTAAATGACAGGTATCCGATGGCCATTCCCGACAACGCAGGAGGTTCCGACCATGCATATTTCATGATGAGCGGAGTTCCCGTCATCGGCTTCGGCACCGGAGACCCCCTCGGATACAACTTCAGCTATGGCGAGATCTGGCATACCGACCGCGACCTCTACACCAAGAGCATTCCCGAATATATGGAGCACACATCCATCGTGAATGCAATAGTCCTCTGGGGCATCGCAAACCTGCCCGAGAAACTGCCCGCCGATGCGGTATATATCCAGGAATAATCAAACTCAATTTATAAAACAAACGAGGGTGACCCGGAGGAAAGGGCCACCCTCTTTATTTTTTACGTTGGGAATCACTGCTTACTGCTGCCTCTGCCTTACCGCCTCGAACAGCATGACAGAAGCGGCGACCGACACATTGAGAGAGCCTATATCTCCTCGCATGGGGATTCGGGCCTGTACATCGCAGAGAGCCAGCACCGATGAAGATATACCCTTGCCCTCGGAACCCATGACGAATGCCGTAGGCCTTGTCATGTCCACATTGTAAATCAGGCTTTCGGCCTTCTCGGTTGCCGCCACTATCTGGAATCCCTTTTCCTTGAGATAGTACAAAGGTATCCGCAGGTTCTTGCATTTCGCCACTCCTATACGCAGCAGGGCTCCTGCCGAAGCCTTGACTCCGTCGGCGTTGATAGCGGCTCCGCCCTTCGCCGGAAGGATGATGCCGCCGGCTCCGGCACATTCGGCAGTACGGGCGACAGCCCCCAGGTTCCGCACATCGCTCACTCCGTCCAGCAGGACAAAAACAGGGGCAGGATCCTTCTGCAGGGCCCTGTCCACCATTTCCTCCAGGGGAATGTAGTCTATCTGCGGCAGGTATGCCACCACACCCTGATTCCTGCCTCCGCGGAAGCGGGCCAGCCTCTCCGCGGGCACGAACTGGAAGGGTATGCCGCGGCTGTCCAGCTCCGTAAGAAGCTGACGGAACTGCTGCCCCTCCAGCCCCTGCCTGAGCAGCACCTTCTCTATCTGCCTTCCGGACAGCACGGCCTCCAATACGGGATGCATCCCGTAGAGGTGGTAAGATGTATCTTTCTTTTCTGTATTCTCCATATTCCGATATTATTGTGGTTCAATTACAAATCAACCGTTAAGCTCCATCCATTCCTCCATGGTGCGGTCCAGGGTCCTTTTGAGCTCCAGATACTCGCGGGTCATCCTGTCTATGTCCGTATCAGCAGTCGGAGCGGCCAGAACTTTCTCAAGTTCCTTCATCTGAGTCTCGATGTCGGCTATCTTCTTCTCGCAGCTCTCGATACGCTTCTGCTTGCGGCGCAGCTCCTTCTGCTCCTGAAAGGAGAGAGCGGAAGCGGTAGATGAAGCCCCACCCCCTGCGGACTGTCCTGAGGCAGATGGCTGTACGGACTTCGAGGCATTTCCTGAGGGCCGGGAAGACCGCTCCAGGTCCTGCAGGTTCTCTATGCGCCGCTTCTCGATGAAATCCCGCACTCCTCCGAGGTATTCCTTCACCGTCCCGTCGCGGAACTCATAGACCTTGTCCACCAGCCCGTCGAGGAAGTCCCTGTCGTGAGATACGATAACCAGAGTCCCGTCGTAGCGCTGGAGGGCCTGCTTGAGCACGTCCTTGGAACGGATATCCATGTGGTTGGTCGGCTCGTCGAGGGCCAGCAGGTTGTACGGGTGGAGTATGAGCTTGGCCATGGCAAGACGGGAACGCTCGCCTCCGCTGAGTACGGCCACCTTCTTGTCGATGTCCTCACCGCGGAAGAGAAAGGCCCCGAGGATGTCCCTCAGCCTGGTGCGGATATCGCCCACAGCCACCTTGTCGAGGGTATCGTAGACCGTATCGTTTTTATCGAGTACGTCCTCCTGGTTCTGGGCATAGTAGCCGAGAGCCACATTGTACCCGAGAGAGGCCGAGCCGGCTATGGGCCGCAGCTCCCCGGTGATATATTTCATCATGGTACTCTTACCTTCTCCGTTGCGGCCGACGAAGGCCACCTTCTCCCCTCTCTCCACAGTGAGATCAATGTCCGTGAAGACCACCTTCGGACTGCCGGAGCCGTCACGGGGCGGATAACCTCCGGTGAGGGCCTTGGCCTGAAAGACGATCTGTCCCGAGCGGGGAGCCGGCGGGAACTTGACATGCAGGGCCGAATTGTCCTCCTGGTCTATCTCTATCCGCTCGAGCTTGTCGAGAGCCTTTATGCGGGACTGAACCTGATTGCTCTTGGTGGGCTTGTAGCGGAAACGCTCGATGAACTCCTCTGTCTTCTCTATCATCCGCTGCTGGTTCTCGTAGGCGGCCCGCTGCTGTTCCATCCTCTCGCGGCGCAGCTCCACATATTTCGAATACGGCACCTTGTAATCGTAGATGTGACCGAGGACAATCTCCACCGTTCTGGTTGTCACCCGGTCCAGGAAACGGCGGTCGTGCGAGATAAGCACCACCGAGCCCCTGTAGCCGTAGAGATAGTCCTCCAGCCACTGGATTGACTCGATGTCCAGATGGTTGGTCGGCTCGTCCAGCAGCAGCACGTCCGGCCTTGTCAGCAGCACCTTCGCCAGTTCCACGCGCATGTTCCAGCCCTGGGAGAAAGTACTGCGCTGACGGCCCAGCTCCCCCTTCTTGAATCCCAGTCCGACCAGCGTCTTCTCCGCCAGCACGGCCGGGGACTCGGACTGGGCCATGGCCAGCTTGTCATTCAGTTCGTTGAGCTCTTCTATCAGACGATGATAGGCCTCGGACTCGTAGTCGGTCCTCTCGCCCAACTCGCGGCTTATCTCCTCCACCCTCTCATTCATGGTGAAATGGTCGGCGAATACGGACATGGCGGCCTCGAGGACCGTAGTGTCCTTCGAATAGCTCATTATCTGCGGCAGATAGCCCACGGTCTGCTCCTTAGGCTTCATGATCGAGCCTGAGGTAGGACGCTCCACTCCGGCTATGAGCTTCAGAATGGTACTCTTGCCGGCTCCGTTCTTGCCCACAAGGGCTATGTGCTCCCCGTCGCTGACGTGGAAGCTGATGTCGTCCAGAAGGGTATATCCTCCGAACGCTACTGTCAGATTATTTATCGAAATCATTGTATATCCGTTGTCTGGGTTTCTGCGAGGTCCTCCCTGCGCGTTTCACTGCTGCACAGCCTGATGGAGACCTCGTAAAGCATATATATCGGCAGTGCCACTACTATCATGGTAAATGCGTCTCCCGATGGTGTAATGATGGCGGACACTGCAAGGGCTATCACCACCGCGTACTTTCTGAAACGCCTTAGCATCTGTCTGTTGATAATACCTATCCGGGACAGCATGTAGGCCAGGGCAGGCAGCTCGAAGACCACTCCCATGATAAGGTTCATCTTCAGGAACATCCCGATGTAAGAGCCGAGCGATATCTGGTTGGCCACTGACTCGCTCACCTGATACGTCCCTAAAAATCTGAGAGTCAGCGGAAACACTATCACATATCCGACCGCAAGCCCTACGTAGAAAAGCAGGGAGGCCATGGAGAAAGCCGCCTCCGCCGCCTTCTTCTCCCTGTCATAGAGGGCAGGCCGCACGAATAGCCAGATCTGGTACAGCAGAAAAGGCAGGGCGATGATGACTGCCAGCCAGAAGGCCATCCGAACATGGGTGAAGAACTGCGCGGCCAGGTCGATATTGACCAGCGTTACTGCAAAGGGCTTCAATGCAGGCAGGCCCATCAGTGCCAGCAGGTCGTTAAGCCACCTGTACACAAAGAAATCATCCGTAAGAGGAGCCAGCACCACACCGTCAAAAACAATCTCCTTACACAGGAAAAACGCCACCATGAGGACAATAAGGACAGCGAAACTGCGGAAAAACACCTTCCGCAGCTCATCCAGATGCTCCCAGAATGTCATCTCTCCCGCCACGTCCCCTACTGCTTCTTCTCTTCCTCCCGGGCAGAGTCCTTCTTCGAATCAGAAGCGGCATTGATATCCTCCTCGATACCGTTAATGCCTTCCTTGAAACTCTTCACACCCTTTCCGAAACTCTTCATCAGCTCCGGAATCTTCTTCGCCCCGAAAATCAGCAGGACAATGAGCAGCAGCACCAGAATCTCGGTAATACCGATGGAACCTAAAAACAAAAGCGTCATATTCTCTATCCTTTATAAAACGCTGCAAATCTATAAAAAATATCCATACCACATTCAGCGGCCCAACTTTTTGAGATTTTGCAGTATTTCCGGCATAAAAATTTTGAGATTTTGCAGTATTTCCGGTATAAAAATTTTGAGGAATGCACATCGGATAATATATTTGTACAAAATTTCAAATAGGGAATATGCTATTCAAGAGGAAATTATATGATGATATGCTCCGTTGGAAGAACGTTGACAAAGGAGCTACGGCATTACTTATAGAAGGAGCACGCCGGGTCGGAAAATCCACTCTGGTCAAAGATTTCGCGCAAAATGAATATGAAAGCTACATTCTGCTGGACTTCTCGAAAGTTTCCAAAGAGATAAAGGCCCTGTTTGAAGACATCTCAGACCTGAACTACTTCTTTTTGCGCTTGCAAGTCCTTTGCAATGTACAACTAAAGGAGCGTAAATCTGTAATCGTATTCGATGAGGTGCAGTTGCTGCCATTGGCGCGCCAGGCCATCAAGCATCTTGTCGCTGACGGACGTTACGACTACATTGAAACCGGTTCTCTGATTTCCATCAAACGCCATGTTGAACACATTGTCATCCCGAGTGAAGAGCGAAGAGTACGCTTATATCCTCTAGATTACGAAGAATTTCGATGGGCTTTGGGCGATACGGCTACAATTCCCCTCCTGAAAATCGCATATTCGGACAGAAAGCAGCTTGGCGATGTAGTGAACAGAAAACTTATGCGGGACTTCCGTCTGTACATGCTTGTCGGAGGAATGCCTCAGGCGGTCAGCCGATTCATTGAAAGTAATGATATGGTGGCTGTAGACAGAGTGAAACGCGACATCATACAGCTTTATGAGGATGATTTCCGCAAAATCGACCCATCAGGGCGTATATCCATGCTTTTCGATGCCATTCCGGGCGAATTGGGCAAGAATACTTCCCGTTATCAGGTATCCGGTGTAATAGGCAGAGGAACGAGCGATGAGGTAGTTGCCAGATTTATGGCTGAACTGGAAGCATCCATGACTGTCAATATGGTATATCATGCCAATGACCCCGGAGCGGGAATGTCCTTAAACAAAGATATCGCCCGATACAAAATGTATCTGGCAGATACCGGCCTGTTCGTAACCCTGGCCTTCAAGGACAAGGATTTCACAGAAAATATCATATACCGCAAATTACTTAGCGACAAACTTGACGCCAATCTGGGCCATGTCTATGAGAACATAGTGGCGCAAATGCTCAAAGCTGCCGGCCACGAACTCTATTATTACACATTCCCCACTGAAAGCGGCAAGCACAATTATGAAATTGATTTCCTGATTTCCGACAAAGATAAAATAAGCCCTATAGAAGTAAAATCGTCCGGTTATAAGACTCACACATCGCTGGATGTCTTCTGCAGGAAATTCTCCAAAAGGATAAGAAACAAATATCTCATCTATACAAAGGACCTGTACAAAGACCGGGACGTACTGTATCTGCCTGCATATATGACCATGTTGCTGTAATCACAAGCCAGATACTAACCCCCAGTTGCATATCTCCTGCCCTGTTGTTCTGGGCGTCCAGTTTCCTAAACGTGATTGCTTCTGGATTCAGGGAAATATTGAGAACTGCAGCGCATTTTGCAAACATTTGATTATAAGACACTTGCAAAACCAAGTGTATTTTTCGGGGTCTCACAGAGAGGTGAAAAATGCAGACCGATTTGTAAACGCCTAAATATTAAGGACATACAAATCAGTCTGCATTTTCAACTATTTCCGGGGAAGTTTCCCGGGATATTGCAGTAAGGCAGCCTTGTCTGACAGTCTGCCTACGCTTCCTGATCGGCCTTCCGGAAGACCTCAAGCAGCGCAGCGGGGATGCGGGTGGGACGGCGGGTGTCGCTGTGGATGAAGCCGAGGACCACTGCGCCGTCGCAGACCAGATCGCCGTTCTGGTTGTAGATGTCGGTCCGGACCTCCACCCGGGCCATAGGCTCCTTGTCCACCCTGGAGACCACCCGGAGGATGTCTCCCATCCGGGCCGGGGTGTGGTAATGCGCCTCGACCGACACCACCGGCATCATGATTCCGCTCTTTTCCAACTCCGTGATGGGCAGTCCGACATCCAGCAGGAACTGGTGCCGGCCGCACTCGAAGTAACGGATGTAGTTCGAATGATGGACTATCCCCATCAGGTCCGTCTCATAGTAGCGGACCTCGATCTGTGTCTCTGACTGGATGTACATGGCTTCTGTCTATTCGGTTCAGCCTTTGAGAGCCTCTATTGTCTTGCGCAGTCCCTCTATCTTGGCAGTGGCGTCGGCCCGCTTCTTCTCCTCTCCGCGTACCACGGCCTCGGGAGCATTCTGCATGAATTTCTCATTGGACAGCTTGGCATTCACGCCCTTTAGGAATTTCTCCAGACGCTCAATCTCGGCCTCGGCCTTGGCAATCTCCTCCTGCACGTCGGTCTTGCCGGCAAGGGGCACGAACATCTCGACAGTGCCCACGAGGAAGGATACCCCTGCCTCACGTCCTCCGAAATCCTCCACGAAGGAAATCTCCCCCACA
>DVIL01000060.1 GCA_018711305.1 Candidatus Coprenecus stercorigallinarum
GCGCGCTCCTGCTCCGACAATCCGGCTATTGCTTTTATGATTTCTTCGACGGTCATTTTTGATTCTTTGATTACTGATGGCTAAGATAAGCTTTTTTCTGATATTTACAATGCGATTTTAAACTATAGCCATTGGCCTGCAATTTTCACTGCCTAAAAAGTACCCGAAAAATGCGCCTCCTTTTAAAACTTATTTGTTATTAGACACTTGCAAAGCGCCCTGCATTTCCACTCAGTCTGTCTCATAGTTTGCGCTGTCCAGCCGCCTGATGACCCTGCAGGGATTTCCTACGGCTACGCAACCGGCCGGTATGGAGCGGGTCACCACGCTGCCTGCCCCGATGGTGCTGTCGCGTCCTATGGTCACTCCGGGCAGGATGATTGCTCCGCCTCCGATCCAGACATTGTCCTCTATCCGGACCGGCAGGGCGTATGTGCGGCAGATGCTGCCCTCCTTCCAGTCCTGTACCAGGCGTTCCCGTACGTCGGTGGAGTGCGTAGCCGTGTAGATCTGCACGTTGGACGCTATCATCACCCCGTCCCCGATATCAATCCGGTTGTTGTCCACGAAGGTGCAGTTCATATTGATGATGACGCGGTTGCCCAGGAAGATATTCTGCCCGTACTCGCAATGGAAATCGATGTCCACATGGACTCCCTCGCCGACGCTGCCCAGCATCTCGCGCAGCAGACTGAGCCTGCGTGCGGTGTCAGCATAATCAGTGGCATTGAACTCGGCCAGCAGGCGTTTTGCCCGTATGGTCATTGCCGCCAAATGCAAGACTCACACCGCATCCTCTCCTACGGCCTTTGGCAGGAAACTGCTCTGTCCGGGCCTGGACGGTGAATGTAGAAGTTTTTACGGCAGTTTCATGAGTGCCGCGTGAAGTCCATGCCGCTGGGTCTCTGGTACAGGCGCAGGCCGAAAGAGGGCAGGGTGGCTATGAGATGCTCTATGATGTCGGCGGCGATGTGCTCGTGGGGGACCCAGTCCTTTTCACGGGTGAAGAAGTAGAACTGTACCGGCAGGCCTTCCGGGGTGGGGTCCAGCTGGCGGACGAGGATGCGCAGGTCGGTGTTGACCTGGGCCAGGGTGCGGAGGTAGTGCTCGGCGGCGGCCCGGAACAGTCCGAGATTGACCGTGGTGCCGTCCAGGGCAAGGTCTCCGGCCCATTTCTCGGAAGCCATGCGGTCCAGTTCCTCAGGAGTGCAGAAACGTATCGAGTTGACGTCTATATTCAGGGAACGGGCCACACGGCGGCCCTGGCTCTCGCGCATGCCTCTCCAGTTCTTGAAGGAGTCGCTGACGAGGACATACGGAGGGACGGTAGTGACGGTATTGTCCCAGTTGCGCACCTTGACAGTATTCAGCGTCACCTCCTCCACCGTGCCGTTGACCCCGTATTTGTCCATGACTATCCAGTCTCCCGGCCGGAGCATGTCGTGAGCCGAGAGCTGCACTCCCGCCACCAGTCCTAAAATCGTATCCTTGAATATCAGCATCAGCACTGCCGCCGAGGCTCCGAGTCCGGCGAGAAGGGACGTGAAATTCTTGTCCAGCAGGACCCCGACCGTGAGGATTACCGCCACGCACACCACTAAGATCTTCAGCATCTGGTACACCCCTTTCATGGGTTTGTCCCGCAGCAGGTCCGAGTCATTGGAGATGGCGTAGAGGGAGGATATGAATTCCATTACCAGCCGGCTCGCTATGACTATGACATAGATGTAGAGGATCTTGACGGCGAAGGGAGTCCATCTCTGTTCGGGGAAGAGCAGGGGAAGGGCCACGAGGAAGGCTACGGGAGGGATGAGGTGGAAAAGGTTGTGCAGGACTTTGCCTCCGGTAAGGTAGTTGTCCCACCGGAAGGCCGTCTTGACGGCAATCTTGCGTATGACGGGGATAATCAGCTTGCAGCATAGAAAATCAACCAAATAGGCAGTTACAACCAGAGCGCAGGTTATGAATATGCGCATCTGCTCGTTCATCTGGGATAATACTTCCTGTTCCATAGGGGCAAAGTTACGCGAAGCCGGATAAATATGCAAGCCGTTCCCGCTTACCGCGGGCCCAAAGACTCCCTGTAGGCATTGGGAGAAATGCCGAAATGCCTGGATACGTACCTGCTGAAATAGGAAAAGGACGAGAAGTTCAGCCTGGCGGCTATCTCCGACAGCGGCAGCTCCTTTTGGCACAGGAGGTTCGCAATCTCATGCAGGGTGAAGCGGTCTATCCAGTAAGTGGCCGGCCTGCCACAGGCTTTCCTGCAAATCTCTGAGAGATAGTGGGAAGTGACGCAGAGGCGGGAGGCATAGTAGGGGACATCCCGGTGCTGGATGTACTCCCCGTTGTAAAGCATTCCGATAAACTGCTGCAGCAGCCTGGCGGTATGTTCCGAGACCTGCCGGACAGCCTGGCCGCGTGCGTGGATGTCGTACAGGTCCAGAATGTGCGCCGTCATAAGGCAGCCCAGCATTTCCTCGCGGAACAGATGCGGCCCTCCGTCCGTCAGCCTTTCCCGGAGCCGTTCCATGTCGCAGACGCATTTACGGAAGTCGTGGGGCGAGAGCTTCATCACCGGATTCTGCAAGAGGCTGAGGTGCCCGATGATGCCGTAGTTGTTGCGTATGGCCATCGACATCACGAACTGTGCGGACAGTCCCATCGTGAGGGCGCTGTAGTCATCCGATTCGGAGAAACCGGAAGCCAGCGACATATTGGTCAGTATGACGTAGTCGCGCGCTACGATGTTGTAATTGACATTCTGGAAGCGGAAACTCATGCTTCCCCTCGTGCAGAGGATATGGATTACGCTCTGGGGATGCTGCCTGACATCGAAGTCCCTGATCGAGTCCATGAAGAATATTCTGTCCTTTTCCTGCTGTTCCATACGTTTTCCCTGTTTGCCGGTCTGCGGTACGAATGTAGGCAAAAACCACGAAATGTGAAAATATATCCCCCGATTTTGCAACATCCGGATCACCTGCAGCATGTAATTTTGCAGCGTGATTCAAAACAAGACAACAGTATGAGACAAGTAAGACTGAACAACGGAGTGATGATGCCGTCCATCGGTTTCGGCGTCTTCAAGATTCCCGTGAATGAAACGGAACGTATCGTGACCGACGCCCTGGAGGCCGGGTACCGGATGATTGACACCGCTGCCTCCTATTTCAATGAGGAACAGGTGGGAAATGCCCTGCGGCACAGCGGTCTGAAGCGTGAGGATGTCTTCGTGGCCACCAAGCTGTGGGTGCAGGACTATGAGTACGACGATGCCCTGCGTGCCTTCGACCTCTCGATGAAGAAACTCGGACTGGATTACCTCGACCTGTACCTGCTGCACAAGCCTTACGGCAACTACTATGCGGCATGGCGGGCAGCCGAGCGGCTCTACAGGGAGGGATGCATCCGTGCCATCGGAGTGACGAGCTTCAGCAGCGAGCGCCTGCAGGACCTCTTCCTGCACAATGAGGTGAAACCGGCCGTCAACCAGCTGGAGACCCATCCGTTCTTCCAGCAGAAGGCAGCCAACACATTCCTCCGTCAGGAAGGCATACAGCACGAGGCGTGGGCTCCGTTTGCGGAAGGACAGAACGACATCTGGAACAACCCCGTCCTGAAAGCCATTGCCGCCCGGCACGGCAAGACGGTGGGCAACGTCGTCCTGCGCTGGCTGAACCAGCGGAATGTGGTGGTCATCCCCAAGACCGTGCGCCGCGAGCGCATGATAGAGAACCTGAACATCTTCGACTTTACCCTGACGGAAGAGGAGATGCGGGCCATTGCCGGACTGGACACCGGCCGCAGTCCTATCTATGACGATATGGACCTGCAGACAGTAAGAGGAATAGGAACTTATAAAATACACGAATGATGAAGAATACCATTACATTGAGCAACGGCGTGGAAATGCCGCTTTTAGGTTACGGTGTGTTCAAGGTCGCCCCGCAGGAATGCGAGCGGTGCGTGAGCGATGCACTGAACGTAGGTTATCGCCTGATTGACACGGCGCAGGCCTATTTCAACGAAGAAGGGGTAGGAAATGCCATCAGCAAGAGCGGGATTCCCAGGCAGGACATCTTCCTGGTGACGAAAGTGTGGATTTCCAATGCAGGTGAGCAGAAGGCTGCGGCAAGCATCGACGAGAGCCTGCGCAAGCTGAAGACCGACTACATCGACCTGCTGCTCATCCATCAGGCATACGGCGACGTGTTCGGCTCGTGGAGGGCTATGGAGAAAGCCTGCCGCGATGGCAAGGTGCGCGCCATCGGCGTAAGCAACTTCCAGGCAGGCCGTTTCTTCGATTTCGCCCACTATGTGGACATCAAGCCGATGGTGAACCAGCTGCAATGCAATCCCCTTGTCCAGCAGCAGGGCATCGGACCGGTTCTTGCGGAACACGGCACGAGGATGATGGCATGGGGTCCGCTCGGCGGCGAGGGTGCCGACGGAGTGGTAAGGAACGGAGTGCTCGCCTCCATCGGTGAGGGCTACGGGAAGACCGCCGCACAGGTGGCACTGCGCTGGCTCACGCAGCGGGGCATCGTGGCCATCCCCAAGAGCACGCACGTGGAGCGTATGCGTCAGAACCTGGATATCTTCGACTTCACTCTGAGTGAGGAGGAAATGCGGAAGATCAGTACGCTCAACCAGCATGACGCCGGTACTGTGAACTTCTCGGACCCTCAGTTCGTGAAATACCTTATCGAGACTTACGGGTAGGGGAGGACGGCTGGCTATCTCTCCAGTATATCTGCAAATTCGGAACCGGATTTCCATTCAGGATATCCGGTTTCCTGTGCCAGCCGGTATCCGAGGTCAAAGAACAGATGCACTTCCTGCAGCAGGCCGCTGTAGTCATCGGTCTCAGGATGTGTCTGGTCTGTCGGCTTATGGTAAGTCTCTGCCCAGTAGCGTGCTATCTGCTCCCTGGACCATTCTTTCCCGTGTACCCGGTTGTCATTCCAGCCTTTTGCGAACATGGCGGGGATACCTTTCCGGACGAAAGGGAAATGGTCGGAACGGTAGAACATCCCGTTGTATGCGTCCGGGTCAGGCATGACGTATCGGCCGTATTTCCCGGCGAGGTCTGCAAGTGTCCCGTCCAGGTCCGAATGGCCGTAGCCGGTTATGGTGACATCGTTGTTCTCGCCCCAGAGCGGGAATACATCCATATTAATCACCGCCGCCGTCTTTTCTATGGGGAAAAGAGGATTTGCGACATAATATTCCGTACCGAGAAATCCGGATTCCTCGCAGGTAGGAGCGATGAAAACTATATTGCGGCGCGGTTTCTCTTTCAGGGCCTTGAAGCATCTGGCCGTTTCCAGAAGCCAGGCCACGCCTGCGGCATTGTCAGTAGCTCCGTTGATAATGCTGTCCCCGTCTATGGGTGTGCCGTAGCCGAGATGGTCCCAGTGGGCGATGTAGACAACACTCTCATCGGTGTTGCCGCTGCCGGGTATGTAACCTATCACGTTCGGACTCTGCTGGCGGTCAAATGTGAGACCGATGGATACGCTTACGGTGGAATTGAGGGAGAAGGGTCTGAAATCCGGAGAACCGGCCATCTTTGTCAGACTGTCCAGATCGTAGCCGCAGTTGCCCAGCAGCTGCCTTGCCGATTCCTGGCTTATCCATCCGTTCAGGGGACAGTGATACCCGTCATCAGCATCCACATACATCTTTGCACGGCCCGAAGCCCTCACCACCGACCATCCGTAGCCGGCGCCCCGGTCATCGTGGATGATCAGGACACCTTTCAGCCCCTGTCTGGCCGCCTCCTCGAGTTTATAGGTCCATCTTCCGTAGTACGTCATATTGTCCCCGTTGAAATAACCGGGGTCTCCACCTCCAAGTCCCGGGTCATTGACAAGGACTACCGCAACCTTCTCCTCCGGGTTGGCGATCCCCCTGAAATCATTTTTCCCGTATTCCGGAGCTGATATCCCGTAGCCGGCAAAGACCAGCTCGGAGCCCCTGATGTCTATCCTGCTCTCGTTGCGGGCGGAAAAGGCCACATAATCCTCCTGCCACTCCAGGGAGATGCGTCCCTCCGGAGTCTGCATGACCATAGGTCCCGGACATTCGAACTGTGCCGCCTTGATCCTTACCGGCTGCAGGTAGGAGTCCCCGTCGAACGGCTCCAGACCTATTGCCTTCATCTGCCCTGCAATATAGCCCACAGCGCGGTCAGCCCCCGCCGAGAAAGGTTTGCGCCCCTGACAGGAATCATGGGAGACAGCTTCCGTATGCATCCTGAGATTTTCTTCCGTCGCGGCCTTCCTGGCATTGTCCGTATCGCGGTTTCCCGTACAGGCCGCAAGAGCCAGGACCGCGGCAATGATAACAGTTGATCTTGTGTTCATGGAGTGTGAGGTTAAAATCTGCCCCAAGTTACGAAAAATATTGAACCGGATATTCTTTCTCATGCATATTTCGGGACAGAAGCGGTCTTATCGTGCGGTTGCAGGAGATTTTGTGCTACATTTGCTGAGTTAAAATCATCTGTATGAAGTTTTATATCGCGGATTGTTTCGCAGAGGCGAAATACCAGGGCAACCAGTTGGCCGTGCTCATTCCCGACCGGCCGGTGGACGATGGCGAAATGCAGCGTATAGCCATAGAGACAGGCTTTTCCGAGACGGCATTCATCATGTCCGGCCGTCGGAGCAACGGCGGCTACGACGTGCGGATATTCACGACCTCCTGCGAGGTGCCATTTGCCGGGCATCCTACGCTCGGGACAGCGTATGTCATAAGGGAAATCCTGGAAAGCGGACGTCCGTCGAAGGTGATACTCAATCTGAAGGCCGGACAGATACCGGTGGAGTTTACCCCGGACGGCAGGGGAATCATGACCCAGAACCAGCCCGTATTCGGGGAGGTTCTGCCCAGGGAAGCGGCGGTGGCAGCCGTATCGCTTTCGGCGGACGATGTCCGGGAGGATTTCCCGGTACAATGGGTGTCCACCGGGCTGGAGGCAGTAATCACCCCTCTGAAGTCGGTGGAGGCACTTGAGTGCTGCAGGGTCAATTACGACGAGCGGCAGAGGTTCATTGACCGGCACTATGCGTGCAGTCTGCTGTATTTCGCGCCGTCCGAGGACGGAAACCTGAGGGTGAGGGTATTCATGGAGGATCCCGGGTTTCTCGAGGACCCGGCCACCGGCAGTGCCAACGGCGATCTGGCATGCTGGCTGCTGCGGTACGGCTTCTTCGGGGACAGACGCAGTCTCAGCTATACGGTGAGTCAGGGCAGCGAGATGGGGCGGCCTTCGCGGCTCTATGTAGATGCCGCGTACGATCCGGTTTCCGGACTCTACTCGACGCACGTGGGCGGCCGGGTCTTCATGGTGGCAGAAGGGGAGTGGAGGTGATATTCTGCACATCACTTGCCCAAAATCAAGAGACAGTCTTGACTTTCACATAGATATTTTGCGGATAGCCTGCCTGTCAATGGTCAGCTACTGAGGGTCCCGGGACATGCCGACTTTAGGCAGGCAGCCTACAAACTCTCCTATGACCCTGAACTCATCCGCTTCATCTTCGTGTATGACGATGGGGCTGAACTCAGGATTTTTTGGCTGGAGTACTATCTCTTCGTGGGACCAGTTGCCTAAGTCGTCATACGTCTTTTTGCTTGTGTATGTTTTGATGGAATAACTGCCGGCATAGTCGGCATCATAGAAGTTACGGTGCTGGACCAGTACGGTCTTGCCCATGCGGCTGCCGGCTGGGGCGGCTCTGAAAACGCAGTAGTTGCCGTCATGAATGAGGGGCTCCATCGAGCGGCCTTCTGCCCGTACGACGAACATATTGCGGTTGAGGCGGCCCATGCCTTCGACTTTGATCCAGCCGGATTCCTCTACGGCTTCTCCTTCTCCGAAGTAGCCGCAGGCAGCACGTAAAGAGTATAGCGGCAGGAAGTCGATGAACTTGACATCATCGTTAATGGCCGGTTCGATACGTACGGCGGATGGTTTCTCTTCAACGATATCCATTGACGAGGCAAAATGCTCTGCCAAAGCTTTGTCGCAAAAGTATACATAGCACCCCTTCATGCCTCTGGTCATGAGAGTCCGGTAAGTGTTTTTTATAATTTCATCAGCCTCCCGGGCTGCAAGTACCGGATCTGACTTGAATCTGGATTTGAAACCATTTACAGACTTATCGTTACCGGAACGTCTTGTGATATCAGTGATTACCCGGCCATTTTCAAATCTCAGGTCCGGACCGATTATTACCCCTATATAATCGACTTCCAGTCCCTGGCAGGTGTGTATGCATCCTATCTGCTCTATAGAATCTTTGTCGATAATCCACAAGTTTTTCTGAGAGCTGAGATTCCACTGCTTTTTAAAATTATG
>DVIL01000061.1 GCA_018711305.1 Candidatus Coprenecus stercorigallinarum
GGCCCGTTTTTTATTGCTTTTCAATTTTGAGCTGCTCGATATAATTTCCTGAATCGTTGGTCTTGACCAGAATTGTAACGGTAAACATATTACCGCCGCTGTCCAGATTGCCCACAGCGTACTCCATGGGATATGTCCCGCTCGTGTAGACTATCTCGAAAAAACGTGGAGTGTAGTTGACAAAGAAATTCCGTATTATCTGACGGGCCTGGTTACGGCTGCAGTTGGAGACAGATCCCATCACATCCACCTGCAGATTATCAGCGAACCATGCAGCAAGGCATTCTGCATCACCGCGTTGGAGATACTTCGCAATTGGAACAAATACACTGCTCCTCTCATTCCCGTCAACAGTCACTTTCGTCAGATTCTGGGAAGCCGACGAAACCGGGAAAAGAGCCAACAGTCCAAGCATTAAAACTACCCTGTTCATCTATTTATTCCATTTTTGTTGACTCATTAGCAAAATTCAGGCCAATCATGCAGCAAAATTTCTTACATTTGTGGACTGATACCTTATAGAGCATGAATATCACCCTGATAACAGTAGGCAAGACCACATTCGGATTCATAAAAGAAGGTATGGCCATGTACGAGAAACGTATCGGCCGGTACCTCAGCTACACGAGGGTGGAAATTCCGGCACTGCAGGGAACCGCATCCTTATCCCACGATGAGATCAAAGAAAAGGAAGGAGAGCTGATACTGAAGAAAATCAGGCCAGGAGACCGTGTTGTGCTTCTCGACGAAAAAGGGCGCCGTTTCACTTCCGTAGCATGGGCCGCGCACCTCGGGAAAATGATCGACACCGGAACCAGAAGCCTTGTTTTCGTAATCGGCGGAGCATACGGTTTCAGCGACAGGGTAAAAGAAGCGGCCTCGGAACTGGTCTCCCTATCCGACATGACCTTTTCCCATCAGATTATCCGGCTTTTCTTTGAAGAACAGCTCTACCGGGCATTTACAATACTCAAGGGAGAACCCTACCACAACGAATAGCAGCAGAAAATGAAAGCAGCCATCAGAAATATTTTCAGGCTTATAGCCGGCAACCGCACCTCCATGTTCTGGACACTGGCCCTGTGCTGTTTCTGCCTCTCATTCCTTCACCTTACCCCGGTTTCCTCCATAAAGCGGACAGACAAGATAGAGAGGATGCTGCACAAAAGGGAGAACGTCCTTGACAAATACGTGGAACGTGCCTTCACTGTACCCGAGGACGAATGGATACAGTTCGAGGAATTCCCTGACGACATGGTACTGTACCGCTATGTGGACGGAGCCCTCCAGAGCTGGATCAACACCCTGCCCATCAGCAATGATGATGTAAGCCTCAGCCACTCCTGGTACAGAATACATGACCTTCGCAACAGGAACCTTTTCAACATACCTCTCGCCTTCCTCGACGCCCCCACACAGTATGTCAATCTCGGTCCCGGATGGTACGTGGTGAAAACATACCATCAGGGCAACATCGAGATCATTGGTGCCATTGAGGTGATGCAGCAGTATTCTTCCGAGAACTCCGTCCTCCGCAACTCGTGCAACCGGCATTTGGGACTGAACGACCGGTACTCCACCGCCCCTCCCTACGTGGACGACGTCAATGTAGTGTACACCGCTGACGGCACTCCGGCCTTCTCGGTACTGCGCAACAAGACCCTTACCGACCGCAACCACCAGTCCGCAGGAATGCGCTGGGCGGCCCTGCTTTTCGCAATCCTTGCAATCCTTTCATTCAAAAGCCGGTACAAAGGGCTGCTCCAGCTTTATTTCTCACTCGGCGCTCTGCTCATACTCCAATGCTGCTCATTCATGATGATCGGAGACATTGACCTCGAATCCGAGCTGTTCTCGCCGATGCTGTATGCCGACGGCAATTTCAACTCCCTCGGGGCACTGCTTATTTTCCACACCTTCGTATTCTTCTACTGCCTGACCATATTCCTGTCCAGAAAATCCGTAATCAAGAACATTCTCAACTCCACGCCCGCGCTTAAAAAAGCGAAGGCATCCATCATCGGATTGTGTATCACCGCCATAGCAGTATATATCCACACCACGCTGAGATCTCTGACCACCAATTCGGGGATCACCCTCGACCTCTTCAGGATCAACGAGATATCCATCTACACTATCCTCGTATATGTAGCCTACGGCATGCTGTTCCTGGCAATGCTATTCCTGCTCAACATCCTCATAGCCACTTCTTCCAGGCATTATATCGAGAAGCGCAAGAGGCACTCCAGACGCCTTCTCATGGCATACCTCATGGTTACAGCCATGTACATGACAGGAGCCGTATCCTACTTCGGATTCCAGAAAGAGTGCGAGAACATCAGGATTCTTACAGGCAGGCTCGCTGTGGAAAGGGACCTCAATCTGGAGATGCAGCTCCAGGCAATAGAGAGGAACATCATATCCGACCCCCTCGTAAGAGGTCTCGCCGGCAATCCAGAATACGAGAACATCATCCTCAACAGACTGGCCGAGAGATATTTCTACAACATACTCCCTGAATACGACATACGCATAACCACATGCGACATGTTCGACATGATCATCACCGAAGACTATGCGAATCCCGTAGGGTGCTACAAATATTTCAAAAACATCATAGACAACTACGGGGTACAGCTTTCGGACATGTCGGCATTCTACTACCTCGACTATTTCCGCAACAACATAAGCTACCTGGGAGCATTCAGCATCCTGCGCAACGGACGCAGGTACGACCTGTATCTGGAGATAGACTCCAAAAGCAGTTCCGACAATATCGGCTATCCTTCCGTTCTGCTCGACAACATAACTTCCGTAAGCACAACGGTCAAGTATCCATATTCCATGGCCAAATACCATAACGGCAGGATATCCAGCCACCAGGGACGCTACAACTTCCCGGTATCGGTCAACGTATACAGCTACGAAGACGGATTCTCACACTATTTCTACGGGGACAATGTAGTTTTCATAAACAAGCTGCCAGGCACCAACATGATAGTGGTCAGCCGCCCCGCCCGTAACTTCTTCCCGTCAGTGATATCCTTCTCGTACGTACTGCTGGCCTTTGCCCTCATCATGATCGGAGTGCCCAGACTGCTGAAAAAGCGCAGCCGGGAGACTTTGTTCAGACCCAAGCGGTCGTTCCGGATGAAGATGACGGTATTCCTTACCGCATCCATGGTCATAGCCCTGATACTCATGGCTATCGGCAGTATCGTCATCATCATGGGCTACATAAACAACAACAATGACGCCATGATGGAAGAGACCCTGCTCTCAGTCCAGAACGCCTTGACAAAAATGACAAAGACCACCGACAATTATGACGAGCTGAACACGACCGAAGTCTTCAACGCCATGAACGCCGTCGCCAAGAGCGCACAGGTGGACATCAACCTGTTCGACCCGCACGGACGGCTGATACGGACAACAAAGCCGGAGGTCTTCAACGAATACCTTACCAGCACAAGGATGAATCCGGATGCATACTACGAGCTGGTATACAACAAGCGCATGCAGGCCATCGCGGAAGAGAACATATCCACACTCTCCTACTACTCCCTTTACACACCCATATACAACGAGAACGGGATACTGCTGGCCATTGCCAACATCCCGTATTTCGTCAACGACACCAACTTCGAATACGATGCCTCCCCCATCATCGCCGCTATCGTCAATCTGTACCTCATCCTTATCCTGGCGGCCCTCTTCATTGGCATCACAATGTCAAATTCCATCACCAGGCCTCTGAAGGAGATCAGCCGCAACATGGAAGCGATGGACATCACGCACAAGGTAGAACATATCAATTACAAGGCGGATGACGAACTCGGCCTTCTGGTAAGGACCTACAACAAAATGATCGATGATCTGGACCGCAGTACAAAGGAACTGGCCCAGAGCGAGAGAGAACAGGCATGGAGGGAGATGGCGCGTCAGATAGCCCACGAAATAAAGAACCCCCTTACCCCCATGAAGCTGAGTATCCAGCATCTGATCCGCCTGAAAAAGCAGGGCATACCCGACTGGCAGGACCGCTTCGAGGCTCTCGCATCATCCCTGATCGAGCAGATAGACATCCTCTCAAACACGGCCAGCGAGTTCTCCAGCTTTGCCAAGTTCTACAATGAAGAAGTATCAGAGGTCGATCTTGTCGAGATACTTTCCGAGCAGAGAGTCCTCTTCGACAACTACGAACATATCGGCATGACCTTCCGCTGCAAACTGGACAAAGCCGTCGTTTTCGCCAGGAAGAGCCAGATTACCAGAGCGTTTGTCAACCTCATCACAAACGCCATACAAGCCGTTGAAAGCCAGGAATACGGAGAAATCATCGTGTCGTTGAGGATGACTCCCGGATATTATAAAGTGGATATCGAGGACAACGGAAGCGGTGTCTCGGAAGAGAACCTCGAAAAACTTTTCCGCCCCAACTTCACGACAAAGACCCGCGGCTCAGGACTCGGACTCGCCATCTGCAAGAACATCGTAACCCAGAGCCACGGAGACATCTACTACACCAAATCCAGGGAACTCGGCGGCGCGGACTTCACTGTCATCCTTCCGATACACACGGAAGTCTCAGAGGACTACACTTAGACAACAGACTTACTGCCTGACTGCCCCTTAAACCACAATCGGTCTCGGTCATTTACTCCTTCGAAAGGAGTGCAGGGTAGATTTACGGTAAAAATGGCTCTCCGGTGCCTGTAGCGAAGGTGAGCGCCCCCTACTCCACCAAATAGTTTTGTCACATCTATTTCACTGGACACAAAAGTATTGACCACAAGGAGATAATTCCTATCACAGGTGAACCGAAACGGGCTAATTCGGTTCACCGCGACGGAAAGGGCGCAGCTCTCAACTGAGAATACCGGAAGGTGCCGATGAAACACCGCTTTTGTCGGCACCTTCTAGAAAGGGACGCGAAGGCATGGCCGTCAGAAGGGCCTACGGACGGGATCGCACAGCAGCGAGTGCCGGAAAAAGCTTTCTGAACAACCCTTATCAGGAACGCACTCGCATTTTGCAATCATCTATAAAAATGGGGGCTCCTGCCTGCAGTTGCTCCCGGTCTCCACACGGTTTTAGTTTCCGTCCATTCCGGTCGGCATTGCCAAACGCGTCATTACAAGAGTTCGAAAATGCAGTTCTTTTCCAATGACCTGACTATCTTTAATTTACAAATTACAATGCATTTCTCACGACCATTCAAGGGGCTGGAAAATACAGAGTCCTTCCACAACGGCACTGAATCGTGCGAAACACTGCCATTGTGGTAAATGTTAACGGTTCGTGGACCTCATGGTCGTGGAACGACGCCGACCTCCGCTATGCGTTGTGGGAGGTGGCTCCCGAAGTGCGGTGGTACCTCAGCGAGAAGAAACGTGGCTATATTAGCGCGTTGTACAAGGCCGGACAGTTCAACTACAAACTCTCTGCAACCGGCAAGCATGGCGACCTGATGGGCGGCGGCATCACTGACAGCTACCAGCTCCGGCTCAGCGACGCCATGTCGCTGGATTTTAATGTAGCGGTTGGCTGTCTGCACGCAGACTATGAGAAATATGAAGTCATAGACAGCGTGCGGGTGCGTCAGGGACGAACTGCATGACACACCGCATCCCGATACGGGCGGCATAGCGGTGACCGCCGACTGGGCTGACCGGGGCGAGGGCGTGGACATCCCTGCGGAATGGACTGTAACGATGGGAGACAACGCCGACAGCTTTTTCCATGAGGGTATCCACCCCCTTGATGTTGTAGCGTTTGGCCAGTTCGAGCAGGTCGCCGCGAGAGATAAGGAAATCGCGGTCGAAATAGAAGCATACCTTTTCCGTGTACCTCTCCTTGTAGGCGACCAGCGAGCCGACTTTCCGGTTCCACAGGAAAACGTCAAGATTCCTTATCATGGTTGCTTCTCCTTACTCGTTTGGGTATGTATTTGTTCATCTGTTTCAATGCCATCGGGGGCACGGGCAGTTCTGGCAAAAGGTCGGACAAATGCTGTTCGAGCCCCAACACACGCAGAATCGAAATGAAATTGTTGAGCGTGATATTCCGGTTCAGCCCCTGTTCGAGATGGCTGATAGTAGTCAGGCTCACCCCGGACTTTTCCGCCATCTCCCTTTGGCTGATGCGGGCGGCAAGACGGTACTCCTTCAGGCGTTGGCAAAGCAGGGCGATGATGTCCTGATTGGTGGTAAATGAGAGATTTTCCATTCGTCCCGCACTTGTTCAGCAAATCCGGTCAGTTGGGCAGGGCGAACATCATCACGTCCTCTTTGGTGATACGGGCATTGGAGAGGATCAGAAGGCGTTCAACAACGTTACGCAACTCACGTATATTGCCGCTCCAGGCATGGTTGCAGAGCTCTTCAACCGCATCGGCGTCGATTTCCTTGACCGGCTTGCCGGATTCCTGACTGATCTGCCTGATAAAATAATCGATGAGCATCGGGATATCTTCCCTCCTCTCCGCCAGGGAGGGTACGCGTATGACGATAACGCTTATCCTGTGGTACAGGTCCTCGCGGAAATTGCCTTTTTCTATCTCTTCCTTCAGATTCTTGTTCGTAGCTGCCACGACCCTGACGTTGACAGTAATATCCTTGTCACCGCCGACCTTGGTCAGCTTGTTCTCCTGCAGCACACGGAGCACTTTTGCCTGGGCTGCCAGGGACATGTCACCTATCTCATCGAGAAAGAGAGTACCTCCGTCAGCCTGCTCGAACTTGCCTTTATGCTGCTTCTGGGCTCCGGTAAAGGCACCCTTTTCGTGACCGAAAAGCTCGCTCTCGATCAGTTCGCCCGGAATAGCCGCACAGTTGACCTCCACAAAAGGCATGGACGCACGGTCGCTCTTTTCATGCAGCCACCTCGCCACCAATTCCTTTCCCGTACCGTTCGCACCCGTGATAAGCACCCTTGCGTCAGACGGGGCCACCCTGTCTATCATGGCCTTTATGCGGACTATGGCCGGTGACTCGCCGATGATCTCCTGCACCCCTCCTACCTTCTTCTTCAGGATCTTGGTCTCACGCACAAGCGAACCCTTGTCCGTAGCATTCTTCAACGTTATAAGTATTCTGTTGAGATCCAAAGGCTTCTGGATAAAATCAAAGGCTCCTTTCTTGATACACTCCACAGCTGTGTCTATGGAGCCGTGACCGGAAATCATCACCACCGGTGTCTCATTGCCGTTCTCGACAAGCTTGTCCAGAACCTCCACACCATCCATTCCGGGCATTTTGATGTCACAGAATATCACATCGAAATTATTTGCCGCCGCGGCCTCCAGACCGGACGCACCGTCCTCAGCCAATGTTATCTGATGTCCTTCGAACTCGAGAATTTCCTTCAGGGTATTGCGGATACTCCGCTCATCATCTATTATAAGTACCTTCATTATTTTTGGATTTTGTTATCCGGCAAATATACAATTTTAATGCCTGACTTACATCCGTATTTGGACGAGTTTTCGTACCTTTGCCGACTACTCGAGTTATGGAACAGTTTATAGTATCAGCCAGAAAATACAGGCCTGACACTTTTGAGTCGCTGATAGGCCAGGAAAACATCGCCAGAACCCTCAGGAACTCCATCCAGAGAGGCCAGCTCGCCCACGCCTACCTCTTCTGCGGGCCGCGCGGAGTGGGCAAGACCACCACGGCCAGGATTTTCGCAAAGTCGATCAACTGCCTCAACCCCGGACCGGACATGGAACCTTGCGGCAAGTGCGAGTCCTGCCTGTCTTTCGCTGAAGGCCGTTCGTACTGCATCCATGAACTCGACGCAGCATCCAACAACTCTGTGGACGACATCCGCAACCTCACCGACATGGTCCGGATACCGCCTCAGGTAGGAAAATACAGCGTGTACATCATCGACGAGGTACACATGCTGTCCTCCGCGGCCTTCAACGCCTTCCTTAAAACTCTTGAGGAACCGCCGGCCCACGCCATTTTCATCCTGGCCACCACTGAGAAGCACAAGATTCTCCCTACCATCCTCTCCCGCTGCCAGACCTTCGACTTCAACCGCATCAGTGTCCCCGACATCGTACGCAACCTCGAAGGCATAGCCTCCAAGGAGGGTATATCCATCGACAGCGAAAGCCTGCACGTCATAGCAGTAAAGGCTGACGGGGCCATGAGGGACGCCCTGACCATCTTCGACCAGATAACGGCATTCTGCGGACGCGAGGTCCACTACGAGGATGTCATCCGGGACCTCAACGTGCTGGACTACGAATACTATTTCAGGATAGTGGACAATTCCCTGACCGGGGACTACATGTCCTCCCTCCTGCTTTTTGACGAGATCCTGTCAAAAGGGTTCAACGCCCTCTACTTCATATCCGGCCTAAGCTCCCACCTGCGCGACCTGTTGGTATGCAAGCAGTCAGAAGGATCTGCCCTGCTGTCCCTGCCCCCCGGCATCATAGGACGGTACAGGGAACAGGCCGGAAGGTGCTCCGTAAAGTTCATCTTCAATTCCCTGAACATCACCATGAACTGCGAGGCGTCATACCGGCAGAGCGGAAACCAGAGGCTGCTTGTCGAATTTGCACTTATGCGACTGGCGGAGAATGCCATCGCCCCGCAACAGCCGGAAAGCACACCGGTAAGGCAGACTGACGCCACCCCCAAGGCCGCAGGGCCGGCCACCGTACAGCCAGCCGTACCCGTACCCACCCCGGCACCCGCACCGACACCGGCTCCGGCATCAGCCCCGACTCCGCCCCCCACTCCCGCCGCACAGCCACAGCCACAGCCACAGCCGC
>DVIL01000062.1 GCA_018711305.1 Candidatus Coprenecus stercorigallinarum
TAGTAGTAAACTCCTGATTTCCAAACGAAATCGGGAGTTTTTATTTTCCTGCAGAACGCAAAAAAAGAGCGGAATATGACCGCTTCCGGTGTTCCAAAAGGTGGAGCGGAAAAGGTGGAGCGAAACTCTCCACCGAACCGGATTCTTATTCGCTGATTTGCAATGTTTTGCGTATCAAGAAAACGTGGATAGTTTCCTACTTTTGTCCAACTAAAAATTGTAGGAAAATGAAAAGAAACTCGTTCAATGTGCTTTTCTTCATCAAGAAAGCCAAACTGCTGAAAAACGGAGAAGCCTCCGTGTGTATGCGCATCACCGTGAATGGTGCGCGAATGGAAACCAACATCCGCAAGAGCATCGACCCTGCGTCATGGAATCAGGCGAAGGAATGTGCCCGTGGGAAAAGCCGCAAAGCGTGCGACCTGAACGCCTATATTGAAAACGCGAAAATCAAGCTCCACCAAATCTTTAATGAACTGGAGGGACAACGACAACCTATCACCGCCCGTCTGTTGCAGGAAAAGTTCTTCGGACAGGACAAGGAGCCGGAAGAAGTCCGCACGCTCATCGGCACCATACAGGAACATAACGACCAATGCCGCTCCCTCGTGGGGAAAGACTATGCGCTGATTGCCATCCGCCGTTATGAAAGCTGTAAACGCTATCTCGCAGAGCTTATCAAACAGAAGTATGGGAAAGAGGATTTGCCGCTGACAGAAGTCAACGGCGAGTTGGTTCGTGCTTTTGAATTCTACCTAAAACGGAAAAGTCCTGCCGGCAAAACACCGTTATCCGTTACTTGAAGTGCCTGAAAAAGATAACCAATCTTGCCTTGGCAAACGAATGGATAACCAAAGACCCGTTTGTAGGCATCAAGTTCCATGAGAAAGAGGTTATCCGTGAGTTTCTGACAATGGATGAACTGCTCACCATCTACCACAAAGACTTTCCATTGGAGCGCATCCGAATCGTGCGTGATGTCTTCATCTTTGCAGCGTTCACTGGGTTGGCGTTCATCGACGTGCAGCAACTGGCACCCGAACATATTGTAGAAGATGCAAACGGCAATCTATGGATTTGCAAGACACGGGCAGGGCTAAAAACAGAGTATCCAACCGTGGATAGTCGAAACCTTCACCCACATATTATTCAAAGCAACGGTGTCATATATAAAGGCAGATACACAATTCCATCTTCTATTTTCACATCTTTATCGTGAAGCACGTAGGGAGTGGATAATTGGGAGCCGTATTTGGCAATACACTTTCTCAATGAGTTCAGCGTGTAACGCTGTCCGGATTTTACCTCAATAGGGGAAATATTATGTCTGCTGGTCGTTACGGGTTTGGCTATCAGAAAGTCAATCTCCATACGGTCTTCTACTGATGTCCGTGAACTGTCGCTGAAAAAGTAGAGTTTGTGTCCTGCCGCCCGGAGCATTTGCGCCACGATATTCTCCACCAGCATTCCCTCGTTCACTTCCAGCTTGTCAAACATCAGTTTCCGGTAAAGGTCCGCACTTACTATCCCACGTTCGTCAAAGGCGTGGCTGATGAGCAGCCCGGTATCACCCATATAGCATTTCAGTGTAGTACGTTCTTCGTTCAGTTTCAGCCCGATGCTCGGTGCTGTCGAATTATAACAGCAGTTGATGATTTTAGCGTCACTCAGCCAGAAGAAAGCCTGCGAATAATCACGCATACGGGCTTCACTCTGCAATGCGGACAAGACAAACTTCTTTTCATGCTTCTGCAATTGCCCCGGAATCTCCTCAAAAATGGCGGCGACTTTGGTTTCCTGATTGTCAGCATATTTGTGGATGTCATTGCGGTAAAGAGCCAATATGTCGCGCTTCACCTCATCCACCTTTTCAAAATCCCGTGTTTCCACATATTTCAGTACAGCCTGTGGCATTCCTCCGACAATCAGGTATTGTCGGAAATAGTCCATTGCCCGGCGATGAAAAGCCTCCATCGGAAGATGTTTGTCAAACCGCATCCGGATGTAAGACATCAGCATTTCATCTCCCATCGCCCACAGGAATTCCTCAAAATCCATTGGAAACATTTCGATGGCATGTTCTTCGGATGGCAACATGATGTCCTTGACATTCTTCTTGATGGAAATAAGCGAGCCTGTTTCAATGTAGTCATAACGTCTGTCTGCCACCAAATGCTTGATGGCTGCACGGGCACGGGGGCAGAACTGTACTTCGTCGAATATGATCAAGGAACGGGCTTCCTCGCCTTTCGTCTGGCGTGGAGCAAGTTTCCGTCTGAAGTAAAGTTCCAAATTCATGAAAAGCATATCGAGATCATCCAGATAAAGGTCGAAAAACTCCATTACCTGAGGATTTGCCTTGCTGAAGTCCACCAGAATGTATGACTCGTATTCTTTGCGTGCAAATTCTTCCACGATATAGCTTTTTCCTATACGCCTGGCTCCTTCTATCAAAAGAGCAGTGTCGCCCTTATGGTCCTTCTTCCATTCCAGCAGCTTATCGTATATCTTCCTTCTCATAATTCACGTATTCGCCTTTATCATTTAATTAATATTTCACGTATTCAAAATTATTACATCTGCAAATATACACTTTTTCTTGGTTTTTGATATCGCCACATTGAAAGGTTCAAGTTTGAGTACCCGGAAAGGGCTACGACCCAGAAACGACCAGAAACCTCCACGCAACCTGACGCAGAACGCTGCAACAATCCAGTGGAGCAATAGCGGGAGATTACGCTACTTGCAGAAAGATAAATCAAAGATATTCAGCCGCTTGAAACCCAGAGAGTTGCTGAAAAGTAACTCTCCGGGTTTTGTCTTTACGGCATTATTTATTGTCCGCTGTATTCCCTGCCTTTTGCTACTATGAATCTGAAGATGCTGAGGGCCGTGGTGTCTCCACCGGCTGTAAGGCCTTCCGGATGGAACTGTACTCCCCAAATCGGACGTCCGTCGGTACATTCGAGGGCTTCGACAATCGAATCGGCGGGAGACCAGGCAGCGGCTTTGAATCCAGGAGCTATGTCCTTGACTGCCTGATGATGGGTCGAGTTTACCATGTAGGGATCTGTACCTGCTATCCCGGCGAGCCATGTGCCTTCTACAGGATGGATGGCATGTATGGGCCTGAGGTTGGTGAAAGACTGGTAATGGTCAGTACCGGACGGTTTCTGGGACGGGATGTCCTGGTACAGGGTGCCGCCGAATGCGATGTTGATCAGCTGCTCCCCTCTGCAGATACCGAGTATGGGCAGGCCCATTGAAGCGGCTTTGCGCACGAGGTAAAGGTCGTAACCGTCCCTGAGGGTGTCAACGGTGCCGAGGGCGGGATGGGGCTCTTCTCCATAGATTGAAGGGTTGAGGTCCTCGCCTCCGGTGAGGATAAGGGCGTCGATTTTCTCCAGCATCCCTGTGAGAGCGGCAGTGTCTTCGGTTATAGGGAGAAGGAACGGTATCCCTCCGGCCTTGATGACGGCTTCGCTGTATTTGCGGCCTATTCTGGAATTATTGTCTGTGAGTGCGCAGGAAATGCCCACGATAGTGTTTTCCCCGGAGTCTGCGGGTCTTCGGTCTGATGAACATGATGTGAAGGTCGCTGAGGAAAGCAGCAGCAGGGCTGACATGATGACGGTAGTTGTTTTCATTTTGGTGTCTGGTTTTGATTGGTTCTGCAAATATACGCAGAAGTATATGAAAAAAGCCGCCGGAAAGGCAGCTCTTTCATTTTTTGGTGATCTGCTTGGGGCTCGAACCCAAGACCCCAACATTAAAAGTGTTGTGCTCTACCAACTGAGCTAGCAGATCTTCTTGTCCGTTGTATCTGAAACGGGCGGCAAAAGTAGTGAAAAAGATTGATAAATCAAAAAAAAGTGCGCTCTTTTGAATAAATTTGCAGTATGGAAAACTTTGAACAGGAGTTGGGCGCATTTCTTTCCGGATGCGGGATATGCTTCAGGACGGGACGGATCTCAGGGCTGTCGGTATTGTTTTGCGACAAGTGCGGTCTGGCATTGATAGCTGTGCCTGTACTGTACTTTGCTGAGGGAGGGACGACTGAGGCCCTTGGGCGGACTGTCATGGAGTCGGGAATGCGGGATGCGGTCTGCGTGTATCAGGACCGTTGGATTTTCTCAGGTCCGTTGGTGCGTTCGATGCTGAGGGTAAGGTTAGGGCTCGGAGCAAGTGTTTTTGCCCGCAACTGCGGGGTACGCAGTATAAGCGCGGAGACGGCGGCTTCGTTTCTCGATGCCAATCACATATATGGAACAGCACGTTCTGCAGTCCGTCTGGGACTGTTCCGTGTCCGTTCGACAGGCGGCCGGGAAATCGGTATGGACGCTACTCCTGTATTGGTGGCAGTGGCTTCATTTTCTGCGGGAAGAAGAATGGAGAACGGATTGATGTCCTACGAGTGGGTGAGGTATGCATCCTTGCGTGGGGTGAGGGTCGTCGGAGGAATGGGCCGTCTGCTGCAGGCTTTTGCGGATGCCATGCGTCGGGAGGGCGCCGGGGAGGATTTCGAGGTGATGACTTATGCGGATATGGAGTGGTACGGCGGAGCTTCGTATCTGGGTCTAGGCTTCAGGGATGAAGGTCTCAGACCGCCGGTGAGGTTTCTCTGCGATCCGGTGACGGGGCTGCGGGTACATGAGGGCAAAATCGGAACGGACAGGCGTTTCCGCGGAATGGACGTAGGAGGTATGGTGCCGGTGCTTAACCTTGGCAGCCGGAAGTTTGTCCTGTCAGTTTCTGGTCGGCGCTGATCCGTTGCTTGCTGACGGCCAGGGCAGTACCGTCGCTGTTCACGTCCACTTTGATTCTGGAACCGGGCTTCAGTCCCGACAGGATGGCTTCAGCCACTGAATCTTCAAGGTATCTGCGCAATGTACGCTTCAATGGACGGGCTCCGTAGCTGGGGTCGTATCCTTTGTCGCACAGGAAGTCCTTTGCTCTGGCGGAAATGTGCAGGCTGTATCCCGCCTCTGCGATGCGCTTGTGCAGTCTTGCCAGTTCCACGTCAAGTATGGCGTTCATGTCAGACCTGGTGAGACTGTTGAAGTAGACTGTCTCGTCGAGGCGATTGAGAAATTCGGGGGTAAATGACCTCCCGAGAGCTTTTTCAATCAGGCTTTTCTGGTATTGGGACGAGGTCTCGCCTGTCGGGCTGTATCCTATTCCGCGTCCGAAATCCTTGATGTCGCGGCTGCCGATATTGGATGTGAGGATGATTACGGTATTGCGGAAATCCACTGTCCTTCCGTTGCTGTCCGTAAGACGTCCCTCATCCAGAATCTGGAGCAGTAGATTGAATATGTCCGGATGGGCCTTCTCGATCTCGTCAAGCAGGATTACGGAGTAGGGTTTCTGTCTTACCCTCTCGCTGAGCTGTCCTCCTTCGTCGTATCCCACATATCCCGGAGGCGCACCGATAAGCCGGCTCACGGATATCTTTTCCATGTATTCGCTCATGTCCAGTCTGATAATGGCTTCCTTGGAGCCGAAAAGCTGTTCGGCCAGACTGTTGGCCAGATGCGTCTTCCCCACGCCCGTGGGACCGAGAAACAGGAAAGAGCCTACGGGACGGTCAGGGTCCTTGAGGCCGACCCTGTTGCGCGAGACTGCCTTTACGATTCTGTCCACGGCCTCGTCCTGGCCGATTATCTTTTTCTTCAGGTTGTCGCGCAGGTTTATCAGGCGGGCGGTCTCGGAGGCGGCCATCCTGTTGACAGGTATGCCGGTCATCGTCGAGACAGTATTCAGGATATCGTCTTCTGTGACTTCTGCAGCCTTTTTCATCGACTTCTGCAGCAGCCGGTCAGTGGCTTTTTCCAGATCCTCTTCCTGCCGGTGTTCCATCTTCATGAACCTGGCGCCCATCTCGAAATTGCTGTTTTCGAGGCAGTCGATCTTGTTTTTCCGCAAGTCCCTGAGTTTGTTTCCCATTATACGCAGCTTGTCGTCCGGCATGCTTCTGCTCATGTGTACGGAGGCACCGGCCTCATCCATTACGTCTATGGCCTTGTCGGGCAGATTGCGGTCAGTGATGTATCTTGCTGACAGTGTTACACAAGCCTTCAGGGCCTCAGGGGAGTAGGATACGTTGTGGAACTTTTCGTACTGAGGCTTCAGGTCATTGAGGATCATCAGCGTCATCTCCTGTGACGGCTGCTCGACGGTGACTTTCTGGAATCTGCGGGCGAGGGCTCCGTCCTTCTCTATGATTTTGCGGTATTCGTCGGATGTAGTGGTGCCTATGCACTGGAATTCGCCCCTGGACAGGGCAGGCTTCATGATCGAAGCTGCATCCATGGTCCCTGTGGCCGATCCGGCACCTACAATGTTGTGTATCTCGTCTACGAACAGGATGATATCAGGGTTGTTGCGGGCTGCGTCCATGATTTTCTTCAGCCTTCCCTCAAAATCTCCCCTGAACTTGGTCCCCGCAACGAGTGAGCCCATATCGAGGGAGATGATCTTCTTGTTGAGCAGGTTCAGGGGAACTTTGCGTTCCGCTATGCGCATGGCTATGCCTTCGGCTATGGATGTTTTCCCTACGCCGGGCTCTCCTACGATCATCGGATTGTTCTTTTTCCTTCGGCAGAGGATGCCGATGGCCCGGTCTATTTCCCTGTCGCGCCCGGTGACCGGGTCCAGGGTGCCCTCTGAGGCGGCTTTGGTGAGGTCGGATCCGAATCTTTCAAGTGTCTCTTCGGGGGATTCGGGCCTTCCTTTGCCCTGCATGTCGAATTCCATGTCCATGTCGTCCAGCTCCGGGTCATCGTACTCATAATCCGCGAAGTCTCCGGCATATCTGTTGTTGAAGTCGAGTCCCAGGTCCGACACGATGGCCGCGAATACGGAGTTGTCCTCCTTCAGGATTATGCTGAGAAACACCATTGTGTCGGGTATGTACTTGGCCTTTGGCGAGCGCAGGACATCGCCTGCCATATTTGCTATGCGCTGAAGTTCCGGGCTTGCTGTTATGCTTGAAGAGTCCTTGTAGGGGACTGCGTAGCCACGGTCGATTTCATCCAGGATCATTGACTTTATCTCCTGTAATGACAGCCCGTTGTCGCTGAGGAACCGGCAGGCCTCGTTGTCGCCGTGCCTGATGGCGCCGAGCATGAAATGCTCCACGGTAATGGACATCCATCCGGTCCTGACCGCTTCTTCCCTGGCGTATTCAAATATCTTGTTTACTATATCAAGTTCGCGCATAAGTCCTTGCAATTTGAGGGCCCTAAAATAATCATAATTTGGTTAATTCTATTGCTTGTAGATAAGAAAATAATTAGTATTTTAGCGACTTGTTTTGGAAATAACGTGTAAAAGATGGAAAATGAAGAAATAAATAAAGGCAGGATAGTGCAGGTCGATATAGAGACGGAGATGAAGACGGCGTATATCGATTATTCTATGTCCGTTATCGTCGCCAGAGCCCTGCCTGATGTCAGGGATGGACTTAAACCAGTGCACCGCCGGGTGCTGTACGGCATGTATGATCTCGGCCTGACTTCCGGCGGGCAGCACAAGAAGTCCGCCAGGATAGTGGGAGAGGTAATGGGTAAATACCATCCCCACGGAGATTCCAGTATCTACGAGGCCATGGTACGTATGGCTCAGGAGTGGAGCATGAGGTACATGCTTGTCGACGGCCAGGGAAACTTCGGCTCCGTGGACGGTGACCCTCCTGCCGCGATGCGATATACCGAGGCACGTTTCAGAAGGCTTGCAGAGGAGTGTCTCGAGGATCTGGACAAGGATACTGTGGACTTTACACCCAACTTCGACGAGACTCTGAGGGAGCCGCTCGTATTGCCCTCAAAGGCACCGCTGCTGCTGCTCAACGGCTCGTCCGGAATTGCAGTGGGTATGGCCACGAATATGGCACCGCACAATCTCGGAGAAGTGGCGGATGCCATCTGTGCGTATATTGACAACAGGGACATTACGGTAGAGGAACTGATGCATTATATAAAAGGTCCTGATTTTCCTACTGGAGGAATAATCCAGGGAATAGCAGGCATCAGGGACGCGTTCGAGACAGGACGCGGCCGCATCGTGGTCCGTTCGAAGACAGAGTTCGAGGTGCAGCCTTCCGGAAGGGAGGTGATCGTAGTCACCGAGATACCCTATATGGTCAACAAGAGGGAGATGATAGAAAGCATCGCAAGGCTTGTGGAAGAAAAGAAGATAGACGGTATTGCGTATATCAACGACGAGAGCGACCATAAGGGAATGCGTATCGTGATCAAGCTGAAGATGGGCGCTGTGGCGAATGTCGTGCTGAACACGCTTTTCAAGCTGACATCGCTCCAGTCCAGTTTCTCAGTAAACAACGTAGTACTGGTGGACGGCCGTCCGCGCCTTCTTAACCTGAAGCAGCTGATCAAATATTTCGTCCGTCACCGCCACAATGTGGTGGTACGCCGCGCCCAGTTCAATCTGAATGAGGCCAGAAAGAAGGAACACATCCTTGCGGGTCTGCTCAAGGCCATAGATATTATCGACGAGGTAATATCCCTTATCCGTGCATCGAGAAGCCGTCAGGATGCCCGTGACGGTCTGTGCTCGCAGTTCGGATTTTCTGAAATACAGGCAGGTGCCATCGTGGAGATGCGTCTCGGCCAGCTTACCGGCATGGACCGGGAGAAACTGAGGGCCGACTATGATGCAGTTGTCAGGCTGATAGAGGAACTGACCGCTTTCCTGTCCGACGAGACTCTCCAGTATGCCCTGATCAAGCAGGAGACGCAGGAACTCAAGGAGAAGTTCGGAGACCCGCGCAGGACTGAAATCGTGCCGTCAGCCGATGAGTTCAACCCCGAGGATTTCTACGCCGATGAGGATGTGGTCATCACCATCTCCCATTCAGGCTATATCAAGAGAACACCTCTCACCGAGTACCGTCTTCAGAACAGGGGAGGAGTAGGCTCCAAGGGCAGCACTACCAAGGAAGAGGATTTCATAGAGCACATCTACGTGGCCAATACCCACAGCACGATGCTCTTCTTCACGGATAAGGGCAAGTGCTACTGGCTCAAGGTGTACGAGATCCCTGAAGGGACCAAGGCATCCAAGGGTCGTGCAATACAGAATGTAATCAGCATCGAACCCGATGATCATGTATGCGCCTACCTCAATGTCGGCAATCTCAATGACGAACAGTACATCAACAGCCATTATATCGTTCTGGCCACAAAGCGCGGAACTATCAAGAAGACACTTCTCGAGGCTTATTCCCGTCCCCGTCAGAAAGGAGTCAATGCCATAACGGTCAAGGACGGAGACAGTCTTTTAGAGGCAGTCCTGACAGATGGAGACAACGATATCCTGTTAGCTGCACGCGGTGGCAAGTGCGTGCGCTTCCATGAGTCGGATGCCAGATCCATCGGACGTACCGCATCAGGTGTCAGGGGCATCAGTATCGAAGAAGGGGATGAGGTGATAGGAATGGTATGTGCGAAGAACATTCCTGAGGAAGAACAGGCACACAACATTCTGGTGGTAAGTGAGAACGGTTACGGCAAACGTTCCCCTCTGGATGACTACAGGAAAACGAGCAGGGGAGCCAAGGGTGTCAAGACCATAAACATTACCGAAAAGACAGGTGACCTTATAGCCATAAAGATGGTTACGGATGAAAATGATCTGATGATCATCAACAAGTCCGGAATAACCATACGCGTTCCGGTATCCGGTATCCGTGTAGCCGGCAGGGCCACTCAGGGAGTAAAACTGATCAACCTCCGCGAGGGTGATACCATTGCCGCCGTGTGTGTGGTCAACAAGAGCGAGGAAAAACTGCAGGAGAACGGAGAGGAACTTTAAAACGAAACAAACATACAATTACAACACACTTATTCAAAAAGTCATGAAACAGATTTTATTGACCGTTGCCATGCTGGCAGTAGCGCTTACTGCCGGAGCGCAGAACAAAGATCAATTGCTTTCTTCTATAAGTAAGGCGGAAGCCGCAACTCAGAACGAGAAGAAAGCGACAAATCCTACTACCTGGATCAAGTATGGTGACTCTTTCCTGGATGCCTACAACAGCCTTATGGGAGACGGCTGGATCGGCATGTCCAAGACAGAGGCCATGCTCCTTGGCGGAGCAAAACCGACATCGCAAGAGCAGGTTCAGATAAACGGAAACTCTTTCGATGTGGAGCACTATGAGTACCGTGACCTCTACTACAATGCAAATGGTCTGCTCGAAGCAATCATCGTGACAAAGCCCATCATGGACAAGGATCTGCTGGTTCAGGCCCGCGAGGCATATCTCAAGGCCGCAGAAGTGGATGCCAAGGGTTCAAAGACCAAGGCCATCAACGAGAAACTCGTGATGCTGCGCGACCAGTTCGTGAACTATGCCATGAGCTACTACACCCTCGGAAATGTAGAGAAGGCAGCTTTCTACTTCGAGGAGTCTCTTCCCTGCGGTGACAACCCTGTGGTGAACAGCATTGACAGCACCATCATCTACTATACCGGTATCACCTACAATTCCCTCGGAAACAAGGAGAAGGCCAAGACCTATTTCAACAGGTGCCTCGAAATCGGTTATGACCAGAAAGGTGATGTCGCTGCCGCTCTCTCCGAGATAGCAAAATCTGAAGGCAATACAGATCTTGCCAAGCAGTATCTGAACGACGCTTTTGCAAAATATCCTACAAGCCAGTCCGTTCTCGTATCGCTGATCAACCTCTACATGGAGACGAACGACGATCCCCAGAAGATTCTCGACCTGATTCACCAGGCACAGGCAAACGAGCCCAAGAATGCATCTTTGGTATATGCAGAGGGCAATGTCTACAAGAATCTCGGTGATATCGACAATGCCATCAAGTGCTATTACAAGTCAGTTGAGATCGATCCCAACTACGTATACGGAATCTATTCCGTCGGCAATACCTATTTCGATGAGGCCATCAGGGTTCAGACCGAAATGAATGAGCTGGATCTCAACGATGTAGAGGGATATGAGGCTCTGCAGAAGCAGTTCGAGCAGTATCTTATGGACTCTATCGAGCCTTTCGAGAAGGCCTTCGAGATGACAAACGAGACCGATATGAAGATAGCTGTCGCAAGTGCTCTGAAACAGGTATATTTCCGCTTCCGTGCCCGCGGACCCCAGTATGCCGAGGGTTATCAGAAGTATGACCAGTACCTTACTTCACAGGGCGTGCAGTAGACCTGCGGCGCAGTGTTGGATGAAAAAGGCTGCATCGGGATTCCGGTGCAGCCTTTCAGTTTGTATATAGCCGTTCTTGTGCTATTTGATATTGCGTGTAATCCTCTGCACGAATTTGGAATTGGAGAGGAATTCACTGGCGATGACCCTGAGTACGGTATAGAATGGAACGGCAATCAGTATCCCGAATACGCCTCCGATCTGTCCGGCAATGAGGATAATCAGGAAGATTTCCAGAGGATGGGCCTTGACACTGTTGGAATATATCAGAGGCTGGAATACGTAGTTGTCTATAAACTGGGTGACGATAAATATCGCGAGCACGATCAGCAGATAGATGAGGAGGGGCATTTCCACACCTGTATTGAGGTGGAAAATCAGGGCCATTATCACGGCTATCAGGTCGCCGATGAAGGGGCCGAGATAGGGGATGATGTTCAGTATGCCTGATGCGAAACCTACGACGATAGCCAGTTGCGGATCCATCTTGGCGATGAATATCAGTCCGATGCTGTTGAGTGTCGCAACAAAGAGGGACTCGAGTGAGATTCCGACGAAGTATCTGGACAGCAGTGAGTTGATGGATTTTGTAGCCCTGCGGACATTATCCTCCAGCCTGTCAGGGACAATTGACGTAAGGACATCTGTTATCAATCCGTTCTCCATCAGCAGGAAGAATGCTATGAAAACGATGGAGAAGACTGCAATTCCGAATTCGGTTATGAATGATGCCAGCGAGACGATAAGATTGGAGAATGTCCCGATATTGACGAAGTCCTTGAAATAGTCAAGCAGGAAGATTTCTATCCTGAAGTCAGGCTGGACTGAGGGGATGGACTTTATTATGAATTCGTTTATCTTCTGCAAAGGCTCGGAAACCTGTGTGCTGAGGCTGCTTAGGCTCAGGTTGTTGATGAGGTGGACAAACTGTCCTATCATCGGAGCGAGCAGCAGGAAGAGTGACAGGCATACACAGATGATGAGAGCCAGCGTAAGTGCGGAAGCAAACCATCTCGGGATGTGGAATTTCTTTATCCTCAATCCGGTGAGAAATTTGACGACAGGCTTGCCTATCAGAGAAATGACGATTGCAACCGCTATGTATAGCAGAATGGTTCGGAAATACCAGCCAAGGAATACTACAATGGCTGTGACAGCTGTGATAATGATGTATTTTGCAAGTTTGTCCATAATAGGGGCGGTCTTGATGGTACAAATATAAAAAAACACCGCAAATTGCGGTGTTCATTTTCGGAAAGGTGGAGAATTTACTCCGCCGCCTCTTCCTTTGGCTGAGGCTTTTCATTGCCCACTGCTACAGTGATTGTGCGCCCCATATATTCGGTTCCATTGAGGGCTTCTATAGCTTTCATGCCTTCTTCTTCGGACATTTCAACAAATCCGTAACCTCTTGACCGTCTGGTCTCTTTGTTGACGATGATCCTGGCTGAGGTTACTTCACCATAAGGGGTGAACAATGCTGTGAGATCCTCCTTTCTGACCCTGTAGTTCAGGTTCGATACAAAGATGTTCATGTGTGCAGTTTGGTTATATTTTCCCCGCAAAGGTATAAAATTAATCCATACCTCAAAAGAAAATTTAACAAAACTGTTGTTCTATAAAGATATCAGCACTATTCGTGTCCGTAGCTGCTTCCGTCGAAGCAGTGGGTGCAGATCATCTCCTTGGGAAGTCCTATTGAGGAGACGAGATTGTCTATGGTGTTGAACTTTAATGAAGCCACATTGACTTCCTTGCGGATGTATTCTACCATTTCGGCGTATTCGGCTGTGTCATTGCGGACATACTTGCCCAAGTTACGGTCATGGGCGCCTTCTTTCTGCTGGATGAACCTGCGGCATACGAGCTCCAGCGGAGTCCTTGACTCGGAGAAGTTGATGAACTCGCAGGGATATACCAGAGGAGGGCAGCTGATGCGCACGTGAACCTCCTTTGCTCCGTATTCATACAGGTTACGCACATTGTTGCGCAGCTGGGTGCCGCGGACGATGGAGTCGTCGCAGAAGACGGGACGGTGGTTGTGGAGGATTGCTCCGTTGGGAATGAGTTTCATCTTGGCCACCAGGTTGCGCCTGTCCTGGCTGGTGGGGGTGAAGCTGCGCGGCCATGTCGGAGTGTACTTGACGTAGCCGTTGCGGAAGGGCACGCCCTTGCCGTCGGAATACCCTATGGCCATGCATGTGCCGGAGTCAGGGATGGAGCAGACCGTGTCCATCTCGGAGTCATCCTGTTTGGCCAGCTTGTAGCCAAGGTTGTAGCGCACCTCATCTACATTGATGCCCTCGTATGAGGATGCCGGATATCCGTAGTAAATCCACAGGAAAGAGCAGATCTGCATTTTCTTGCCGGGCTTGACTATCTGCTCGATGGATTCTGCCGTCATCTTCACGGCCTCACCGGGACCGAGGATGTATTCGTCCTTGTAGCCCAGGTTGGGGAAACTGCACGACTCGGAAGCTACGGCATGAGCCCTTACCCTCTCTCCGTCTTCTTCGGTGTCCTTCTTTCCGATGATCAGGGGAGTCCTGCCATAGAGGTCTCTGCACGCGATCAGGCAGTTCTCCGTGAGAATCACGAAAGTGCACGAACCCTTGACTTTCTGCTGGACGGACCTGATGCCGTCTTCAAAAGAGGGGGAGCAGGTGATGATCTGTGCAATCAGCTCGGTAGGGTTTGTCTTGCCGGAGCTCAGCTCGGTGAAGTTCTTGTTCTGGGAGAGCATTTCCTTTTCCAGGTCGGCGATATTGCAGATCTTACCGACTGTCACGATGGCGAAACGTCCCAGATGGGAGTTGACGACTATCGGCTGTGCGTCAGTATCACTGATTACCCCGATGCCGAGGTTGCCGGTGTACTTGTACAGGTCGTCTTCAAATTTGACTCTGAAATAGGAATTTTCCAGAGAGTGGATATCCCTTGCGAAGATACCGTTACCGTTGTAGACCGCCATGCCGCCTCTGCGGGTGCCCAGGTGGGAATGATAGTCTACTCCGTAGAAGAGGTCATTTTTGCATTGCTTGGTGGAGATGACTCCAAAAATTCCTCCCATAAAAGTAGTTGTTAGTTAATCCGGCGCAAATATACTCTCCTTTTCCGAACTTTTCGCAAGAAAAATTTACCCTTTTTCGTCATATCTCTATAAGTGACTGATAACGGTATTAATATCTATGAAGATTTTTATCACCGTTTTCAAAACTGCCGCCGCTGCGGCTGCCGTGCCTTCTCCAAGCCAGGGTGCCGCGAATACTGCAGGAATCAGTATCATTGCCACGCTTATCAATGGGGTGCAGAGCAGGTTGGCCAGCAGGGAGAAGAAGGCGAAGGTCTTGAAGTGCAGGAAAATCACGGGAGCCGTGGTTATCTGGCAGGCTACCGTCATGGCGCAGATGTCAATGATGTTGCCGGATATCCGTGTGCGGACCGGGACAATGGCCCTCAGATGTGGATATATCAGGAATATGGCTGTCATCGCCGCGTAGGAGAGCTGGAAGCTCAGGCCGGACGGTGCGTCAGGATCCGCTATCGTGATTATTATGGCACTCAGGGCCATTGACTCTGTCCCGCTGCGCTCTCTCCCGAAAACTGCCCCTGCCTCGTAGATGCTGAACATCACTGCTGCCCTTAGGATTGAAACGCCACATCCGGTGAAGACGGTAAATGCCCACAACGCCGCGATGGTAAGCAAGGAGCGGATTCTGCGTACTGTAGGTGAATTGCCGGCGAAGGCAAGCAGGTAGGTCAGCATCCCGTAGAGCAGACCGAGGTGCATCCCGGACAGGGCCAACAGGTGGATGGCGCCGCTCTGCCTGAAGTTCTCTACTGTCTCAGCTGGAATTTCATCCTGATACCCGTATGCCAGAGCCTTGACGACAGCTCTGGTGCCGGACATCTCATCGGCAGGGAGGGCCCTGTCTACAGCGTATGAGAATTTTTTTCTCAGCCGTGCCGGGACAAAGCGCAGGGAAGGGGAGGCGCAGGCTCTTATGTCCAGTCCGGAATTATCCCGGAAAAAACAGGTGTAGAAAATTCCCTGTCTTTCCATCCACCTCCTGTAGTCGAAGTCTGGAGTGAAGTTCCGCACTCGTGCGCATCCGACCTTGGAAGCACGTACCGTGTCTCCGGGCATCCATCCTGTTCCGGGAGGGATGTTGTATATAATGGTGCTTTCGTTTCCGGTCTCAATCAGCAGGAACGGACGTCCTGTCGAGGAGAGTCCGCCGTCGGAGATGATGCCTTCAACAGTCAGGCTGCGGCTGTCACTCAGAGAGGAGGATTCCGGTCCGGGACGGAAAAATTCGTGTGCGGCGGCTCCGGAAGCTCCTGAAAAGGGGAAGACGAGAAGTATGGCCCATGATATAGTCCTCTTTATAAGGAAAATGAGGGCAATGCTGAAGATACAGAAAAGGAATAAGGCAGCGGCGGCAGTCCGGATATTCCCGTCAATGACGGAAAATACGTATCCTGTTGTCATATTGCCTGATACGAAAAGTAGCGCGGCTGTAAACAGATAGATCTCCCTCCTCATGCCTTCTTCACAATTAATGATTCGTTCCGCAAGGTAATAATTGTTTACGACTTTTCCTATATTTTGTTTATATTTGCAAGATTGATGGAATAAATTTTAACAAAATAAAAAGACTATGATTGTACTGGTTATCAACTGCGGAAGCTCATCGCTGAAGTATCAGGTCCTCGACATGCAGGACGCCAACAATTATTCCCTTCTGGCCAAGGGACTTGTGGAAAGAATCGGACTCGAGATGGGAGAGGTTACCCACCGTCCCTCGGGCAAGGAAAAAGTTGTAATCGACAAGCCCGTGCCCGACCATACCGAGGGCATCAAGTCCGTGCTTGAGCTGCTCACCGACCCCAAGTGCGGTGTCCTCCAGTCCCTGAACGAGATTCAGGCCGTAGGTCACCGGGTGGCTCATGGCGGCGAGCTTTTCCCCGAGTCCTGCCTGATAGACGACAAGGTGATGGAGGGTATCGAGAGCCTCTGCGAGCTGGCTCCCCTGCACAACCCTGCCAACCTTCTCGGTATCCGTGCTGTCAAGACCCTCCTGCCCGCAGTGCCCCAGGTCGCAGTCTTCGACACCTCGTTCCATCAGACGATGCCTGACTATGCCTATATGTACGCCATTCCCTATGAGTGCTATGAGAACTACCGCGTCCGCCGTTACGGATTCCATGGTACCAGTCACAAGTTCGTGGCGCAGAAGGCCTGTGAGTTCCTCGGCATGGACATCAACAACTCTAAGATCGTCACCTGCCATCTTGGCAACGGCGGCTCGGTTACAGCTGTCCTCAATGGCAAGTCAGTGGATACGTCAATGGGATTCACCCCTGTGGAAGGAGTCGTGATGGGTACCCGCTGCGGCAACATCGACGCCGGAGTCGTGACCTACCTGCAGGAGAAGGAAAATCTGGACGTCAAGGGCATTACCTCTCTCCTGAACAAGAAGAGCGGCTTCCTCGGTATCTCCGGGGTATCGTCCGACTGCCGCGACATAGTCAATGCCCGCGACGGCGGCAACTACCGCGCAGGTCTGGCCCTCAATATGTTCTTCCACAGTGTGCGCAAGTACATCGGAGCTTACAGTGCCGTGATGGGTGGCCTGGATGTGATCGTCTTCACCGGCGGTATAGGTGAGAACGACGCCGAGGCACGCGAGGAGATATGCAGGACTCTGGGATACCTCGGAGTCGAGTTCGATTCCGCGGCCAACGACGGAGTGCGCGGAGAGGACAAGCTGCTCTCGAAGCCTTCTTCAAAGGTCAAGGTACTGACCCTTACCACCAATGAGGAACTGGTCATCGCCCGCGATACGATGAGTCTGGTAAGCAGATAGATATCCGAAATAATAACACTAACAGTATAATTTTAAAATCAAAGACATGATTACAAGTTTTGAACAGATCTATGAGATTCTGCGCTCAAAGACCCGCAAACGTCTGATCGCGGCATGGGCCGTGGACGACCACACCATCACGGCAGCCTATAAGGCCGTGGAACTCGGTATCGTAGACGCTACCCTCGTGGGTGACGTCAACATGATCAAGAAGGTCTGCGAGGCCGAGAAGATCGATCCTTCCGTATTTACCATCATCAACAACGACAATGAGCTGGCCTCCATCGCGCAGGCCGTCCTCATGGTACGTGAGGGACAGGGCGATATCCTGATGAAGGGTCTCTGCTCTACCGACAAGTACATGAGAGGTATCCTGAACAAGGAGAAGGGCCTTCTTCCTCCCAAGGCCGTCCTCAGCCACGTATGCGTGCTGGACAACCCCAACTACCACAAGCTCATCGTTCTCGGTGACATGGCCGTAATCCCTCTTCCCGACCTCAATCAGAAGATTGCCATCGTGAAGTATCTGGTCAACACGGCCAAGGCCCTCCAGATCGAGAAACCCAAGGTGGCCCTGCTCGCCGCAACCGAGCAGATGCTGCCCGCCATGCAGGCCTGTGTGGATGCCGCCATCATCTCCAAGATGATCGACCGCGGTCAGATTCCCGGTTGCGTAGGCGACGGTCCTCTCGCCCTCGACGTGGCCATCTCCAAAGAAGCGGTGCAGATCAAGAAACTCGTCAGCCCCGTAGCCGGCGACGCAGACTGCCTCCTCTTCCCCAACATCGAGTCCGCCAACACCTTCTATAAGGTCAACTCCCAGCTCTGCCAGGGTGTAAAACAGGCTGCAATCGTAGCCGGAGCCATGGCTCCCTGCGTGCTCTCCAGCCGTGCCGACAGTATCGAGACCAAGTTGAACTCAATAGCTTTAGCAGCGCTCACAGCAAAATAGAACCGGAGAATCATGGCATATGTATTGGCAATAAACCCCGGTTCAACCTCTACCAAAATTGCTCTTTTCGAGGGGGAAAAGGAAGTATTTACAAAGACTCTCAGGCACTCGGCCGAGGAAATTTCGGTTTTCGAGCGCATAATCGACCAGCTCCGCTTCAGGGAGGATGCCATCATCCGCGCCCTGAACGAGAATGGTGTAAAACTGGGTGACGTCAAGGTCATCGTAGGACGCGGAGGTCTGCTCCGGCCCATACCTTCCGGTGTCTATGAAGTCAATGCCGGGATGCTGGACGACCTCAGCTCCTCCCGTTATGGGGAACATGCCAGCAACCTGGGCGGTATCCTTGCGGCAGAACTGGCTTCCAGGATAGACGGGGCCAGGGCATTCATCGCGGATCCCGTGGTAGTTGACGAGCTCAGCGACATCGCCCGCATAGGCGGACATCCGATGTTTCCCAGAATATCCATATTCCATGCACTGAACCAGAAAGCCATCGCCAAGCTCTACGCCAGAGAACAGGGTAAGGACTACGCTTCGCTCAACCTCGTAGTAGCCCATCTCGGCGGCGGTGTTTCTGTAGCCGCACATTCCGGCGGCAGGGTGGTGGACGTCAACAACGCTCTCTTCGGAGAAGGCCCGTTCAGCCCCGAGCGTACCGGAGGCATAGCTGCCATGCAGCTGGCTGACGTATGCTACAGCGGCAAGTACACATTGTCCGAGATAAAGAAGATTATCTCCGGCAAGGGCGGTATCGTGGCCCATCTCGGCACCAACTCCTTCAAGGAGGTGGAGGACCGCGTGGCGGCCGGCGATGCGAAGGCAAAACTCATCTCCGACGCATTTGCCTACAATGTGGCCAAGGCTATCGGAGGCATGGCTGCCGCCCTCTCCGGCAAGGTGGATGCCATCCTGCTCACAGGAGGTATCGCCTACGGCAAGGAGCTGATGCAGCAGATTGCCGACATGGTATCCTTCATCGCTCCCGTGAAAGTCTATCCGGGAGAGGACGAGATGGGTGCCCTCGCAGGCAATGCCCTTGCGGTGATCGAAGGACGCGAGGAGGTCAAGAAATACTGATTTTCCGAATCGAACTTTTAGGAAGCTGAGGGGATCTGTCCTCTCAGCTTTTTTGTTCTTATAATGAAGAAGATGAACAGGCCTAAGGCTGCTGCGGTACCGGTAATGTAGCTTACGGTCGAAGGCAGGGACAGCCCTCCTACGTTGTAAGGGGCTATCATGAAGTAGCAGACGCAGATGAAGGTCAGGAAGGTGGCGGGCAGGGACATCATCAGGTGGTTGCGGCCGTTGCGGACGAGATATGCGGCTGCTGTCCAGGTCACTACGGTGGCGAGTATCTGATTGCCGATGCCGACGTATTTCCATATAGTGGAGAAATCCACCTTGCAGAGGATAAATGCCACAATGAAGATGGGGATAGCTACAAAGAGGCGGTTGCGTATGGGCTTCTGGTTGAATTTCAGAGCGTCGCCTATCGTGAGACGGAGGCTTCGGAAAGCTGTGTCGCCGGATGTGATGGGGCAGACGACCACTCCGAGGATGGCTATGATGGCACCGACCTTTCCCAGCCATGACTGGCAGATCTCGTCCACCATGATGGCAGGGGTCTTTCCTGCGTCGGCTGCGGCGTTGAGCCCTTCCGGACCTCCGAAGTAGGCGATGGCCGCCGTGGCCCAGATCATGGCTACGATACCCTCTGCTATCATTGCTCCGTAGAAGATGGGGCGGCCGTATTTCTCATCGCTCAGGCAGCGGGCCATGATGGGACTCTGGGTGGAGTGGAATCCGGATATGGCTCCGCAGGAGATTACTACGAAGAGCATGGGGATGAGGATGTTGGATTCGGGATTGGAGTGGAAGTTGCGGAGGCCGTCGGCTGTAAGTTCCGTAAGGTGTATTTCTCCTGAGAATCCCTTCACGAGCATCGCTCCGGCTATGGCTATGGCCATGAACAGGAGAATGGCTCCGAAAAAAGGATAGAGCTTGCCGATAATCTTGTCCACCGGAAGCAGGGTGGCTATGATGTAGTAGGCGAATACGATGTAGAGCCAGATGCGCTTGTCCCAGCCTGTAAGGGTATGCAGCAGGTCGGCGGGGCCTGTGACGAAGGAGACTCCCACTGCTATCAGGATGAAGGCAGAGAAGAATACGAGGAACTTCTTGACGCCGCTTCCGAGGTATTTGCCCACCATGTCGGGCAGGCTCATGCCGTCATTGCGCACCGAAAGCATGCCGGAGAAGAAGTCGTGTGCGGCACCCATGAAGATGCAGCCCAGGACTATCCAGATGTATGCGACCGGACCGTATGCCGCGCCGAGGATGGCTCCGAAGATGGGACCGAGGCCGGCGATGTTGAGAAACTGGATGATGAATATCCTCCAGGGCTTCATTTCCTGGTAGTCCACCCCGTCAGCCAGACGTTTGGCGGGAGTAGGGCGGGAGGATGAGGCCCCGAAGAACTTCTCCACGAATTTTCCGTAAGTGAAATAGCCTATAATCAGGGCTGCCAGACAGACGATAAAGGTAATCATCGGTTTTAGTATTTTTACAGAATGCAAAATTATGATTTTCTCCAGAAAAATGTTAGCCGGATTTGTGTAATTTTGCGGCATGAATGCAAGAGTTCCTACCGAGCTGGGGACTGAAAGAATCCCCAAACTGCTGAAACAGTATGCTATCCCGGCGATCATCGCCATGACCGCCTCCTCGCTCTACAATATGGTGGATGCCATCTTCATCGGCCACGGAGTAGGGCCGTATGCCATTTCCGGACTGGCCCTTACCTTCCCTTTCATGAACCTGGCCGCGGCCTTCGGCACACTCGTCGGAGTCGGAGCCTCGACCATGGCCTCGATGCTGCTGGGCCAGAAGAACTACGACATCGCCAAGAAGGTGCTTGGCAACGTGGTGGTGCTCAATTTTATAATAGGTCTGCTCTTTACTATAGTGGCCCTGGCCTTCCTCGACCCGATACTCTATTTCTTCGGGGCGAGCGAGAACACCATAACCTATGCCCGCGAGTACATGGAGATAATCCTGGCGGGCAACGTGATTACCCACATCTATTTCGGACTCAACTCCCTGCTCCGCTCCGCCGGCCATCCCAAGAAGGCCATGTCGGCGACTATCATGACGGTGCTTCTCAATGCGGCCCTCGACCCTCTGTTCATCTTCACCTTCGACATGGGGATCAGGGGTGCTGCAGTGGCTACCATCCTGGCCCAGATAGTCGCGCTGGTTCTGGTGACCGTTTGGTTCTGCGACAAGCGGGAGCTGATTCATTTCGAAAAGGGAATATTCCGGCTCGACCGCAGGATCGTCAAGGATTCGATAGTCATCGGCCTGGCGCCCTTCCTGATGAACTTTGTGGCCTGCTTCGTGGTGATTATCATCAATATGAGACTGAAGACCTACGGTGGTGACCTGGCTATCGGAGCCTACGGTATCGTCAACCGCATATCCTTCGTATTCATCATGATAGTCTCCGGTCTGACCCAGGGCATGCAGCCTATCGCCGGCTACAACTACGGTGCCCGGCAGATGTCCCGTGTCTACGAGGTGCTCAAGAAGACCCTTCTCTACGGGACAGTGGTGCTGACCGCCGGCTTCCTGATAGGGGAGCTCTGTCCCGGGCTCGTGGTGTCCATCTTCACCGACGATCCGGAGCTGAAGGAAAAGTCTATAAAGGGTATGCGCCTGGTTGTGGGAATGTTCCCTCTGGTGTCCCTGTCAATGGTCATAGGTAACTTCTTCCAGAGTATCGGAAAGCCCAAACAAGCCATCTTCCTTTCCCTCTCCCGCCAGCTGATATTTCTGATACCGGCCCTGTGGATTCTGCCCCTGTTCTTCGATATTGCCGGAGTCTGGGTCAGCTTTATGGTATCGGACTTCCTTGCCAGTGTGGTAGGTGTCGCATTATTGTTGAACTTTATCAAGAAAAACCGGACCAATGAACAGCTACAGTCATAATTTCGCCGTATGCGTCGGGCGTCAGCTCGGCAGCGGCGGGCACAATGTCGCTCTCGCCATCTCCAGGAAGATGGGCATCGCATTCTATGACAAGGAAATAATCAATCAGGCCGCGAAGGACAGCGGGTTGGAACCTGAGTATTTCGAGAAGGTGGACGAGAAACCCACCATCCCGATCTTAGGCGGCTTCGCCGGGGTACATATCCCTTTCTTCTCGGGCGGATATCTCGATACCGAGAGCTATCTGGGCAACAACAACCTCTTCAAGATCCAGAGCCGTACCATAGAGATGCTGGCCGACAAGGGGCCTGGGGTTTTTGTGGGCCGCTGCGCCGACTATATTCTGCGCGACCGTCCGAGGGTGCTGTCTGTGTTCATCACGGCCACTATGGAGGACCGTATCGGGCGTCTGTCCAATCTGCTCTCCATCACCCCCGAGGAAGCGGAAGCGCAGATAAAGGAATGCGACCGCAAACGGGCCGAGTACTATAACTACTTCACATTCAAGAGGTGGGGTGATTCTGCCTCTTACGACCTATGCCTGAGCACCTCTCTTTTCGGGGAGGAGGAGACGGCCGACCGCATAGTCGCCATCGTCCGCGATAAGATTCTCAAATAGGAGAACTCTTTGACACCAGTGGTGTCTGTTCAATCATACACCTGGGCGAAGAACGGATTGCCTGCGGCAATGGCCTCAAAATTCCAGGGATTGGGATTGGCCGGGTCGTACTTGGGCAGGCATTCGGGGCACCAGTGCCCTCCCCGCAGGACTGTGTTCGGGGTCATCTCGAACTCGTGACCGAACTGGCAGCGCCATTTCAGAGGGGTGAAGAGGTCGCCGGGAGTCATGGTCTCCGAGAGACATTCTCCGCCGCGGAATTCAGCTGCATCCCGCATATCCTGTATATTCAGCTCTGACAGGGGCTTGGTCTCATCGTAGCCGTGGTTCAGGACAATGGCATCTTCGGGACGGTCGGAGGGCCTGCTGAGGTCCATGTCCTTCCATGCCGGGATAGCCTTCCACTCCTCGATGGAGCCGAAGTGGGCCTTGATACGTCCGGTGTCACCGTGCTTCAGCCAGTAGAGTGTGCCTAACGGGTTGCTTACGGCCACATGGCGCATGAACGCCTTGATGGCGAAGGCCGGAGCTATGGGTGCCAGCGAGAAATACCAGGGCAGCTGCCGTTTCATGCGCCGGAAATATTCTTCCGCGCTGACTCCTTCCCTGAAATGCAGCATCTCTTCCAGCCGGTCGGCATCGAGATACCATTCCCCATGGAAGTTGCGGGTGGCGAACCAGTTGGCTCCGAAGACCTTTTCCACAGGGGGACAGCCCATGCCCTTCAGAAGCATTGACTCGAACTCGTAGTTGGTCAGACGGAATGGGGCTCCGCTGCTGAGATTGTAGAAACCTCTCCAGAAATCCTCCGGAACGCCGTCCTCACAGACATTCGCGCATACTCTGCCGGAGTCTTCCAGGGTGCTCCACTCCAGTACCCCGCGCAGAGGCACGTGGCAGGCTATCGGGTCATTGGCCTTCTTGAGCAGGTCGGGATAGAGCATGCCGGTCTGGCGGATCGACACCCACCGTTTCAGACCGGATTCGGCAAACACCAGTTCTGCCAGACATTTGGAAACGGAGTACCAGTCGAAAATGCTGGTATAGATGGGATCGCCGCAACGGCCCCAGTGTCGTGGAGGCATGTGGTTGCCGACCTGGGCCACAGAGCCGATGTATACCGCTCCGATATCATCCGGACTGGGCTGTGCCTTGATGGCGCGGATGACGTTTACGGCTCCCTGGACATTTACTTTCATGGTCTGTGCCGGATGCATGTCCGCTGCAGGGGAGACCATGCCTCCGATGTGCAGGACGAAATCGGCTCCTGTCACCCCCTTCAGTACAGCTTCGTAGTCCGTAAGGTCGCCCCAGATGACAGTTACGGAAGGACAGTCTTCGTACTGTTTTAGTTTTGCGATGTTTTTCTTGCTGTGTCTTGCCAGAAGAACTATGTCGAACCTGTCGGAACGTCTTAACAGTTCCTGGAATGCAGCACCTCCCATATTGCCGGTGGCGCCGGTAATGAAAACTCTTTTTTTCATCAGGCAAATGGTCCTAATCTTCGTTTTCCTCTACCCAGATATCGAATCTCAGAGGTACGAATCCGGGAATCTCGCCGCTGCCGGCATCTTCGTAACCGAGTTCGGATATGAATATGACGACAGCCCTGTCACCGAAACCCATGCGCCACAGGGCCTTGGAGAATCCCTCGACCAGAGAGTTGTTTTCCACTGCATCGCTCTCCTCGTCATAGAATTGGAACGAGCTTGAGGAGTAGGAACTTGCGTCACCGTTGTAGATTCTGTACTTGCGGGCGGTGTCCTCGATGTTGGTGTCGAATACGGTGCCGTTGAGGTATCGTCCGATATACAGGTAACTTGTATAGTCTTCGTTCTCGAGAGTGTCGGTGCTATTGCCCCTGTCCAGGATGGAAAAATAGAATCCGTAGTCGGTGGAGTCCTGTATGCCAGGGAAGTTGGTCTGGAGGTAGCTTTCCACCTCACCGATTTCGTATTCGTCGATGTTGTCGATGACCTGCAGCAGGTGTATGTCGTATATCAGCGAGGATCCGTCTCCCTGGGTGATCTCAAGTCCGCTTTCCTGGTCGAGCAGGATGGCGGGAATGATAGCCTTGACACTGCCGCCTTCCTGCATGCCGGTCAGGATCTCCACTATGCCTGGAGTATTGTCGCGCAGTGACCAGATTCTCGGATCGTAGTATCCGGAATGGGTGTATGTCCCGAGCTGTTGCGCTATGGTCTCCGATGTGTATGCACTGTAGGTGCCGTCAAGGTAGGTGATGGAGTATTCCACAAGGACGTAGGAGGTGTCCTCAGGCGTACGGCCCGTTCCCTCCGACTGCTCGAGGAAATAGAGCCCGGATTCGCTCCGCACTGCATCAGGGTGGTATTTTTCAACGTAAGCCTTCAGAATCCGGTCCTGTACGGACTCGGCGCTTTCAGATCTTTCTTCAGCACATGAAACCGCAAGCACTGCGGCCGCTGCAATCAATATAAAACGTATGGTTCTCATCTTCATCTATTACCTGTTATTTTTTACAACATCCTCCACCCATATTTCGAAGGCAAGGGCTGACAGTTTAGGGATATTATAGACATAATCATCGTAGAATCCGTATTTTGCAGAGAAAAGGATGACGCAGTGCTCTCCGTCTTTGACTCCGTACAGCCCGTTTTCAAGTCCGCTGATCATGGCCCCGGGCGTGAAATGTACCTTTTTAATAGAGAAGTCCTGGTCTGACAGGGAAAATCCCGATTCGGTGGCAAGGTACTCGTTGTTGGTGCTGAACAGTGAGGAGGGAGAGGACGTGAAGGTATATCCTGCGTAGTAGAAATAGAGCGAGTCTCCGTATTCGAGCGAGTCGGTTGCCCCTACGACGGTGGTATCCACTATTATACGGTTGGAACCTCCGCGGCGGACGATATTGTATTGGGAAAAATTCTGGTTGATGTAGGATTCGATGGCTGCCTCCTGGTCTGCGACTGTCAGCTCCTTCTCTTCTTTCGCGCAGGAGAGGAGGAGGAATGCGGCTGCTGCCGCAGAGCAGATAAAATATAGGACAGTACGTATCATCTGCCTTCTGAGGTTAGCAAGAATTGTTCCAACGATTCGAGAAAATACTTTCTCACCTGTCCGACCGGCATGTACAGCCTTCCTCCCGCAGCCCTTTCGTGTCCTCCTCCATTAAAGAAGGCATTGGCCAGTGCGTTGACGGAAATATGCCCCTTGGACCGCAGTGAGACCCTGACATAGTCCGGTGTCTCGCTGAAAAGGGCGGACACTTCGACGTCGCTGATCATCAGCGGGAGGTTGACAAAGCCTTCCGAGTCTCCGTCGGCGAAGCGGTATTTCTCCCTGTCTTTCATGGTAATGACCATAGAAGATGCGTGCAGCCTGGTGTCAATTTCCATGGAGTCTGTGAGCAGGTGTCCCATCAGACGCATCCTTGACTCCGAGTAGCGCTTGAATACCAAAGTGTTTATGGCATCAAGATCCACATTGCAGCGGAGCATGTCCGAGGCTATGCTGAAGGTGTCCGGTGTCACCGAGTTGTTGAAGTTGTTGGTGTCCGTCAGTATGCCTGTGGCGATGGCGGTCAGTGTGTCGTGGCTGAGTCTGTGCGGGTCTCCCTGTATTGCGTTGAAGTCCATGAGAGTACGGTACAGGAGCTCGCAGGTGGATGACGCCGAGGCATCGGATATGATGATATCGAACTTGTCCCTGTCAGGATTCAGATGGTGGTCGATCAGGACTTTTACCGCAGAGGAACCTGTAAGGGCCTCCGACAGCCATTCGGTGCGTTCCGGACGGTTGAAGTCCAGGCAAATGATCAGTTCGGCGGCATTGACAGTCTGCAGTGCCTTCTCCTTATTGTCAACGTAACATATAATGTCTTTTTCCGGGTCAAGGAAATCCAGAAATTCCGGATGTCTGGACGGCAGGACAATATCGGCGTCCATATTTTTCGACAGAAGGAAACGCCTCATACCTACAGAAGATCCCACTGCATCTCCGTCAGGGTTGAAATGACTGATTATTGCAGTCTTTCTGCCTTTGTCCAGCAATTTCTCCAATTCTATGGCCGGTGATCCGATCGTCATAAAGATAAATTTTGTCGCTGCAAAATTAAAAATATATTGCAAGTCCTAATTATTATTTTTACTTTTGTCGTAATATTTTAATGAACTAATATTAATTAACAATACTTACAATGAAAACATTCTTCAAGGTTTTGACTTACGTAGTCTTTCCTATTGCGATCATCGTTCTGGTGTATCTTAGTTATGAAAGTGTCATGGAACCTGTCCGCTTCCAGAACGAAGTGGAGAGGAGAGAGGCTGTTGCTATCGACAGACTCGTGAGCATCAGGACTCTGCAGGAAGCATACAAGACGCAGAACCGCAGATTCCTTTCCTCAACCGACTCTCTCATCGATTTCTACAAGAACGGTCAGATCACTATCGTACGTCAGATAGGTTCCATGGACGACTCAGTCGCAGTCGCTGAAGGCCGTGTAAGCCGTGACAGCATCGACATTTTCGTAAGGGATACCCTTCTTAAGGGAAAGGGTGCCGTCATCGACTCCATCAGTTTCATACCTTATTCCGGCGGCAAGCGGATCACCATGGAATCCGTAATCAGAAAGGTGTCCGGTATCGAGATTCCCCTGTTTGAGGCCACCATCTCATACGATGATCTTCTGAACGGTCTGGACAGACAGCTGATAGTCAACCTTAAAGCCGAGAAAGAGGACATGAGGCAGTATCCCGGTCTGAAAGTCGGCGATATAGAGAATCCTAACAATAACGCCGGCAACTGGGAGTAGTATACGCAGACATGTCCGGAACACAGAACAGAATAACCATTCAACTCGATTTGAGTGGTTATTCTTTTACTATTTACGGCCGGAACGGGGCGATTCTTACTCAGGAAAGCCACTCGTGTCCGGTCGATCTGTCTGTACAGGAGCTTGAACCGGTTCTCAAGAGGCAGTATGCGTCCGTGTCGGTGTATTTCACGACCTGGAAATACACCCTTGTGCCTGCATCCTTATACGACAAGGAGAAGGTACGCAGCTATCTTGAGTCGGTCCGGGATCTCAGCAGGGATGACAGGGTGCTTGCTCTCGAGATGCCATCACACAAGGCAGTGATGGTCTATGCAGTGCCTTACCATATATATAATGGTATCGCTTCGCTGTGTCGCAATGTGAGGTTCTACCCGACGGCCTACGTCCTCATCGACCGCATAGCCTCAGTGCAGGATAACAACAGGTTGCTGGTGTCCTTTACCGACGGCATGCTCCATATCGTGGCGGCAGAGAGGGACAGGCTTCTGTTTGCCAACAGTTTCCCTGCAGCAGACATGGCAACTGCCGGATATTTTATATTCTCAGTTACAAAAGAAGTCCTTTTCAACCCCGAGCATACCTTTCTGCATATTCTGGGCAAGGCTGACGAGAGGGCTGAAAAGGAACTCGGCAATTATTTCGCGGGAGTGCGCCATCTGGCATGAGAATAATAGGCGGCACACTCAAAGGCAGGCCGGTCACTCCTCCCTCAGGCTTCAGGGCGCGTCCGACAACGGACTTTGCCAAGGAAGGACTTTTCAATACATTGGTCAGCGAGTACGATCTTTCGGAGGTCAGTGTCCTGGATCTCTTTTCCGGAACCGGCAGTATTTCCTATGAATTTGCGTCACGTGGGGCACGGGAGATATATTCCGTAGAGATGAATCCTCTGCATGCGTCATTCATAAAGCGCAGTGCCTCGGCTTTCCGCATACAGGGTATGCATGTGGTCCGGCACAATGTCTTCGATTTTCTCGATATCTGCCGTCTCAGTTTCGATATCATTTTCGCGGACCCACCGTACGATATCGACGGGCTTGATACGATTCCGGACAAGGTCTTTTCGGCGGCTGGAGTCCCGGGAGGGATCCTGAAACCGGAAGGTGTCTTTATCCTGGAGCATCCCGGTACATTCTCCTTTGAAAGCCATCCCAGGTTTCAGCGGGAAAAGAAATACGGAAATGTACATTTTTCATTTTTCAAGTAAATACAGAAATTTATGGCAACAGTTACATTGGGCGGCAAAACCGTCAACCTCAAGGGAAAGTTCCCTGTAGCAGGACAGACAGCAATGGATTTTGAATTGGTTAAAGGCGACCTCGGCACGGCAAGACTGAGCGATTATGCCGGGAAAAAAGTGGTTCTCAACATCTTTCCCAGTCTCGACACTGCTGTATGCGCCACTTCGGTACGCAGATTCAACCAGTTGGCGGCCGGCAGGGACAATACGGTAGTTCTGGCAATATCGAAGGACCTCCCGTTTGCACAGGCCCGTTTCTGTACTACTGAGGGCATAGAAAATGTAATAGCCCTTTCGGCGTTCCGCAATGGGCCGTTCGGAGAGAACTATGGTGTTGCAATAGAGGACGGTCCTCTCGCCGGCCTTCTCGCAAGAGCGGTAATAGTTTTGGATGAGAATGGGAAAGTGGTTTATTCACAGCTTGTTCCTGAAATTACTACCGAGCCTGACTACGATGCAGCTATAGCTTCTTTGTAATTTTTTTGAAAAAAGTTTGCAAAGAAACAAAAACTGTATATCTTTGCAGTCCCTTTCGGAAACGAAGGGGACAATAAAGAAAACGGTGCGGTAGTTCAGCCTGGTTAGAATGCCGGCCTGTCACGCCGGAGGTCGCGGGTTCGAGCCCCGTCCGCACCGCCAACAAATCCCTGAAGTTAAGCAACTTCGGGGATTTTTCGTATATGCCTGTATGGCAAAATACGGCATTCTGGAGCGCATGCCGGATCAGTAGATTTTTAGTGTGGATTCTTTTAAAGATTTCCCGGAACACTGCAATGCAAACTTTCGCGCTTGTTACAGTTTTGCCGTTCAATAGTACAGGCTGCGGGATCCTCCCCACCTTCGGCGGGTCCCCTCCCTTTTCGGGAG
>DVIL01000063.1 GCA_018711305.1 Candidatus Coprenecus stercorigallinarum
CTCGAAAAACACTCCGTTGTCCAGAGTCAGGGCCATCCCCTTCTCTGCCGGATCGTCCTGCAAGGCGAAATATCCCTCGGATGCATTGTAATTCTCCAGATAATGCATACGGTCTGAAGGTATAAGCCTGCGATAACACTCACGGTAGGGCTCAAAACTGATGCCCCCGTGCATGAACAGCTCGAGGTTAGGCCATATATCCGTCAGATATTCAGCATGGTTATACTCAAGCAGCTTTTCTATCATGATAAGATTCCAGGAAGGCACGCCAGAAAAATTAGTAACGTTCTGCCTTGAGCACACCCTGCATATACCCTCTATTTTCTGTCCGAAATCCGCAAGCATGGCAATGTCTTTCGATGGCGTACGCACTATTTCAGCTACAGACGGACTGTTGCTCAACAGTATGGCCGACAGATCCCCGTTTCTTGCCCCTCCGCCGGACAATTCATCCACTTTCACGCTTCCCCCGAGGGTAAGGGCCTTTCCGTCAAACAGCCGTGAATCGGGATTCCGCCGGATATATGTCGCCAGCATCGTCTTGAATCCACGGTAATGGCATCCGGAAAGATTGGCCGGAGTCACCGGAATATACTTGCTTTTGTCCGAACTCGTGCCGCTGGACTTGGCAAACCACCGCACTTTCTGATTCCACAGCAGGTAATCCTCTCCACGGCGTAAGCGCTCGATATACGGGGCAAATCCGTTATAATCCCTTACAGGCACCTGACGCCTGTAATCCGCATAACTCTTTATCCTGCCGAAACCGTGCTCCCTGCCGAAAGCAGTATCGCCGCCGGCTCTCAGAAGTTCTCTGAAAACATTCTCCTGAACCGCTCCAGGATGTTCGCAACCCTGATCGAAACTTCTCAGCAGCGGACTAAGTGCCGCTGTCACGACCCTATTTATTACCGACATACAGATATTGTTTATAGCCAGCGAATATAGCTATAAATCCCGAAACGGACATGAATCTTTCAGCGGATTTCCGATATCCGGTGCAGAACCGCAACAGAACGGAGTTCGATACGGGAACCGGTGTGGTACTCCAGCCAGCGGATTATCGCTCCAATGAGGTCCTTGCGGTCATTTCCGGTCATAGGCAATGCCATGGCATCCTCGAAAGCCGATTCATGCAGTATCATAAGACGGGATATCTGCTGGGGAGTAAACGGATTGTAATCCAGATCAAAACCCTTTTCAAAAGGAAATCCCAAAAAGGCGGAATAGCGGTCCAGAAACCAGAGATGAAAGTTTGCCGGACTGCCCTCAAGAGTCTCCAGCCGCAGCACTGCATCTTCCAGAAAGCCATAGAGGTCCTCATCCCTCTCGGAATGCAGCAGCGTACGGTAGAGCAGCTCGCTGATAAACATGGCTATCGAAATCTTGTCGAAATCCTCTCTTATCGAGTGCAGACGGTATTTGGGAGTGAACTCCTTGAGCAAGGCCATACTCCCGCGCGGATTGCCGGAGGCCACGTAATTGACGATACTTAGAGGATGCAGTATGACAGCTCCAGGATTTGGGGAACGGCGGCGGCCCTGAGAGGAACGGAAAGCTCCACGGAGGAGAAAACTGACCCGGCCCTCCTCACGGGTATATCCGTGGACTATCAGCGATGTATCCCCGTACTTCAAGGTATGAAGGACAATCATCATCGGCTTACCTGCGTACTCATCCAGGCCGCGAACTGCCTCATGGCTTCACCGCGGTGGGATATAGCGTTCTTCTGCTCATGCGTAAGCTCGGCGAAAGTCTTCTCCAGGCCGTATTTTTCCGGAAGGAATACCGGGTCATAGCCGAAGCCGTCCTTCCCGGATGGGGCTGCGGCTATCTCCCCTTCCACCCTGCCCTCGAACACCTTCTCCCCGCTGCCGCTGACATAGGCCACCACGCAGCGGAAACGGGCGGTACGCAACCTGCGGCCGTCCTGCTCTGCAGGTACGTCCTTCAATTCGGAGAGGAGCTTGCGGACATTGTCCTCCGCCTTCTTCCCCGGTCCGGCATAGCGGGCCGAGAGCACCCCGGGAGCCCCGCCGAGAGCGTCCACGAACAGTCCCGTATCATCCGAGAAGCAGGGCAGCCCCGTGCGTCTGAAGACATATTCCGCTTTCTGGAGCGCATTGCCCTCCAACGTATCCGATGTCTCCGGAATATCCTCCGTTATACCCAATTCCGCCGGAGTCCTCAGACAGAACTCCGGTCCTAAAATCTGTGCGGCCTCCTCGACCTTGTGGCGGTTTCCCGTTGCAAAAACTATTTCCATTGTATTATCTATTTTCAGCATTATATGATTTCATGGCATTGTTCACTTCGTCAATCAACTGTGTCTGTGTAGGCAGGTAAAGCTTGTATTCGCTTGCTCAGCATGCGATACTGTGTCCTCGCGGCATCTATAATACCTCTGATATCACTGAGGAACTTATCATTTGAGGTTGTCATCTTCTTAAACATTCTCTTGCCTGAATCATTACAAAGATATGCATTTTCCAATTCATTCACACTGCCGACATTGTTGCCTGTCGCGAATACTACTTCTTGTCATTATGCCGGCCCTCGGAGAGAACGACGGCCGTGACTGCGGCGATGATGAGGACGATGCCGGCGGCGGTGCGCACCGTGAAGGACTCGGAGAGGGCCAGGACGCCGATGACTACTGCGGTGAGGGGTTCGAGGGCTCCGAGGATGGCACTGAGGGTCGGACCGATACGCTTGATGGCCGCCACGAGGGTGATGTTGGAGACTGCGGTGCCGAGCAGGGCGATACCGAGGATATTGGCCCAGAGGAAGCCGTCGGAGAGGGGCACCAGGCGGACTCCGCCGAATATCATGCCGAGCACGGTAAAGCTCACGGCACCGAAGCCCATGACATAGACGGTAAGCGGCAGGGACGGCATCTCCTGGACCTTGGTCTTGCGCACTCCCACGATATAGGTGCCGTAGGAAATGACGGAAAGGGCTGCCCACAGGACACCTGCCGTGACATTGCCCCCTTCAAGCCGTATGTCCCCTCCGGCTAAAAGTCCGGCCCCTATCAGGGACAGGATGATGGCACCGAGCTTCACCCAGGAGCGGGGCTCGCGGAAGACCAGCATCATGACGGCAGCCACGAACAGCGGGTACATGAAATGTATCGTGGACGCGACTCCGCTGGCGATGTTCTCGTAGGCAATCAGCAGGCTGATGGCAGTAAGGGCACAGAAAAAACTGACGGCAAGCAGCGGCAGCCAGGCACCTTTCGGTATGCGGAAGGACTTGTGCATGAGTATGCCCACGGCCAGCAGGATGAGAGTGGCCACACCCCAGCGGTAGGCGAGCACCTCGAAAGGCGAGAAGCCCGCGTCCATGAGGGTGACGGAAAAAAAGGGAACGAAGCCGAATGTCAGTGAAGAGACTGCAGCGAGGACGATGCCGCCGGTCTTATTTTTCATCTTCCATTTCAACTAATTCGTAATCGATGATCTTCTGCTCCAATGAGGCACGGACCACCCGGATCCAGACCTTGTCACCCATGGTGAAACGGCGTCCGCGGGAACGGCCGACGATGGAGTAGGTCTCCTCGTCGAACTGGTAGAAGTCTCCGGGAATGTCCCTGACAGGCACCATGCCCTCCACCTTGTCCGGCTCGGTCTCCACGTACATGCCCCACTCGGTCAGGCCCGAGACAGTGCCGGGGAATATCTGGCCGACCTTGTCCTGCATGTACTCGCAGAGCTTGTACTTGATGCTGGAACGCTCGGCCTCGGTGGCTATCTGCTCGCGCTGGGATGCGTACTGGCAGCAGGTCTCGTAGTATTCCTTGTTCTGGGACTCCACCCCTGCCAGATACATGGCCAGCAGACGGTGCACCATCATGTCGGGATATCTTCTGATAGGTGAGGTGAAGTGGGTGTAGTATTTGAATGCCAGTCCGTAATGGCCAACATTGTCGGTTGTGTAATGGGCACGGGCCATGGAGCGCAGGGCCATCATCACCACAGCCTCCTCTTCAGGACGGCCCTTGACGGTGCCGAGCAGGTTGTTGATACGCTGGGCCACATTCTTGCCTTTTATCTCCTTTACCTTCACACCTTCGGGGAACCGCTTGGGCTCCTCTTTTTTCTGACCGTCCTCCATCGCTCCCGGCTCCATCGGGAAGTCGTAGCCGAAGAGACGGACAAACTTGCGGAGTACTCCGAGCTTCTCCTCGTTGGGATCCTCGTGGACACGGTAAACGAAGGTCTTGGCCTTCCTGGTCTTGGGCACCTTGCCCACATACTCGGCCACGGCACGGTTGGCCAGCAGCATGAACTCCTCGATGAGCCAGTTGGCCTCCTTCGATATTTTCTCATAGACCCTTACCGGCTTTCCGGTCTCATCCACCTCGACCTTCATCTCGGGACGCTCGAAGGCGATGGCTCCGGCCGTGAAACGTTTCTTCCTGAGGACAGAGGCGATCTTGTGCAGGGTCTGTATCTCCTTGGCGAGAGGACCCTGTCCGGTCTCTATTATGGCCTGGGCCTCGTCGTAGTTGAAACGGTAGTCGGACTTGATGACGGTGCGGCCCAGCCAGGTCTTCTTGACCGTTCCTGTAGGTGCTATGTCAAATACTGCTGAGAAGCAGAGCTTTTCTTCTCCGGGGCGGAGGGAGCAAAGATTGTTCGAGAGTTTCTCGGGAAGCATGGGCACGGTACGGTCCACCAGGTAGACGGACGTTCCGCGCTCGTAAGCGCACTTGTCGATAACCGAGCCGGGAGTAACGTAATGGGTTACATCGGCGATATGCACTCCCACCTCAATGTTTCCGTCACCGAGCTCGCGGTACGACAGAGCGTCATCGAAGTCCTTGGCATCGGCAGGGTCGATGGTGAAAGTGGTCACCTTCCGGAAATCCCTGCGCTCGGATATGTCCTTGGGTGTTATCTTGTCCGGGACGGCCTCTGCGGCAGCCTCTACTTCCGGCTCGAAACGGTAGGGCAGACCGTACTCGGCAAGAATGGCGTGCATCTCGGTGTCATTGGCACCGGGCTCACCCAGTACATCCACGATACGGCCCGTAGGAGCAGAAGCCTTGCGGGGCCAGTCGGTTACTATGACAGCTGCCTTCAGACCGGACACATCGCCCGGCTTCCAGGTCCGCTGTCCGTCTTCTCCGAAGCACCTGTCTATTTCTTTCAGCGGTATGCTGATGTCGTAAGGCATGTTGCGGCTCTCCATGATCAGCCAGGCCTCGCCGCGGGATATCTGCAGCACCCCGATATGAGGCTTGGAGGAACGCTCGAGGACAGTGATTATCTCGCCCTCGATACGCTTGGGCTTGCCGTCGGCACCGACACCCTTGGCCTTGGTCGTCAAAACCTTGACTATATCGCCGTTGAGAGCCCCGCGCATCTTGTGCTGAGGCACGAACACATCATTGTCCCTGTCCGGCACCTCCACGAAGCCGTAGCCCTCGCGGGTCATGCTCACAGTCCCGGTCAGCTCCTCCTTGTTGAAATGTTCCTTCTTTCCTTTGGATTTCTTCTTTCCGCCCGAACGCTCCTTCCTCTTGAGATTCAGCTCTTTCTGTATTGCCTTCTGGTCAGGCGTCTGATTCTTCCCGCCTTTGCCGCGCGGCCGGGAAGAGGGTCGTTTCTTTCTTGTCATATACGCTATTCTGTTATCAGCGACAAATTTACTATATTTGTACAGAAATACAAACGACTATGAGACATCAAGACGGTTTATTGAAGACAGCCGCGGCCATCTTCCTCACCGCAGGCACGTTTTTTTTCAGCGGATGCGGAGGAAAAGACAACGGAATTGAGATTGTCGACCTGTCCGGGTATGAGGACGGGGGAATGCTGACTGACAGAATGCTGGACAGCATGGCACAGGAAATCAGAGTAATAGAACTTTCGGCAGGAGAAGACCTGACTGTACCGGTATACCTTGAACGGGTAAAATTCACGGCAGACCGCATATACGTGCTTGACAACCAAGGACCGAGGAAATGGCAGATGCTCGCTTTCGACAGCGACGGAAGGCTGATGCAGAAAATCGGCAGGCAGGGACGCGGACCTGGAGAGTATTTCGTGATATCCGATTTCGCGGTGGCTCCGGACGGAAGCCTGTGGATCAATGACGCAGGCATGGACAACATGCTCCACTACAGCAGCAATCTGGAATATGTGGACACATATCCGGCACCCTATGACTTGGAAAACATGGAATTTCTCGACAACGGAGAAGTGCTGGCACAGATTTCCCACTGGGATTCTTCATTAGTGGACATAGCCCTGACTGATACCCTGTTCAGGATTGAAGGCCGCAGGGAACTGCTCCGTTACAGCCACGCTCCCCATCCGGTCTACAGCTTCGGAGACGGAAGCCTTTGCCCTACACCGGACGGATACCTTCACAACCACCCTATCGACCCGGACGTGTACCTGATTGACGCCGGTTCCGGGAGCATCACCCGCCACTACCGGCTCGACCTCGGCCATGACGCCCTTACATACGATGACATAGCAGGCCTCGGAGACGATGACATGCGATATATTGAGATCATGAAAGGGCATGTGTACCTCAGCCAGATTCTGCTTCTCACTGACAGCCTTGTAATAGGCCAACTTATGGAATACGGGGAATCCGTATATTTCCTTGCTGACAGAAACTCCCGCACCATCTACAAGAGCACGTCTGATAACATGGGCATTCTCTCCGACTGCCGCAACGGGTGGCTGATTTCAAAAGTCATTCCGGAAAAGACGGAGGATCACTACAAATTGGTACTAAGGAAAATTCAATAAAATCCGATTTTTTCCTACTTTTGCGCCCTGAAAAAGAATAGCAAAAGGAATTAGGATTATGGACAAGAAAGTACTACTTATGATCCTCGACGGCTGGGGCGAGGGAAAGCATGACCGCTCCAACGCCATCTACACACAGGGAACCCCCAATCTCGACAAGCTCAGGGCCAAATACCCCGTATCGTTTCTGAAAGCCTGCGGCGAGGACGTAGGTCTCCCGGAGGGCCAGATGGGCAACTCGGAGGTAGGACACCTCAACATCGGTGCAGGCCGCATCGTATATCAGGACCTGGTAAAGATCAACCGCGCCTGCGCCCAGCACAAACTACTGGAAAACAAGGAAATCAAGGCAGCATACGATTATGTGGCAGGAAGCGGGAAAGCCCTGCACTTCTTCGGACTGTGCTCCCACGGCGGAGTACACAGTTCCCTGGCCCATCTCTACGAGTTCCTCGAGGTGGCCGCACAGTATCAGCTGCCCAAGGTGTATGTACACTGCTTCATGGACGGCCGTGACTGCGACCCCCGCAGCGGCAAGGGCTTCATCGAGGAGCTGCAGGCCAAGTGCGCTGAGCTCCGCGCCAAATATCCCGATCCTTCACAGGGCCCCGTCATCGCCAGCATCATAGGCCGCTACTACGCCATGGACCGCGACAAGAGGTGGGACCGCATCAAGATGGCCTACGACTTAGTGGTCAACGGAGAGGGCGAAAAGTTCACCGACCCCGTGGCTGCCATGCAGAGCTCCTACGACGAGGGCGTGACCGACGAGTTCGTGAAGCCCCACTGCGGCGTGGATGCCGCCGGCAAGCCCTTAGGCCTCATCTCCGAGGGCGACGCCGTCATCTTCTACAACTTCCGCAACGACCGCGCCCGCGAGATCACCGCAGTGCTCACCCAGCAGGACATGCCGGAGCAGGGCATGAAGACCATCCCCCTGTACTACTGCTGCCTGACCCCCTACGACGACAAGTTCACCGGACTGCACATCCTCTTCGACAAGGAGAACGTGCCCGACACCATCGGCGAGGTAGTCTCCAAGGCCGGACGCAGGCAGCTCCGCATCGCCGAGACAGAGAAATACGCCCACGTGACCTTCTTCTTCTCAGGCGGACGCGAGGAACCTTTCGAGGGCGAGTCCCGCATCCTCATCAACTCCCCCAAGGTGGCCACCTACGACCTGAAGCCGGAGATGTCCGCTCCCGAAGTGACCGAGGCCCTCGTCGCCGAACTGAACAAAGGCGTACACGACATGGTCATCCTCAATTTCGCCAACGGAGACATGGTAGGCCATACCGGAGTCTACGAGGCCATCTGCAAAGCAGTCAAGACGGTGGACGAGTGTGTCGCCAAGGTAGTGGATGCCGCCCGTGCCAACGGCTACTCGGTATTCATCACCGCCGACCACGGCAATGCCGACCATGCTGTCAACGAGGACGGCTCGCCCAATACAGCCCACTCCCTCAACGTAGTGCCCTTCATAGCCGTGGACGACGACGTCAAGAGCCTCCGCAACGGCCGCCTGGCCGACATCGCCCCGACCATGCTCAAGCTCATGGGCATCCCCGCCCCCGCCGATATGACCGGAGAACCGCTGTTCTGATGACTTCGCTCTGATGACTCTGTTAGCGGGGACTCATTTGCGGGGAAAGTGAAATTTTACTAAACACCTCATACTCACCGCTAAACGCATAATAAAAGGTGCCGC
>DVIL01000064.1 GCA_018711305.1 Candidatus Coprenecus stercorigallinarum
CGTTGAGGGCGGAGATGATGGCCGAGACGGCTTTTGCCGACACGGTGTTTTCCAGCACAATATTGTATTTCCCGGAGGGAAGCTTGCGTGCGTCAATCATCGGACGGGTCCTTCTGTAGGCGGTCTCTCCGCATCCGTGGCGGAGATTTCCGTAGAAGATGGAACCTTCGATCCAGTTGTTCTGGGGACGGGCTTCTCCGTGTCCTTTTACAGTACATTCGCAGGAAACGGAGAAGAATGTGCCCGATGCTTCCACTTCCAGCCCCCGGGAATCGATGATATAGTCGGAGCGCAGGCAGTCATCCCAGTCGCAGGCGGTGGATATAAGGCGGGGGTCGCTTTTGTCGGTCTCGGCGTCCGTGGCCTCGAGGAATTCTGTCTTTGCCTTGAAGGGAATGTCATGAAATGAGTGGTCGCACTGCAGGAGATCCGGCCGGCCGCCGCGGTAGTACAGGGAAGGGTCAGGCATTTTGCGGCATTCATCAGGAGTCAGCAGGAGGCAGGACTCGATGCAGTTTGCAATGAAGGGCTTCAGTTCCTTTCCGTCCATCCTGTTGGTGGAGAATGCGCCGTAGCGTCCTTGTGCGAATATTGCTATGCCGAGGACGGCCGAGGACGATTCCTGCAGTTTCTCTATGCTTCCGTTGAGGTATGATATCGATGTCTGTGTGCTTTCGGATAGGGTGACACGGCAGTCCGAGGCCCCGCATCCGAGGGCTGTTTCCAGTGCTTTTCTGGCTATGTCCTTATTCATTGATGCCTCCTACGTTAAGTTTGCTTACCAGAACGGACGGCATGCCGCATGATACGGGACAATACTGTCCTTTCCCGCATGTCCATGTGCCGTCGTCCACTATGAGATTGTCGGCTACGCCGGTAATCGAGGCCAGAGCCTCGGGACCGTTGCCTATGATATTGGTATCCTTGATGGGGCGTGTCAGACGGCCGTCTTCGATCAGGTAACCGGACTTCACGTAGAATGTAAAGTCCCCGGCGCCGATCTGTACCTGGCCGTTGGCGAAGTTGTCCACATAGATTCCCTTTTTCACTGACCGGATAAGGTCTTCTTCCGTTGCGGGACCGTTTTCCATATAGGTCGAGCGCATTCTCGGAATCGGCATGTACCGGAAGGATTCGCGGCGTCCGTTTCCGGTGGGGGCGACTCCGTAGTGGCGGGCGCTTATGCGGTCGTGCAGGTAGGAGTTGAGGATGCCGTTGCGCACCATGTATGTCTTCTGTCCCGGAACCCCCTCGTCATCGACATTTACGGAGCCACGGAAGTGGGGCAGGGTGCCGTCGTCTACGATATTGATATCTGGAGAGCAGACCTGTTTGCCCATCCGATCAGAGAAAATCGATACGCCCTTGCGGTTGAAGTCCGCTTCGAAAGAATGCCCTATGGCTTCGTGCAGCAGTATGCCGGAACCGCCGGCTCCCATGACCACAGGCATTTCCCCGCAAGGAGGCCGGCTGGCCTCGAAGAGTCTCATGCACCCTTTCACGGCCTCGTCGGCAAGGGAGGCTGCCAGCTCTTCGGACAGGAACTCGAAGCCTTTGCGATAGCTCCTGGACGAGTAGAAATTTTCCATCCTGCTGCCGTTCTTCATTACGACGGTGGCGGACATCCTGGCCATGGGGCGCGTGTCCGAGAAACATTCCCCGAGGGAGTTGAAAAACAGTACCCGGGTCAGCATGTCCCCCAAGTTGCCGGTGATGCTGACTATGCGGTCGGAACCTCTGTTGATGAAGTCCCGCAGCATCAGGAGGTAGTGCTTTTTCTCCACGATGGAGTGCTCCTCCCATCCGGATACGACAGGATACCGGTCGGTATAGCTGACCGGAGTGCAGTTCTCCGGCATGGTTACTTCAGCAGCCGTGCCTCCTGCTATCTCGGCAGCAGTCGCAGCAGCCTTCATCAGATCCTCGAACCGTGTGCTTTCTGAAAATGCGTATCCCGTCCGGTCGCCTTTCAGCACCCTTATGCCTGCGCCGAAATCTATGTGGGACCGCACGGAATTGACCTCTCCGTCCCTCAGGGACAAATCGTTGCTCACTGTGTGCTCGAAAAAGATATCGGCATAGTCCCCGCCCTTGGACAGGGCTGCATCCAATATTCTCCTGGCTTCCTGTTCTCCGGCGCCGAACAGCCGGAAGAACGATGTGTCTATGGTCGGTGTGTTCATTTTTCAAGTTAAATAAAAGGGGCTCAGTGAATTACGCAAGCCCCTTTTAGATCATGTGTGTAGCAGAGTGTGGGATGGTTAGATATTGGTCGCTTTAACCTTGACCAGCTTTCCGTTCTGGACGAAAGCCAGTTCAGAATTGGTCTTTTTCTTTTCTTTGACCAGATTCTGGAACGTGGCGTTCAGACCGTCGAGGATATTGTCTCTAAGCTCCCGTGATTCTAGTTCGCTCATAATTGATCAATTGGTTGAACAAGGTTTTATTATGTATTTTAGTTGTAATATTCTTGCCTCCTTCACAGATGATCACAGGCGAATTGGAATTGTCTATGATCATCCAGTACTCGCAGACCGGAATGTACAGGTGGAACAGGTTCCTGATACCCATGTCGTATCTCCGGCGTATGCTTTCCTCACTTACGTTATGTCCTCCCGACTGAACCCTCAGCCTGACCCTTTCTACGGCCAGCGAAGGCATGTTCAGCCAGAAATAGAGCAGTGTCACGATATATCCTTTCTCCTGGGCCTTCCTGATGAGATTGACGTAGCTCCGTGTCGCCAGTGTCGTCTCGATCGCGAAGTCCTGCCCTTCGTTCATCAGTTCCTGCACTCTTGCCAGCATTATCCTTCCCGCCTGTATTGCAGCCTTTTCAGGATTGAAGGGGGACAGTCCTCTGGCTATTTCATCTGCATTTACAAAGTTGCCGCAGTTCAGCATGTTCGGCAGGATGGTGTAGGAAGCAGTCGTCTTACCCGCTCCGTTGCAACCGGAAATGATGAATAACTTAGGCATACTTCATAACACAACTACCTACAAAAATAATGAAAAATCGCCGAAAAACGGTACTTTTCTTAAAAAGTTTTCAACATCCGCCTGAAGCCGCCACTGCAAAAAGAGCGAAATCCCCTAATACAGGGTCCTCTGGAAATACTTTGAGCAGGAACCCGGTAATCTCCCGTGCAGTGCGTATGTCCGTACTGCGCCTGCATGTTATACATAGATTCATGGCGCTCCGGTGCACATGTACGTCGAGCGGAATGATCAGATCCCGTTTGTCAATGCTCTTCCACAGCCCCAGGTCCACCTTGCCGTCGTCACGGACCATCCACCGGCGCAGCATGTGGATTTTTTTGTTGGCGGCGGAAGGGTCATCCTTCTGCCCGTAGATACGCACCCTCATCATTTCGGGGGTAAGGACCTCCATGCTGCTTTCTTCGCTGTAGAACTGTTTTATTCTCCGGCAGATGCCGGCAAATTCGGACCATTTTACAGTGCGGTGCAGGGATGTGTCGTCATCCCTGTACTTTCCTGCCTTCACATATTCGTAGGGTTGCCAGCCCATTTCGTCCATGGCCCTGCGGCAGTCCCTTACAATCATGTCCCGGCGTCCCCATGCCAGGTGTGCCGCCACTGCCGCAGCCGTTTCCACGTCCTGGAGCGAAGCCTTCCCTTCGGCGTAGAGCATGGCAAAATGTTTCGGGAAAATTATAGGATCCTCCGTAAAGTATTTCCAGTCATTGTATTCTCCTGCGTAGCGGCGCAGAAGCTCTGCGGTATCGGTTTCATTCATGTTGTGAGCAAAGGTTTTTTATTTACTTTTGCGCAAATATAATGCCGTTTTGGAATGATAGCAGTAGCAGACAGCGGATCCACTACCATCGACTGGAGAATCCTGCGGGATGACCTCTCTGTGGAAAAGATGGTCTCTCCAGGGATAAATCCTGTGTATCAGAGTACTGAGGAGATCATGCAGACTCTTTCCGAAGTAGTCGGAAAGATGCGTGACGGGGAGTGCAGCCACGTATATTTTTACGGAGCGGGCCTGCTGTCGCCTGATACATGCGCCCGTGTGACCGCTGCGATTGGAACACTGCTGCCCGGATGCCGGGTGGTTGCGGGTTCGGATCTGGAAGCGGCTGCCCTGGCTCTGCTTGGTGATGGGGACGGAATAGCGGCGATACTCGGAACGGGGTCCAACAGCGGGCTGTACATCGGAGAACGGATTGTCAGAAGCGTTCCGGCCGGAGGATTTATCCTCGGGGATGAGGGCAGCGGGGCGTGGCTCGGAAAAAGGCTGTTGTCCGACTATATAAAAGGTTTGCTGCCGGATGTCATGTACGAAGCGTTCAGGAAGGAATTCCCGGGGCTCGACTATCCTGCGGTGGTGGAGAGGGTCTACAGGGATGCAATGCCTTCGAGGTATCTTGCATCGTTCTCCCCCTTTCTGGGACGTCATAGAGGACTTCCCTATGTGAGGGACCTGCTGCAGGAGGGTTTCGGCCTTTTCATCAGGAGAAACATCCTGAGTTACGGCCGTCCGGACCTGCCTTTGGCTGTAGTCGGTTCCGTGGCGGCGGTGTACAGAGAGGAACTGGCTGCTGCGGCACTGAAGGAAGGCATAGGCACTGTGAGGGTGGAAGCAGGAGCCGGGGACGGACTTGTACGGTATTTCCAGAGAAAAACAATAGGAGCATGATGACAACACCATTGATGATACCCTTGCTGCAGGAAGCGGTGGACAGCCTCAGGATGCTGCCCTCCATAGGGGAGAAAACGGCCCTCAGGCTGGCGCTGCATCTGCTGCGCAGGCCGCAGGAAGAGACAGAACGTCTTGGCAATGCGCTGATAGCGCTCAGGACCAGGGTCCGTTACTGCCGGATATGCAATATGATATCGGAGGAAGAGATATGTCCTGTGTGTGCGGATACCCGCAGGGACCATTCTCTTGTCTGCGTGGTCGAAAGCATCCGGGATGTGATAAGCATAGAAGAGACCGGGGAGTACAATGGGGTATATCATGTGCTCGGGGGAGTGATCTCGCCTATGGACGGCATCGGCCCTGATGACCTGCCGATAGCCCAGCTCGTCGGGAGAGTCTCGTCCGGCGGGGTGCGGGAGGTGATAATCGCAATCAGCAAAGGTATGGAGGGAGAAACCACGTCATTCTACATCAACCGCCTGTTGTCAGGTACCGGTGTACGGGTGACAACCATCGCCAGAGGGGTCGGTTTCGGAGATGAACTTGAAAATGCGGATTCCCTTACTCTCGGAATGTCCATAAAGAACCGTACGCCTTTATTGTAACATCTGTTTTATGAGCTATATAGAACTTTTCCTTCTCGCTGCCGGCCTGTGTTTCGATACCTTCGCGGTCTCTCTCACGGGCGGGATATGTACCCGCGGCAGCCTTTGTGCCAGGCAGATTCTGCGCATAATTCTGTGTTTCGCGGTATTTCAGGCAGGGCTCACATTCGCCGGATGGCTTTTGGGCTATAGCGTAAGCGACTACATATCGAAGGTAGACCACTGGGTGGCTTTTGTTCTGTTAGGATATATCGGGGGGAAGATGATTGTCGAGGGCTGTTCGAAGAAGGAAGAAGAAGTGTCCGGGTCCTCTCTGTTGAATACCAGACAGCTCGTACTTCTTTCCGTGGCCACCAGCATAGACGCCATAGCTGTCGGCATATCCCTTGCAATGGTCAGACTGTCCTTTATGAAGATAGGTATCACTACAGCCATGGTGCTGGCCTGTACGGCTCTGGCCTCTCTTGCGGGTCTGCTGGGAGGGCGCCGTCTCGGTTCAGGTATCGGCAAGAAGTCCGAAATCCTCGGCGGGATCATCCTCATCGCTATCGGGGTGAAGATTCTCGTGGAGCACCTGTCTGCGTGAATATATACTTTCAGGGAATACACATGCTCTGAAAAGCATGCCACCCGCGGCCTGTTAGCGGGAGGGACCCGCCTTGAGTATCACCGACTTACGAAGTAAGTAGATGATACTCACGATGGGAGGGATAGCGCCGTAGGCGCGTACTTTTCAGAGCATGTGTATTCCCTGAAAGTGTACGGCCAGAGAAAAATTGCCTATTTTGGCAGGTAATTTGTATATTTGCGCCCGAGTATTAACCATTTAAGTTTATAGAATTGAAATTCAAGCCTTTCGAGTTCAGAGTCCGATGTTATTGGTGAGTCAGGCACTCTCCTGCAGAGAGTCGTTTCCATCAATTATAACCATCATCAAACTCCGAAAGAAGCATGATACAGATATTCTATAAAGACAAAGGCAAGATATCCATCTCCCAGTCCATTGTGTTCCTGGACGAACTGGGTATGGACGATGTAATCTGGATAGACCTCTTTTCTCCGGACGGAGACGAAAAACGGGCGGTGGAGACCTTCCTCGATACTTCCCTGTCCTCCAGGGCGCAGGCGGAAGAGATCGAATCGTCATCCCGCTATTCCGAGACAGAAACAACCATATCTGTCAACACCAACTTCCTGATACCAGGTCCTGACGAATATTCCATGGAGGCAGTCTCGTTCATTCTCTGCGAGGGAATCATCGTGTCCATCAGGAACGTGCAGTTGCGCAGTTTTTCCGATATCCAGCGCAGGATTCAGGTCAACAGCAGGCTGTATCCTACGGGATACCATGTGCTGATAGGTATCGTCGAGAACCGAATCGACCTCGATGCGGATATGATCGAGCTGATGTCAAAGGAAATCGACACATACAGCAAGAAGGTCAGTGCCGGCAAGGATGTGAACGAGGAATTTCTCTTGGACATCAATCAGTTGCAGGAGAATACCATGCTCGTAAGGGAAAATGTGGTCGACAAGCAGAGGATGATATCGTCCATCATGAAGAGCGACAAGTTCCCCAGGGATATCTTCCCCAAGCTTTCGGTGATCAACAAGGACATTGTCTCCCTGCTCAACCACACCAACTTCAGCTTCGAAAGGCTGGATTACCTTCAGAACACTGTAGTCGGTCTGATCAATCTCGAACAGAACCGCATCATGAAGGTCTTCACGTTTGTGTCGCTGCTGCTGATGCCGCCTACGCTGATAGCATCGATCTACGGCATGAATATCAACCTGCCTATGGCCGGCAGCGGCCTGCTGGACTTTTTTATTCTGCTGGCATTGATGATAGTTGCGATTTTTGTTGTAATTTTGGTCTTCCGTAAACGAAGAATGCTATAGAATATGAGTGAAATAAAAAAACCTGATACATGGGCCGAAGGCCGTCGCAAGATAGATTGGGTAAGGGCCAACATGCCTCTGCTCAACAGGATAGAAAAGAAATTCAAGGAAGAGAGACCTTTTGAAGGATTGAAAATAGCACTGTCCATCCACTTGGAGGCCAAGACAGCATACCTGTGCGAAACCCTTGCAGCCGGTGGGGCGCAGATGTACATTACCGGCTCCAATCCGCTTTCAACCCAGGATGACGTGGCCGCCGCTCTCGTGCACGAGGGTCTGGAGGTATTCGCGTGGTACGGCTGTTCGGAACAGGAGTACATGGACAATATCCGCAAGGTAGTCTCATGCGGTCCCAACATCATCATCGACGACGGAGGAGACCTGGTGCATACCCTGCATGCAGAGATGCCTGAGCTGATTCCGGGCATCATCGGAGGCTGCGAGGAGACCACTACAGGCGTGATGAGGCTCGAGGCCATGGACAGGGCAGGGGAGCTCCGCTTTCCCATGGTGCTGGTCAACAACGCCAAGTGCAAGTACCTGTTCGACAACCGCTACGGTACAGGACAGTCCGTATGGAACGGGATCAACCGCACGACCAACCTTATAGTCGCAGGCAAGAATGTAGTGGTAGCCGGTTACGGCTGGTGCGGCAAGGGAGTGGCCATGCGTGCAAAGGGACTCGGAGCTTCGGTCATTGTCACTGAGATAGATCCGGTAAAGGCTATCGAGGCCGTCATGGACGGATTCAAGGTCATGCCGATGGACCGCGCAGCGGAGATCGGGGATATCTTCGTGACCGTAACCGGCTGCAAGGACGTCATAACCCCGGCCCATTTCCTGAAAATGAAGGACGGCGCCATCTGCTGCAATGCCGGACACTTCGACTGCGAGGTGGATGTGCACGGTATCAGAAACATGGCAGTGGAGTCGTGGGAGGCCCGCAACAATATCATGGGCTACCGTCTGTCCAACGGCCGTTCCGTATTCATCCTCGCCGAAGGACGTCTGGTCAACCTGGCATCCGGAGACGGGCATCCTGCGGAGATAATGGATATGAGTTTTGCAATCCAGGCCTTGAGCGCCCGTTACCTCGTGCATCACCGCGGCGAGGACATGCCCCGTATCATCAGCGTACCCGAAGAGATAGACTCCGAGGTGGCCCGGATGAAGCTCGAGAGCTGGGGAACCGGCATTGACACCCTGACCCCGGAGCAGCATGATTACCTCTACGGCGGCCATTAGCAGATAATCCGGAAGATTTTAGAAATTTTAAAAAATATAAAAATGCCAAAAGTAAGATTCTACACCGGCATAGATATTCCATTGGAGTTTCATCGCGCGCGTATCGTGCAGAAGGTAAAGCTCCTGCCTATAGACGAAAGACTGGAAGCCTTGAAAAAAGGCGGATTCAATACATACCGCATGGATTCGGCTGACGTGTATATGGACATGCTGACCGACAGCGGTACCAATGCCATGAGCGACCTTCAGCTGGCCGCAATGATGAGGGCCGATGACGCCTACGCCGGCAGCGAGTCGTTCAAGCGCCTCGAGAAGGCCGTCTTCGATGTGCTAGGCAAGCGCTATGTAGTGCCCGCGCATCAGGGACGCGCCGCTGAGAACGTAATCATGAGGGCCTTCCTCAGGCCCGGGGACATTATTCCCATGAACTACCATTTCGGCAGTACCGTCAACCACATAAAGCTCAACGGCGGAAGACCTGTAGATCTCGTAGATCCCCAGGTGGCGTTTGCCTCGGCCTCGGACAATCAGTTCAAGGGCAATATCGACATCGCCCGTCTGGAGGAGTGCATCGCCCGGTATGGCGCGGAACACATTCCTTTCATCCGTATGGAGGCTTCGACCAACCTCATCGGCGGGCAGCCCTTCTCTATGGCCAATCTGATGGAAGTGCGTAAGGTAGCGGACCGCTATGGTATAAAGGTCCTGCTGGACGCCTGCCTGCTGGGAGAGAATGCATGGCTGATTATCCAGCGCGAGCCTGAGTATGCCCATGCCACACTGGCCGAAGTGCTGCTAAAGATGTGCTCCTTAGCCGACATAGTCTACTTCTCTGCCCGAAAACTGTCCTGCACCAGAGGAGCCGTCATCGCTACTGACAATTATCAGGACAAGCTCAAAATGGACCAGGTCGTAGCCGTGTTCGAGGGTTACGTCACCTACGGCGGCATGTCCATGAAGGAGATCGAAGCCATGGCCCAGGGGCTGTATGAGGCCACGGACGAGGATTACATCTGCCAGAACCCCGAGTTCATAAGATATTTTGTGAATGAGGCCGTGAAGATGGGCATTCCGATGGTAACCCCTCCGGGCGTGCTCGGAGCGCAGATAGACGCAAAGAAGTTCTGCGACCACCTGTCTGTCCGCGACCTGCCCGCCAGTTCCCTTGCCGCGGCCATCTACCTCTGTTCAGGCGTGAGGACCATGGACGGCGGTACATACGCCGATGTGTCGGAGGATGATCCGGACTTTGTCGCAGATATGGAACTCGTGCGGATGGCATTCCCCCGTAAGGTCCTGACCCTGTCCCAGACGATGTATGCCCTTGACCGCCTGAAATGGCTGTATGACAATAGAGAACTGATAGGGGCAATCCGATGCAAAGACATTCCCGGCATGCAGAGGTGCTTCCGCACTCCAATGGAACCGGTAGGGGACTGGCCGGAACGGATCATTGCCAGATTCAAGGAAGATTTCGGAGACAGCCTTTAGCCTATAAAAAAAGACCATCAGAAACTGATGGTCTTTTTTGCTTTTCCGTTGTCCTCTGTCTGACTAAGAGGGATATAGTCTATAATCAGCCCTTTGTATCCGGACTGGGTATATTGTGGCGGAAGCATGAACGTAGAGACTGTATTCGCTTTCATGAGAGGGGTGTCATCGTTGCTGTCGTGTCTCAGCTCGAGGTGATAGTAGCCGTCCTCGTCAGGATTGTTCAGGGAAGAGGAGTTGTCTACAAGATAGAATTCGTGTTTCGGAGCCGAAGCGCTGATGGCGTAGGAATAGGCGATGGTCAGGAAATGGTTGGTGCCGTCCACGCCGCCGCAGTGCCATGCGTTCTCGATGTCTATGCCGTCACTGCCGCAGGTGTCAGGCTTTGCCGAATATGTGATGGATTCTGTTTCGAGTTTGGTGATGGCGGAAAATTCCACTTCCACAGGATTTGTGATTTTGCCTGCAGGAATGACGAATGTGGCGAGAACCCTGTCATTGGTGACAAAATTCTTGATGACGTTGTAGTTGCCGGTGGGAATGACCTTTATCGAGTCATCGCTGATGAAATAGCAGCTGTATGGCGTACCTATAGAAGAGACAGCTGTCATGTAGGCCTGATATGTCGTTTCGCTGCTGTCATTGCAGGAAATAAGGGACAGTGCCGCCAAGGGCATCATAATAAGGGTCTTTACGAGATTTTTCATTTTTTGATATATCCTTTGATTTAAATTTGGCAGTTCTCCTCCCTGCAAAGATTATGCCCTAAGTTAAAAGTGTAAAATTATTTGGAAATCAGTAAAATACTCTTTACTTTTGCGCTCCCTTCGCAGGTGGAGGTTTTATAAATAATGTCTAACTCCTTAATGGAAAGATTGTTTTATTTAAAATTATGGTAAAAGAAAAAGAAGTAATGGTGGAGAACGAGGAAATCGAGGCTCCCGTAGAAAAGAAGGAGACAGCCGAGTCCTATCAGGAAGAGGCGGCTCCCGTAGTGGATGCTATGGCTCCCAAACGCAAGAGCAATGCATCGGTGCCTGTCGACAAGTTCGACTGGGACAGTTTTGAGGAAGATACTCCTTATGAGGACCGCAAGGCCGATGAGGAGAAGTACAACCAGACACTCTCCAAGGTAGTGGAGAATGAGGTGGTGGAAGGAACGGTTATGGCCATCGGCAAGCGCGAGGTTCTCGTGAACATCGGCTACAAGAGCGAGGGCGTGATCAACATTTCCGAGTTCCGCTACAACCCCGACCTGAAGGTGGGCGACAAGGTAGAAGTATATGTCGAGACAGCAGAGGACAAGAAAGGCCAGCTGATTCTCTCCCACAGAAAGGCTCATTCGCTGCGTTCATGGGATCTCGTGAACGAGGCTTACGAGAAGGACGAGATCGTGAAAGGTTACGTGAAGTGCCGCACCAAGGGCGGTATGATCGTGGATGTATTCGGCATCGAGGCATTCCTGCCCGGATCCCAGATCGATGTCAAGCCCATCCGTGACTACGATGTATTCGTCAACAAGACAATGGACTTCAAGATCGTCAAGATCAACAATGAATACCGCAACGTGGTAGTATCGCACAAGGCTCTTATCGAGGCTGAGATCGAGGCCCAGAAGGCAGATATCATCAGCAAGCTCGAGAAAGGCCAGATCCTCGAGGGTACAGTCAAGAACATTACCTCCTACGGTGTGTTCGTGGACCTCGGCGGAGTGGACGGACTCATCCACATCACAGACCTCTCATGGGGCCGTATCAATCATCCCGAGGAAGTCGTTCATCTCGACGAGAAGATCAATGTGGTTATCCTCGACTTCGATGATACCAAGAAGCGTATCGCCCTCGGTCTGAAGCAGCTCCAGCCTCATCCCTGGGATGCACTTGATCCCAATCTCAAAGTGGGTGATGTCGTTAAGGGCAAAGTTGTCGTTATCGCAGACTACGGTGCATTCGTTGAGATCCAGCCCGGCGTTGAGGGCCTGATCCACGTATCCGAGATGTCATGGTCTCTCCACCTGCGCAGCGCACAGGACTTCCTGAAGGTGGGCGACGAGGTAGAGGCCGTTATCCTGACCCTCGACCGCGAGGAAAGGAAGATGTCCCTCGGTATCAAACAGCTCAAGGAGGATCCCTGGGCAACCATCACCGAAAAGTATCCTGTCAATTCCCGTCATATCGCTACAGTACGCAACTTCACCAACTTCGGTGTGTTCGTCGAGCTTGAAGAGGGTGTGGACGGTCTGGTACACATCAGCGACCTTTCCTGGACAAAGAAGATCAAACATCCTTCGGAGTTCACTTCCATCGGAGACAAGCTCGAGGTTGTGGTTCTCGAGGTCGACAAGGAGAACCGTCGTCTGAGCCTCGGCCACAAGCAGCTTGAGGAAAATCCTTGGGACGTATTCGAGACACAGTATCCTCTCGGCTCTATCCATGAGGGAACAGTGGCCAGTTTCGCAGACAAGGGAGCCGTCATCTCTCTCGGCGAGGGTGTTGAGGGAACATGCTCCATCAAGAACCTCCAGAAACAGGATGGCACCACTGCCAACGTAGGTGAGAAACTTCCCTTCAAGGTGGTAGAGTTCAACAAGTCCAACAAGAAGATCGTTCTCTCCCACACCAGAACATGGGAAGAGCCCAGAAAGGAGGAGAACCGTCGTGAGAACGAGAGCACACAGAGTGCTATGAAGAAGCTCAAGACCAATCTTGAGAAGACCACACTCGGTGACATCTCCGAACTTGCAGACCTGAAGAACAAGATGATGGAGGAAGCAGGAAAATAATCCACCTCTGCTCATGAAGTTTTCGTTGACGACTTTGGGAGTCTCATCGGCTTCCCCGACAACGGACAGATATCCCAGCGCTCACATATTGAATATATGTGGGCGCTTGCTGCTTATCGACTGCGGCGAGGGATGCCAGATGCTTATGAAGCGGCACGGCATTTCCCTGAGGAAGACGGAGAGGGTTTTCCTGTCCCATGTGCACGGAGATCACGTCTTCGGGATATTCGGCCTGATGTCCACCCTGTCAATGTCCGGCAGGACAGAACCACTGCATGTTTATGCCCCGGAGGCATTCCGGAGTATTCTGGACTTTTTCCGCGGACAGTTCCTCGAGAGGGAGTGCTACCCTATAGTATTCCATCCGCTGAGTTCCGGGCATCCCGAGACAGTCATGGAAGATGGAGGCATAAAGGTAACGGCCTTTCCTTTGCGGCACAGGGTCCCGACGTACGGGTATCTCTTCCGTGAGCAGGAGCCCGGCCTCAATGTACGTAAGGAAGCGGTTCAGGAACTGTCCCTGAGTGTCCGGGAGATACTGTCCCTGAAAGACGGACAGGATGTGATAAGGCCGGACGGTACTGTCCTGCACGCGTGCAGCCTTACATATCGTCCGTACATTCCCCGCTCATTCGCATACTGCAGTGATACAGCGGTGTTTGAATCTCTTCCGGACATGGTCCGCGATGTAGACCTGCTCTACCATGAGGCGACTTTTGGTGACGACTGTGCGGAGAAGGCGGCGGAGATGTTTCACAGCACGGCCCGTCAGGCCGGAGAGACAGCCTTGAAGGCAGGAGCCGGAAGGCTGGTAATAGGACATTTTTCCTCCAGGTATAAGGACCCTGCAGTACTTCTGGCTCAGGCCCGTGAGGTCTTTCCTGAGACAGAACTCGGGTGGGAGGGAAAGGAATTTGAAGTACCATTGAAAAACAGATTTTGACATGCATAGACACAGCATTATCGCGACAATAGCCCTTGCGGCTGCACTGGTGCTACCGTACGGCGCGCAGGCGCAGCAGAAAAACGAGATGACGGAAGCTGCCGGCAAGTACAATCAGACCTTGTTCTATATTGACAGGCTTTATCTCGAGGATGTGGATTTCGGGAAGCTGGTGGAGAAGGCCATTGTGGCTACAGTCGGGGAGCTGGATCCGCATTCCAGCTATATTTCCGCCGAGGATGTTAGGGCGATGAACGAGCCGCTGCAGGGGGAATTCGAGGGAATAGGCATCGAGTTTGCCATCATCAGGGATACCCTTACAGTCCAGGCAACGGTTGCCGGAGGACCGTCGGAAAGCGTAGGTCTGCTGGCGGGGGACAAGATTGTAAGGGTCGATACATCGGACATAGCAGGTATCGGTCTTTCCAATGAGGATGTGTACGGATACCTTCGGGGAAAGAAAGGCACAAAAGTGGAACTTGCCGTACTCCGGAAAGGAGTGGACGGACCTTTGGACTTCACTGTGGTCAGAGACAAGATACCGATCAACAGTCTCGATGCGGCCTACAGAGTGAACGGCGATGTCCTGTATCTGAAACTGAGCCGTTTTGCCGCCAAGTCCCGCGATGAGATAGCAGATGCGATACGGTCCTTCGACGGTGTGACAGGAGGAGTGATACTTGACCTGCGGGGAAACTCAGGCGGATACCTGCCGACGGCTATAGATATAGCGAACGAGTTCCTGGAGGCAGGTGATCTGATAGTATACACTGAAGGCAGGAAGATTCCGAGGATGCAGGAGTCGGCCCGTGGCAACGGACTTTACCGGAAAGGTCCTTTGGTGGTGATGATTGACGAGAATTCAGCTTCGGCCAGCGAGATAGTGGCAGGTGCTGTACAGGATCAGGACAGGGGAATCATAGTGGGCCGCCGTTCTTTCGGAAAGGGACTGGTGCAGCAGGCACTTCCTTTGGAAGACGGTTCCGAGCTCAGGCTTACCATAGCCCGTTACCATACCCCTTCCGGCAGGGTCATCCAGTCGCACTACGAGGCCGGGCATGCTGACCGTTATTACCGGGACTTTTATGAGAGATATCTGAGGGGGGAATCTTTCAGCAGGGACAGTATACAGTTCCCTGATTCGCTGAAGTTCCGTACGCTCAGGCTCGGACGGACTGTCTACGGCGGAGGTGGGATAATGCCGGACGTTTTTGTGCCTCAGGACACTGCTTCCTATACTCCATATTATGCGGCATTGCTCCGTCAGGGGCTGGTGATTGAGTATATGAACGGACTGTGCGACCGCAACCGGAGCGCATGGACATCAAAGTATCGGACGTTTGAGAAATTCGACCGTGGCTTCGAGGTTACTGACGATATGGTGGAGGGACTTGTAGCCCTGGCCACTGAGAGGGGTATCGGGTTGAAAGAAGAGGAACTGGAACGCTCTAAGGAAGATCTGTGCCTGTATATGAAGGCATTGGCTGCCAGCTCTATCGTATCGCGTGAATGCTTCTATCGGGTGATGAACTCCCGCAGCCCCGAATTTCAGGCTGCATTGGAGGCTTTGCGTGAAGCTTCTCTTTCCCTGTAGGCCTTGTTGTAGGCCCTTGAGTTGGCCTTGTGCTGGCTATATGTGGTCGCAAAGTTATGGGTTCCGTCGAATTCCGGCTTTGCGCAGAAATACAGGTAACCGGACTTCTCGTAGTTGAGTACCGCATCTATGGCTGTCACTGTGGGTATCGCAATGGGTCCCGGTGGCAGCCCTTTTATTCTGTAGGTGTTGTAGGGAGAGTCGATCTGCAGGTGGCGGTTCAGCAGACGCCGCAGTCCAGGCTCTGTTTCCAGATGGGCGTAGATGACAGTGGGGCAGGCCTGGAGCCTCATGCCCCTGTGGAGTCTGTTCATGTACACACCGGCTATCTTCGGCATCTCTCCGGCGTTGTTTGTCTCGCCGATGACTATCGAGGCCAGTGTCATAACCTCGTTGCGGTCCAGGCCTATCTCTCTGGCGAGGCGGTCACGCTCACCGTTCCAGAATGCGTCACATTCCTTTTTGAAGCGTTTTACGACGCTGCGTGGACTGGATGTCCAGTAGAACTCGTAGGTGTTTGGGATAAACATCCCTATGAATGTTTCGGGCCTGAAACCGAGAGAGTCTATCATGGCAGTGTCTTTCAGGACCGTCGCAAAAGCGGCTGAATCGGCCTCGAAATTGCGTCCGAGAAAAGCTGCAAGCCTGTCGATGGTCTTGATGTATCCCCTCAGCGTGACTTTTGCCGGTGTTTGCCAGCCATTGGCGATCATCCTGATTATGTGCTGGTTTGACATTCCAGGCTCTATGACATACCGTCCTGGTTCGAAGTGCTCCGCCAGATTCCGTCTGCCGGCGGCCCGTCTGAAACTTTTCAGGTTCTTTATCGTGCCTGAGGCACAGATGGAGTCTTCCACCGCCCCGTAGCCGGAGTTTCTGTATATGAGGATCACTCCTTCACCTGCCGTATTCGGCTTCTTGAAAGTGATATACCAGTTCAGCCCTATGGCACCGAGAATGAGTACGGCAGCCAGGCATATAGCCGTAGTCAGTTTTCTTCTGTTCATATTCTATTTGTGTCTTCGGAGGAATATCTCATCACCGACGTAGAGGATGTCTCCACTCTTGTAGTCGTTGTATCTGAAGAGCTGTTTCATGCGGACACCGTATTTCTGTGATACATCGTAGTAGGTGTCGCCTTCCACAGCTATGTGTATTTCCATGTGCCGTTGTGCCCTTGCCTTTTTCTTCTGGAGGTATACCACTGTGCCGGGTACCAGTTCCCTGGATTTCTTGAGATCATTGTAGCGCAGGAGTTCGTTTGTGAAGAGGTTGTATTCTTCGGCAATGCTTTCATATGTGTCAAGATTGCCGGCCAGAATGTAGGGCACACCGTTGCGCTCGTAGATGATGCGGTTGCGTGAGTATTTGTAAAGCAGGGAAGTCCTGGCAGGATTGAGCTCCATCACCTTCATTATCTCGTTCGGGCTGGGAGGAAGCAGTTTGCGGTTCTGTTCCGCTTTGGCTGACATCTCGCGGTCGAAACGGTAAAGCTGGTAGTCCTCGATGATTTTTATCAGCCTCTGGGCATACTGGGGGTCTGTGGCGTAACCGGCTTTTTTCAGACCGTGGCACCAGCCCTTGTAGTCGGTTATATCCAGATCGAAGAGAAATGCATAGCGGTCCCTGTAGCGCAGGAAGTCGGAGTGGTCCTTGAAAGACTCCGCCGGGTTGCGGTATTTGCGGAAGCAGGATTTGCCGGGATCATCGTCCTTTTTGTAGTAAGTCGGTCCCTTCCAGTCTTTGTGACACTTGATCCCGAAGTGGTTGTTGGCCTTTACGGCCAGATCGGAGTTGCCGTCTCCGGATTCCAGACAGCCCTGCGCCAGAGTTATGCTGGCCGGTATGCCGTGAGTCCTCATGGACTGTATGGCCGCGTCCTTGTATTTGTCGATGTATTCCTGACGGGTCATCCTGCTCTGTCCCTGTGCGGGCAGTACAGCCAGCATTATCAGGAGCATTGCGGTGAAAGCTCCCGTGATTATAGTCCGGATTTCATTGAAATTCAGTATCTGTCTCATGTCGTCAGTTCAGTTCTGAGTCTGAACGGACAAAAATACGAAAAAATTCTACTCGTTGGAGATGGAGTCGACCGGATTGCGCATGGCGGCGCTTCTGCTCAGCAGGGTCACGGTGACGGCTGTGATGAGGGCAATCAGGGCAAGGGCGGCGATGAATATCCAAGCGGGTATCTGGCTGCGGTAGGGGAAAGAGGAGACCCAATGCCGGATGATGACAGTGGCGACCGGTGCGGTGACGATGAAGCAGACCAGTGTGATGGTCAGGTAGTAGCGGTTGACCATCAGCAGAATCTCCCTGACGGAGGCCCCGAGCACCCGGCGGACGGCTATCTCCTTGCGGCGGAACTGGGTCTCGAAGTACACCAGCCCGAGGATACCGATGAGGGAGATGAACATGGAAATGAGGGCGGTGGCTGTAATGAGGCGGCCGAGGCGCTCCTCGCTGCGGTACAGGCGGTCGATGCTCTCGTCCAGGAAATGGATGTCCAGGTCATCGGGATTCAGGGACGGGTCCAGCTCGCATACCTTTGTCCGGATCCAGTCCAGGCTCTTGCTGACTCCCTCCGGCATTATCCTGATGTAGAACATTCTGAGCATGCTCCCGGTATTCGAACCGTAATTGTACAGGGCCATCGGGGCCATGGCATGCTGCATGGGCTTGTAATGGAAATCCTTGACTATTCCGACGATATTCATCTTGCCGTTTTCCATGTACGAATGCAGGTATGGCCATGTCTCCATTGCCGTCCTGTTGAAAATATAGCAGCCCTCGGAGCTCCCGTCATCGGAAGGAACGAAGTTCCGTCCCTCCTCAATCTCAAGACCGAAAAACGGTACAAACCAGCGGTCCGTGCCTATGACATCGTACATGATGTATCCCTCGCCGTAGTCACCTCCCCAGCCGCCTGCCTCCGCTGAGACTATTGACCTGGATGCCGCCGCGACTCCGGTGATACCCGGATATTCCAGCAGCATATTCCTGAAGGTTTCGCGCTTGGCCGCGATATTGTCCGTCACCTCCATCTCGACCACCTGCTCCCGGTCGAATCCCATGTCGTAGTTCTTCATATACCTGTTCTGCACGGCTATGAACATAGAGCAGAGCAGCAGAACGAACGATATCACGTATTGTACCCCTATCAGTACCGAGCGCAGTCTGATGCCTTTGGCTGACAGGGAAAAAGAGCCCTTGAGCACCACAGCCGGACTGAATGAGGTACTGTAGAACGAAGGGAAGATACCGGCGGCAACAGCTGTCGCCACCGCAACCCCGAGGGATATGAGGATAAGCGAGGGATTGTCCTGGAGCCGCATTGATCCGGAGATATATGAGGCCAGGCTGGTACCGGCTGCAAGCGACATCACCCCGATACTGAGGGCAAATGCAAGCAGTGCCAGCCCGATAGTGGAAATCAGCTGCGACCTTATCAGGCTGCCTCTTGTCGCACCGACTACCCTCCGGGTGTTCAGCCCCTTGATGCGGAACGGCACCGACGCCATGGCGAAGTTGATAAAATTGATGACAGCGATGAGTATCACTGCAATGGCTACAGTCAGCAGGACAATGGCAGTGGAACGGTTGCCCTTGCCGGCAACGTCCGAAATGACATCCTCCGACCAGTAGGCGTCATGCAGGCGGGTAAGCCGCAGCTTTATTATGTCCGCCTGGAATATCTGCCGCCCGATATACGCCGCTGCCGAATCTACGGCCGCAGCCGCTCCCTCCTCTGTGAACAGCTTTACATAGCAGCAGTAAGACCATCCGCTCCAATCCTCCAGACCGTCGAGACCGGATGACAGCAGCAGCTCATTGTCAGCACTGGAATTGTCCGGAAAGTCCTTGTAGACCGCCACAATGCGGAACGGACGCGGATCAGCGCCTACCGTAAAGCTGACTTCTTTCCCTAACGGGGACTCGTTTCCGAACAGCTTCCTGGCCCCTTTCGCGGAGATGACGGCAGTTCTCGGGGCACCATAACCGGCAGTGTCCCCGCTGATTATCTCGAACGGGAATACCTTCAGCAGGTCATGTTCCGAATAAGCTGTCCTCAGGCTCACGCCCGGGTTGTCCGTACCGGTCTCATTGAAAAGCTGCGTCATCCCCTTGGCATACTCATACACGCTCACCGCCTCGGCCTGAGGAAGCGAGGTCTTCAAATGCTCTATCACCGGCCGCGATACCGTTGAGTACCACATCCCCGGATTGGTCGGCAGCATGCTCTCCAGACGGTACACCTTCCCGTGACCGGGATAATTCCGGTCATACCGCAGGTCGTACAGCACCTGCACCATCACGGTCATGAATATCGAGAAGGCGAGTGTCAGTCCCGCGATGTTGAGAACGGTGGAGAACAGTGTGTGGCGGTTGAATCGTATCGGTCTCATAGTTTTTGGCTTTTATCAAATTGAAATTGGCAATAAAATCCGTACACAAAATTAATCGTTTGCTTCAAGCCAGACAAGGAAAAGACGGTCGTGGAAGTTTTTTCGTTGCGGAGGTAATTGATACTTAGACGTTTCTGCGGTTTGTCGGAAGTTTTTGTGTCTGCCGCCCCTGCTGCTCAGCGTGAACTGCTACTCCTTCCGAAGGAGTTCCTGGCTTGCGTCTGGTTTTCGGCTGATATTTATGCCATTGCGGAAGTACTGGGATCCTTCCGGAGGGGACAGGAGCGGTATGAGTACAGCCGGTCCTTGAGGTATTTGGAGAGCCGGACGGGCAGGCCCATCTGTCTGCCCAGACGGGTCTTCCATTTATTGAGCCGGTTGAGGTCGGTGCCGAGGATGACGCTTACGGCGTTGGGGGAGACTCCGCAGCACATCAGGGAGACGAGCAGGCGGTCGTCCTGTGTCATCCATGGGAATTCGGAGTACAGGCTCTCTGTGAAGCCGGGGTAGGAGGCCTCGATGAGGGAATTGATCTGCGGCAATATGCTATTGTCCGCCAGTTCCGTGCGCAGGACGGCTATTATCCTGCGGCTCATGTTTCCGGGACTGGATGCGCTCTCGTAGTAGATGTTGGCCGTCTCGTCTGCGAGCATCAGCAGCTTCTCGGTAAATGCGGTCAGCTCTGCGTTCTCACTGCCGCGCTGCAGCAGCATCCGGGCCATGGTCCGGCTTTCCTCCAGGTCGGTCTCAAGGCTCTCTATCTCGTGTTTCTGTTCCAGAATCGTATTGTTCTGCACCATTATAGTGCCGCTCTGCTCCTCGATGACGTCCTTCTGCTTCCATGTGTCTCCCTCCAGGTCCTTGGAAATGCTGTAGAACATGGAGGTCTTCCGTTTCTCCTCCCTCAGTTTCAGACGGGTGTCCAGAAGTGCCAGCAGGGCGGCCGACAGCCCCACAGCCAGTATGCATTGAATGATAAAGTCCCAATCCATACTGCAAAAATACGCAAAATCGGCGTGCCGGACAAGGACGATGCCAGCCTATTCATTGGCAATGGACTCCACTGGGTTGCGGAGAGCGGCCCTGCGGCTGAGGAGCGTGACAGTCACTGCGGTGATGACGGTCACTATGACCAGGGCGGCCAGGAATATCCATACCGGTATGGGGCTTTGGTAGGGGAAGGAGGAGACCCAGCGGCGGATAATGACCAATGATACCGGTGTTGTCAGGATGAAGCAGCCTGCGGTGAGGGTCAGGTAGTAGCGGTTGATCATCAGCAGTATCTCCCTGACGGAGGCTCCGTGTACCCGGCGGACGGCTATCTCTTTGCGGCGGAACTGGGTCTCGAAATGGACGAGACCGAGGATACCGATGATGGAGATGAGCAGGGAAATCCAGGAAGCGGTGCTGATCAGGCGGCCCAGCCTGTCCTCTTTGGCATAGAGTCTGTCCACCGTATCATCGAGGAAATGGATGTCTATGTCCTCGGCATTGACAGAGGGGTCTGTCTCCTGTATCTTTTGCCGGATGAATCCGAATGTGGCGGGAATGTCGCCTGGAATTATTCTGGCATATCCCGTCCGCAACGGCCACCAGGGGGTGCTTCCGAAGTTGTACAGGCAGAAAGGACCGATACTGTGCTGCAGGGGCTTGAAGTTGAAATCCCTGATGGAGCCGATTATCGTCGCGTAGCCGTTGGAGTGTCCCGGGAATCCGGAACCGATCTGGTAGAATGGATGCATGCTGAGAAAAGTCCCGTTTACTATCATCGTGCCGTCCGGATTGGTGTCATCGGATGGGAGGAAGTCCCTTCCGCCGGTCAGTTCCAGACCGAAGAAGGAAATGAAATTGCGGTCTACGGGCAGGCATTCTACCTGTACCGGCTCTCCGTTGTACTGACGGCCCCATGGCATCTTTGTCTCCGAGGCGATGGAGTAGGCGGAGAAGGTCACACCGGTGATGGCCGGGTTCCCGAGCAGCATTTCTCTAAGAGTCTCCCGCCTTACTGCCGATTCGTTTGGAAGGCTGAACTCCACGATATGTTCCCGGTCGTAGCCCATGTCGAACCCTTTCATGTATCTTACCTGCAGGGTGATGAACAGTGCGCAGATAATCAGGATGAAAGAGACCAGGTACTGTATGCTGACGAGCACCGTGCGCAGATTCCGGCCCCGGGCGGAGAGGGAAAATGAGCCTTTGAGTACCATCGCCGGGTTGAACGAGGTGCTGTAGCGGGCGGGAAAAATCCCTGCGGCCAGGGCAGTGGTCACGGCAGCACACAGGCCGATGAGGAGCACGGCAGGGTTGTCCTGGACTTTCAGCGAACCGGAGATGTACGAGGCAATGCCTGTGGTCGCGGCGACGGACATCACTCCTGCGCTGAGGACAAAAGCGGCCAGTACCAGCAGAAGTGTCGAGCCGAGCTGCCGCCATATCAGGGTTCCGCGTGTCGCTCCGATTACTCTTCTGGTATTGAGACTCTTGATGCGGAATGGTACTGCCGCCATGGAGAAATTGATGAAATTGATGGCTGCAATCAGCAGGATTAGGATGGCGACGGAGAAGAGTGTGATGGTGGTGCTGCGGTTGCCCTTGGCGATGTTGTCAGGAGGGAAATTGTAGTTGTAGTACGCATCGTGCAGGCCGGTGATCCGGAATCCCCTGAATCCGGAATCCTCTTGTCCTCCGGACAACTTGTCTGCATATTCATCCAGTGCCGATTGAAGCCCTTCATGGTCGGAAGTCCTGACATAACAGTAGTAGGCCCACTCCCCGTAATTGTTGATGGAAAAGTCCCCGATATTGATTATGACTTCGTTGTCCACACTGGAATTCTCCGGGAAATCCTTGAACACCCCCACGATAGTGAACTGCCTTGGAAGGAACCGGACGGTGGCCGGAGAGGCGAATTCCACCTCCCTGCCTATGGGAGACTCGCTGCCGAACAGCTTCTCTGCTCCATTTTCGGAGATTACGGCAGTCCGGGGAGCCTTGAACAGCGATGTGTCGCCCTCGGTGAACTCGAATGGGAATACCCTCAGCAGCCCGTAGTCGCAGTCTGCGTACCTGAGTGTGATTCCAGGATTGTCCGTCCCGGTCTCACGCATAGGAGCACTCTGCCCTTTGCTGTACAGATATGTGCCGACAGCCTCGGCCTGGGGCAACGCATCCTTCAGCGTGTTAATCATAGGTCTCGACCAGTTCACGCTGTAGGAACTAAGGTCTTCCTGGGCGGCATATTCCAGCCGGTATATCTTTTCGTGTCCGGGCCAGCATCTGTCGTATCTCCAGTCATACATTACCTGCACCATCAGTATCAGGAATACCGATAGGGCGAGTGTCAGTCCCAGGATATTGAGGATGGTGGAGAACAGCGTGTGGCGGTTGAATCTTATCGGTCTCATGGGTCGCATTGTTGTTAGTTAAATCCGCAGGCAAAATTAGATGTTTGCTCCAAGCCGGACAAGGAAAAGGCGGCGGTGGAAGTTTTTTTGCGGTACTTGGGGCTGAGACTCAGAAGTTTCTGTGGTAAGCCGGAAGTTTTTGTGCCGGCCGGAACCATTGCGGAGTAAGCATTCGTGGATGTCGTATCACTAATCCGGAATCCAGGCTGCCCGGCCAAATGTCACTAAACAGATTAGTTGTGGTGAACTTTCTGATTTTCAAATATTTTTAAAACGTCCTTTTGCTATGTGGTGGCAAAAACCAGCTTGTGCCTCCTTTTTAGATTCACTAAACAATATAGTTGAAACTATCGCGCTTATTCTCAAATACTTCGTTTTAAAGAATTAATTTAGTGAGTCGGGCGGGATTCTGCTTGTGTGAGTGAAAGTGACAGGAGTCGGGGCAATGTGGCAGGTATCCGGAAAGGTATGCCGCAGCAGCTGCGATGTCAGAAATTTTCGGGCGGAATGAAAATTGCTTCTAACTTTGCAGTTGAAAGTTACTTGAGTAAAATAAGACGTATGGCACATAGGAGTTTGACAATCGAATATAAGGAATTTGCATCTATGGAAGATATGATGCCCGAGGACCGCTCCCTGCTGGAGTCTGCAATCGGTGCGACGAAAGGCTCTTATGCACCTTTCTCGCATTACAACGTCGGTGCGGCGGTGCTCCTCTCGGACGGGACGGTGGTGCAGGGGGCCAATCAGGAGAATGCGGCGTTCCCGTCCGGGCTCTGCGCTGAGAGGACGGCTCTTTTTGCGGCTCATGCGCAGCATCCGGAACTTGCTGTCCGTGCCCTGGCGGTGACTGCCTGCCGCGACGGACGTATGGCTCCGGAGCCTGCCTGGCCCTGCGGTGCGTGCCGCCAGGTGCTGGCCGAGACCCAGAAAAGGGCAGAGGCCCCCGTCCGTGTCATCGTGGGAGGCCTCAGCCGTATTGTCGTATTTTCCTCGGTGGACGATATTCTGCCGTTTATTTTCGATGGCAGTGCTATTCCTGTTGCTGAATAGTTTCAGGGCAGCAGGTCTTCAAGTTCGTTCCAAGGGACAGTGACCTTTATTGTCCCCATGACGTAGGGGCCGATCTCGTACTGGTTGTAGATGTAGGTGACGCCGCTGTCGGATACGGTGAAGTTTCCGTTGGGACGGATGTTTTTCTCGAACAACATGGATGTATCGGCCGGATTTTCCAGCGATTCGGGCAGACGGCCGGTAAGGAGTCCGGACAGTCTGTCTGAGTATCCGGCTTTGAACATCTCTTCCTCGGTTACAGCCGCTCCGGTCTTCATGTCAAGATTGAGTGCTATGACAGAGGTGGTTCCGTGGGCACCTCCTGTATATGTGTATTTTGTGACGGTGTAGGAGAGAATGTCATCGTAGAAGCCGCTTACGGCCCCGGTGGTGTAGTCCGACCAGCTGGCTGAGGCCGGAGAAATGCCGTAGGTGCTGTCCTGCAGCAGTGGCAGATTGGCCTCCCTGTACTCGGCTACTTTCCTGTCCTTGTATCCAGTAACGGCATCCTCAATGTCCGTGCCGGCCGGCATGTCTCCGAACATGGCTGAGGCAAGCCTGCCATTGATACTGTCCAGGCTTTTGGCGTCCAGACCTGAAATGAGGTACTCGATGTTGATTCTGAGGTCCAGCTGTGCGTCACTGTCGTCAGAAAGTCTGTAGGTGCCGGAGGTCTCCATAGTGACAGTACCAGGCTTGATGTCGCTGCAGGATGCGGCATTGCACAAGATCGCCGCAGCCATGGCCTTCAGTAAAGTATTCATGATTCTCATGACAAATAGTGGATTAAATGTGTTTCAAATATACCTCGTAAATTTGCAGTAGTGCCATAGTATAAATGGCGAAAACAAATATAGCGAGAAATCGAGAGCAATGCAAAGAACTTGTTCAATCTGCACCGCCAAGGCGTAAAGACCAAAGACTAATTTCAACCCCTCCCGCAGGTGAACCGTAATCGCCGTATTTGGTACCTGCGGAGTTTATTCAATAGTACAGGCTGCGGGATCCTCCCCACCTTCGGCGGGTCCCCTCCCTTTTCGGGAGCCAAAGTCCCGCAGCCTGCACTATTGAACAAACAAGGGGTGCAGCAAGTGATGTCGTCGCAGGCGAACCATTATGCGGCATTTCACGGACCTGCAAGTTAATTTAACAAAATGCAAGAGTCTTTTTTAAGTGCTTCTGATATAATATTTTGCAATTTTACAAATATGCTGATTATCATAGTCCCAATTTGACTAAAATGTATAGTGGCTTTAACAGAGGCTACATGTGGCGTATGGGTATTTTGCGGATAGCCATTCGTAGGAGCACGGTGCGGATGGAACTTAATGCCGCGCTTCGAGGTATGGATAAAGGCCACGGGAGAAGATGGCCCGACAGCAACGGCAGACGGCCCGACAGCAACGGTAAGCAGAAGCGCACTGTTGTTTTGCAACATGCTGTTATACAGTTGATTGAAAAATACAGGCGCTCTTCCTGGCCTGAAAAAACAAGGTGCTGCACAGCATGCAGTTGTGACCCGTAACTTCTACAGACCGGATAGTAACGTGAGCACCGGATATGAAAAAGGGTAAGCTGATTACATCGCACCGCTACGACCATCGTGTCCTTGCTGCCTTCCGGCCCTGGGGAGGTTGGATGGGAGCTGGTCGTGTAAGACTTACCCGGCTGCAAAGATATAAATTTTCGCCAAGATTTCTTACTTTTGCGCAGAATTTTTGAAAATCCAATGTTAGGAACGATGTCTGGAATGGAAATAAAAGAGAATCTTCGGGGTAAGAGAATTGCCGTAGGGCTTTCCGGCGGAGTGGATTCGTCGGTGGCGGCGCTGCTGCTCAGGCAGGCCGGGTACGATGTGTTCGCGCTGTTCATGCAGAACTGGCACGATATCACCGGGACCCTGCACGGGGAATGTGAGTGGGAGGAGGACCGCAAGGTGGCCGAGATGGTGGCCCGCAAGATAGGCATACCCTTCGAGTTCATCGACTTGTCGGATACTTACCGGCATCAGGTGGTGGACTATATGTTCTCTGAATATGCCAAGGGCCGTACTCCCAATCCGGATGTGATGTGCAACAGCCGTATCAAGTTCGACGCTTTTCTGAAGGCGGCGAGGGATCTCGGGGCGGACTATGTGGCTACAGGGCACTATTGCCGCAAGGATGTGACGGAAGGTCCTGACGGTGAGCCTGTATACCGGATACTGGCCGGGGCGGACGGTAACAAGGACCAGAGCTATTTTCTCTGTCAGCTGACCCAGGAACAGCTGGCTCCCGCGCTTTTCCCGATAGGGGATATCGTCAAGCCGGAGGTACGCAGGCTGGCTCGTGAGGCAGGTCTGCCCAGCGCGGAGAAGAAGGACTCGCAGGGCATCTGCTTTGTGGGCAAGGTAGACCTGCCGGTGTTCCTCCAGCAGAAACTGGCTGCGAGGGAGGGCAATGTGGTGGAGATTTTCCCGGATTTCTACGGTCGTCTCCTGGAGGAATATCCGGGCTATGCGGTCTCTTCAGATGATTCGGAAGTGGGTACGGCAGTGCCGGAAGCATGCGGAGGATTCTGTCAGCTGCAGCCGGATGAGGTGAAGGCCCTCGCCAGGGCGTACCACTATAAAGAGAGTGACGGGAAGAAAATAGGGACTCACATCGGGGCGCAGTACTATACCATCGGGCAGCGCAAGGGTTTGAACATCGGAGGGCACCGAGAGCCGATATTTGTCCTCGACACTTCCGTGCAGACCAATACGATATACGTAGGGGAGGGACATGAGCATCCCGGTCTGATGCGCCGGGCCCTGAAGATAAATGCGGACGAGGTGCATTGGATCCGCCGCGACCTCCGGATGGTCCCCGGGGAGGTGCGCCGCTATCTGGTCCGGATACGCTACCGCCAGCCCCTGCAGCAGGCATCCCTTTACAGCCTCGACGACGGGATGTACATCGTCTTCGACCAGCCTCAGAGGGGTATAACCCCCGGGCAGTTCGCGGTGTGGTATGCACCGGAGGATCTGGAAATGCTTGGCAGCGGGGTGATTTTGGAATGACAAATGACGAGTTTGAATAGGACAATGAAAGCAGATCTACAAATCGCGAAGACGTTTCACGGAATGAGCCGGTATACCCGTTATGTGCTTATACTGATGGCCGTGTCTGCCGTAGTAAGGGCAATGTGTGCGGCTCTGATAGAGTTCGGCAACGATGAGGTTTATTACAGGCTCTATGCCCTGTTCCCGGACTGGAGTCATTTCGACCATCCCGGGATGGTGGGCTGGATGATCCAGATATTTACTTTCAATCTTGCGCTGGACAGCGAGCTTGCAATCCGGATGGCCTCGATAGTGCTGGGTACTGTCAATATCTGGCTGATGTACCTCATCGGCGCGGAGATAGGAGGCGACAGGCGTACCGGTTGGTACAGTGCCCTGCTGTATGTCTCGTCGCTGTATGCTACCGTTATCTGCGGTACCTTTATCATGCCTGATACACCTCAGGCCACTTTCTGGCTGGCGGCTCTGCTTTGTTTTCTCAGGGCCTTCGGGGACGGACGGCGCAGCGGCAGCTGGATGCTGGCTGCAGGGCTGGCATGCGGGCTGGCTTTCCTCTCGAAATATACCTCAGCCTTTCTATGGACAGGTGCAGGTCTGTACATTATCTTCCATGACCGCAGGTGGCTCCGCCGCTGGGAATTGTATGCTGCCATTGTAGTGACGGCGGTCTGCATGCTGCCCGTGTTGGTATGGAACATGCAGAATGATTTTATCAGTTTCACCTTCCATTCGGAGAGAGTGGTCTCACAGCACCAGCTGCACCCAGAGTTTTTCGGACGGGAGATAGCGGGTGAATTTTTCTACAACAATCCGGTTCTGTTTGTATTGACTGCCGCCGCTGTCATACTGTTTTTACGCCGGCGGTTGGAAACGGACAGGAAAAAAGCCTCCTACCTGTTGTGGACGGCTCTGCCTTTGATCCTGATTTTCTGGGTGGTGTCGTGGCAGAGGGCGACTCTTCCGCATTGGTCCGGACCGGCCTTTGTGACACTTGTCCCGCTGGCGGCCTCAGCAGCAGTACGGATGGACAGGCGTACCTTGAAGGATGGCATTATGAGCCGCTGGGTGACGGCAGCCGTGGGATTTACAGCAGTGCTGCTGCCTCTGGCCTTGGTGGAGATACGGACCGGAGCCATTCCTTTGGACCGTCATACGGAGTACAACAGGATGGGCAAGGATGATTTTACTCTCGACATGTACGGCTGGGATCAGCTCAGAGACGGGTTCGCGGCTGTCAGGGATGAGGCGTTGGCGGAAGGACTGGCATCGGAGGATGACCCGGTGTTCAGCTGGCGGTGGTATCCGGCTGCCAATATCGACTACTACGTGACTTCGCCTCTCGGAGTACGGATGCTCTGCGTCGGGCCGATGGAAGATATCCACAAGTATCGGTGGATCAACCTGGAACGGGGAGGCCTGCAATCGGGGCAGGACGGCTGGTTTATAACTTCGAGCCGTGACTGGCGCGATCCTTCAGTCATGCCTTTCGGCAATGTGTCCGACTGTGATACGGTGAAGGTGATGCGGTGTGGAAGGCATGTGTACAACTTCTATATCTACAGGGTAGAGGATTTGCAAGTGAATGAATAAAATAGAACAATAGGAAATATGTTGGCAAAAGTTACAGTCTATCTTGGTTCGGCTGCCGGTAATTCTCCGGTGTATGCGGACAATGCAGCAGAACTCGGCCGCCGTCTGGCACGTGAAGGTGTGGAGATAGTCTACGGTGGAGCCTCAGTAGGAACAATGTGGACGATGGCCTCGGCGGCAATCGAGGCCGGTGGAAGGGTTACGGGAGTGTTCCCGAAGAATTTCAAGGGAAAGAAGGAGTCCCGGGACCGCCGGATAGAGGTGAGGGCACAGGGGCTTGCGGAGATGGTCGAGACTCCGGACCTGGCTTCCCGCGTGGCGAAGATGACGGAGCTGGGCCAGGCCTGCATCGTGCTGCCGGGCAGCTGGGGCACCATGCATGAACTCTTCTGCTGGCTGTTGGGCCGGCAGTTGTGCGAGCACTCCAAGCCAGTGTTCATTCTCAATACGGACGGATACTACGATTCTCTGCGGGAACTTTTTACCACAATGGCTTCCCGAGGTTTCATGTCGGAGGCAGATGCCGCAATTCCCTGCTTCTGTTCCACAGTCGGAGAAGTCGTAGAGAAAGTATTGAACTGGGAGTAACCGTTTGGGTGAATAACGCTCCGGGCCATCAGGGAGTGCTGCCTCCTGGAGGCGTAGCCGCCCGTGGCTTCGTGAACGGGAGGGGCCCGCACTGCAGGTGTGGGGGGGATAGCGCGAAGCGCGTACCTCCAGGAGGCAGCACTCCCTGATGGCGGTGTGAGGCGATTTCTTCCACACCGGCAGTGTTTTCCGTGGTTTGCTGCCGTTGTGGATGGAGGTGGTGACGGTAGGGTGTCCCAGAGTGTGCTGTCATCGATGTGCGGCATGCGGCGGTTTGCCACACCGGCAGTGTTTCCCGCGATTTGCTGCCATTGTGGTGCATGGAGGGAAGGGGCAGGACGGGAAGTGGTATGGGACGAAAAAGGAAATGGGGACGGACAATTTGGAAATAAGATATATGACAGACAGAGAATACATAACGATCAATGATGCGTACGAGAACAACCTGCAGCATGTCTCGCTGCGCATCCCGAAGTATAAGATAACGGTCTTCACCGGGGTGTCGGGCTCAGGCAAGTCCTCGCTGGTGCTGGATACCATTGCAGCCAGGTCACGCAGGGAACTGAACGACACATTCCCCTCATTCGTGCAGCAGTACCTCCCCAAGTACGGCCGTCCGCACGTGGGCAGCATTGACAACCTGCCGGTGGCCATTGTCATTGACCAGAAGAAACCCGCCTCCAACTCCCGCTCGACAGTAGCCACTTACACCGATATCCACCCGCTGCTGAGACTGCTGTTCTCCCGCGTCGGGCAGCCTTTTGTGGGATATTCCGACACATTTTCCTTCAACCATCCCCAGGGCAGCTGCCCGCGGTGCTCCGGCTTGGGGGAGATACGGGAGCTGGACATCCACAAATTGGTGGACTTCGACAAGAGCCTCAATGACGAGGACACGATACACTACATCGCATTCCACAAGGGAGGCTGGAGGTGGATACGCTATGCCCACAGCGGTCTGTTCGACCTGGACAAGAAGATACGGGACTACACTCCCGAGGAGCTGGACCTGTTCCTGTATTCGCCGCAGATACGTCTGAAGAACCCTCCCTCCAACTGGCCCAAGACCGCGAAGTACGAGGGCCTGGTGCCGAGGATGTACCGCAGCATCATCAATTCGGAGGAAGGTCTGCTGCACCGCAAGGTCCTCGATCCCATGCTGCGTACCGGAGTCTGTCCTGACTGCGGAGGCACCCGCCTCAATCCCAAGGTGCTTTCCTGCCGCATTGACGGAAAGAATATCGCGGAGGTTACGGCCATGTCCGTTTCAGAACTGGCGGAATGGATGCGCACTCCGGCACCCGGCAGCATGCTGGCCGGTCCGTTGGCCCAGGATATCCGGCAGGCAGTCCTGAGCCGGCTCGATGCACTGGAGGAGATCGGCTTAGGCTACCTGACCCTGGACCGGGCCGTGGGAACCCTGTCCGGAGGCGAGGCCCAGCGGTGCAAGATCGCAAAATACATCAATTCCTCCCTGTCCGACCTGCTCTACATCCTTGACGAGCCCAGTGTCGGCCTGCACAACCACGATATCGCCCTGCTGAAGAACTCGGTCCGCAAGCTCCGGGACCACGGCAATACCGTCCTGCTCGTGGAGCACCACCGGGAGATGATCCGCATCGCCGACCACATCGTGGACATGGGGCCGGGAGCCGGAATGGAAGGGGGCCGGATAATGTACGAGGGACCGCTGGAGGGGCTGGTGGCGAGCGGTACGGATACGGGGCGTATGCTGGAGGCGGACCGGGAGTTCAACCCTGATCCGTTGGAACCTGCCGGATGGATTAGGGTGGAGAATGCCCGTCTGCACAATCTGAAGGGTATCACGGTGGATTTTCCCCTCGGGGTGCTTACGGTCGTGGCGGGAGTAGCCGGATCGGGCAAAAGCTCTCTGATCCAGTGCCTGATGGACAGCTGCCCGCAGCAGGATGACATAGAGTACATCAGTCAGAAAAATATCGGGGCCAGTCTCCGTTCCACGCCCGCGACCTATATGGGAGTGGCCGACGACATAAGGAAAATATTTGCCAAGGAGAACAAGGTCAGTGCCGACTGGTTTGCGTTCAACTCGAAGGGAGGCTGTCCGGTCTGCGGCGGCAAGGGGGTGATAGTCTCCGAAATGGCCTTCATGGATTCGGTGGAGACGGTCTGCGAGGCCTGCGGCGGCCTGCGCTATTCGCCGGAGGCCCTGCAGTACAGAATCCGGGGGGAGTACAATATCGCCCAGGTCATGGACATGACGGTGCGGGCGGCGTCCCGGTATTTCGCCGGTACGGTGATAGAGGAGAAACTGCGCCCCCTGATGGAGGTCGGGCTGGTGTACCTGCATCTCAACCAGGCCCTGTCTACTCTTTCCGGAGGGGAGCTCCAGCGCATGAAACTCGCTTCCCGTCTCGGCCAGAGCCGCAGGATATTCATCCTCGACGAGCCTACCGACGGCCTGCATTTCAAGGATGTGGAACACATCACCCGGCTGTTCCGCTCGATGGTCTCCGCCGGCAACACCGTCATCCTAGTGGAGCACAACACCGGTCTGATTAAGTCCGCCGACTGGCTCATCGAGCTCGGCCCCTACGGAGGCGGCTCAGGCGGAGAGCTGCTTTACAGCGGGGTACCCTTCGGAGTGATGTCCGAGCCGCGCTCCGTCACACGGCGGTATCTGTAGTAGCCGCAGTTATCGCTTGTTGTAGATGAAATCGAGCCCTTGGGCTCGGTAGTAGCCAAAACGGGTGTCGCTGGAGATCAGCGGCATGTGCTCTGTTATGGCGTGGGAGATGATGACGTGGTCGGATGGGTCTCTGTGGTCCTGCCGTATGTTGAGACGGAGTCTTGCATAGGTGAGGATGTGCTCGCGGTTGATCGGTCTGATGTATATGCCGTACTCGTCTTCAATCGAATTCAGCATATCCTCGGCTTTTCCCCATCGTTTCGTCAGCAATCCTTTATTTCTGTATGCTATGACCAGCTCCTTTGCAGATTCCGCACTTGTATATAGTGTGTTGTCAGGATCGGATATGATTGCCTTAACATCATTGTCCAGAGAATCAGGGTCACTGATGATGTAGACAATGATATTTGTGTCTATGAGGTATCTCATCGTTCGTAAAGTGTCCGGTCAAGAACTATCACGCTGCCTTTATACCGCATCGCAGCCTCCCAAGTTTTGCTGACTTTCCTCTTCTTTCCGGCATCTGCATTGTCAGTTGAATCGTGCTGGATCAGTTGCTCCTGAACCTGTCCGTTCTTTTCTTCTTTCACATTCTTCATATTCTGTCTGCTCTAAAAGTTAGCACGAAGCAAAGCTACAAAAAATAAAGGCAGCATAAGCCGCCTTATATCAAATTTATACGTTTTTAAAAAATTGTATGCTTTTAAAAACGTCAATTATTCGTTCTGCCGGGACCCGAGGTAGTAGACGAGGGAGGCCAGGGCACTGATGGCTGCGATGAGGTAGGTGCGGGCGGCATCCCGGTATTTCGCCGGTACGGTGATAGAGGAGCTGCATCTCAACCAGGCCCTGTCTACTCTCTCCGGAGGAGAGCTGCTTTACAGCGGGGTACCCTTCGGAGTGATGTCCGAGCCGCGCTCCGTCACACGACAGTATCTTTTGGCAGATTAGTATGCAGGACTCGGACAAGAGCATCAGACATACATAATTTGGATTATTGAGAAAAATACCTACATTTGCACCGCTGAAAGTTTCCGTTCCGCCGCTCTGCGGTGGAGGAATCAAAAGGGAACCGGGTGAGAATCCCGGACAGTTCCCGCTGCTGTAATTTCCACGTCCTTTTCCGGACGGAAGTCACGCGGTCATCTTTTTAGCCACTGCCTGAAAAGGTGGGAAGGCTGCCGCGATGAGGAATAAGTCAGAAGACCTGCTTTCAGTTGTGACTGTCTGCCCTGCGGGAGTACGGGTGCAGCATAGCTGAATGATTTTTTCTTCTTCAGGACACAGACAGTCTCCATGTATCAGAACAGTCGGAATGTTGTCGGGCTTTTGTCCTGCATTCTGCCGATTCTGGCGCATGGATATCCCGGGAGATGGAAAATTATTTGGCAATGATAAACGATAAAGGGGGTACTGCATTACCTATTGTATTTTTGCTGCTGTTTCTTCCATGTGTGATGTCGGCTCAGGATACGGTTGGCCGCATGTCTGGAGATACGCTCAGTGAGGTGGTCGTCACGGCTGAACGGATAAGGGAGATTGTTCCGGCGCAAAGGCTGTCGGGGCGGCAGCTTCAGCGTCTGAGTTCCAATTCGATAGCAGATGCGCTACGGTATTTCTCCGGTGTGCAGGTCAAGGACTACGGTGGCATCGGAGGATTGAAGACTGTCAATGTGCGCAGTCTGGGAAGCCAGCATGTCGGGGTGTTCTACGATGGCATCCAGATATCCAATGCCCAGAACGGGACGGTGGATCTGGGCAAGTTCTCGATGGACAACATGGAGGTCCTCTCGGTGTACAACGGGCAGAAAAGCGATATTTTCCAGTCTGCCAAGGACTATGCGTCGGCAGCCGCCCTGTATATGGTCTCCCGCCGCCCCAGGTTCGGGGAGGGCAAGCGAAACAATCTCAATTTCAAGGTACGCAGCGGCTCATTCGACCTTATCGACCTCTCTGCCCTGTGGGAGAGCAGGGTGGGGCGGTGGCTCAGTACCTCCGCCAATGTGGAATTTCTCAATACGTCAGGGCGTTACAAGTTCCGCTACAGCCGGGAAGGAGGTTATGACACTACAGAGGTGCGCAGGAACGGGGATGTGATGTACGTAAGGGCGGAGGCCGGGCTTTTCGGCAATATGCCCCGCACGGACTTTATGGTAAAAGGCTATTTCTACTGGTCGGAGCGGGGCTATCCCGGGGCGGCGGTCAAGAAAGACTACGGAATCTCGCTGCTCAACGAGGACCGTCAGAAGGACCGCAACATATTTGTGCAGTCGGCAGTTACACATCGGGCATCTGATTTCTACAGTTTCAGGTTGCAGGCAAAGTATGCCAATGACTACATGAATTATGTCATGCCTCCTCACAGCACGGTGCAGCCGATGGACAATCATTACTGGCAGCAGGAACTGTATCTGACCACCTCGCATCTCTTCTCCATCAACCGTGTATGGAGCACCAGTCTGGCCTGCGACCTGCAATGGAACGGTCTGGATGCGGACGGTACGGAGATGTTCGATGCCAATTTTATCCGGCCGCGCAGGCTGACAGTCCTTTCCGCCGCAGCCACTTCTGTCAATTTTGACTTCGGCCTCAGAGCTCAGGCAAGCGTGCTCTATACCTACGTCCATGATGTCAGCAAGCGCGGCATGGAGACGGCAGGGGACAAGAACGAATGGACTCCTACGGTGATAATCTCCTATACCCCATGGAAGGAGATCGGGCTGAGTTTCAGAGCCTTCTATAAGAAAATCTTCCGTATGCCCACTTTCAACGACCTGTATTATGTACAGCTCGGAAACCGCAATCTGAGACCGGAATACACGACGCAGTACAATGTCGGTATTGCCTATGACAGGATATTCCGGAATACTTGGTTTGCAGGAATGCGGGCGAGTGTGGATTTCTATTACAATACTGTCAAGGACAAGATAATAGCAACTCCGACATCCAACCAGCTCGTATGGACGATGGTCAATCTCGGGTATGTTGAGGTGAGGGGGATGGATGTGGCTGTCGCTCCTTCCTTCAGTTTCGGGCCGGTCGGGGTATCAGTCATGCTGAACTATACGTACCAGAAGGCTCAGGATTTTACCGGAACAAAGAAGGATGAAGGCTATGATGGGGTGATCAGCACTTATGGGGATCAGATACCGTACGTGCCGCTCCACAGCGGCTCCGCTGTGTTGAGTGTGAATTACGGGACATGGGACTTCCATTACAGCTTTGTCTATACCGGGGAGAGATACATGCTGGGCGGCAATGTGCCGGTGAACTACATCCTGCCGTGGTACACGAGCGACCTCTCGCTCTCCAAGATGTTCCGCATAGGAAAGACAGAGTTGGGAGTGACTGCGGAGGTCAACAACATCTTCAACCAGCAGTACGAGGTGGTCAAGTGGTACCCCATGCCAGGCACAAACTTCAGGATAACATTAAGTCTTACAATATGAGGATAAGAAACATTTTTCTGCTTATTTCAATACTTCCGCTTGCCGCTGTGCAGGGATGCCGCGGCGAGTTACCTGTGCTGCCCTCTGAGCCGGTGGAGGTCAATCCCTGGGATACGGTCTCAGGCGACATCTGCGGCTTCTACCTGCTCAACGAGGGTAATATGGGCAGCAACAAGGCATCGCTCGACTACTACGACTACACGACCGGGGTCTACACCCGCAACATCTACGGGGAACGCAATCCCAATGAGGTCAAGGATCTCGGGGATGTGGGCAACGACATCAAGATCTACGGCGGCAAGCTGTGGGCGGTAATCAACTGCTCCAATTACGTGGAAGTCATGGATGTGCAGAGTGTCAGGCATATAGCCAAGATAGCCGTGCCCAACTGCCGTTACCTGGCCTTCAAGGACCGCTACGCATACGTCAGTGCATACGCCGGGCCGGTGAAGATAGACCCGGATGCCCGTATCGGTATGGTGGTAAAGATAGATACGGCCACATTGGAGATAGTGGATTCCTGTATCGTGGGTTACCAGCCCGAGGAGATGGCCGTGGTGGGTAACAAACTGTATGTGGCCAATTCCGGAGGATACCGGGTGCCGGACTACGACAGCACGGTGTCCGTCATAGACCTGGTCAGTTTCAGGGAACTGTACAAGATACCTGTGGGCATCAACCTGCACCGTCTGGAGCCGGACCGCTACGGCAACCTCTATGTCTCCTCGCGCGGAGACTATTACGATGTCCCCTCGAAGACATTCATCATAGACACGAGGACGGATGTATGCACGGATACGCTCCACCTGCTGCCTAACAGCAACATGACCCTCTGCGGAGACTCCCTGTACATCTACAGCACCGAGTTCAGCTATCTGACCAATGACTGGACAGTCTCTTACGCGATACTCAATACGGTCACCAGGCAGGTCGTCACCCGCAGCTTCATCACTGACGGGACAGACGATAACATCCAGGTACCCTATGGCCTGGCTGTACATCCTGTGACAAAGGAGTTTTTTGTGACAGACGCCAAGGATTATGTCAGTCCCGGCACCCTTCACTGCTTCTCTCCTGACGGCAGACGAAAATGGTCCGTAACCACAGGAGACATACCTGCGCACATTGTATTTACACATAAACCATTAATACCATTGGAAAAATGAAAAGACTTTTCAGGACAGTGCTTACAGCACTTATTGCTGCAGCCATGGGGAGCTGCAGCATGTATGATGACACGGAATTGCGGGACCGCCTTGATGACTTGGACGGCAAGTTGGCCTCTCTGGAGGAGGTGGTGAACGGCATTAATTCGGACATAGACGCCCTGCAGCGGATAATAGAGGCATTGGAGGCGGAAGTGACCATAGACAAGGTGGAGACAGGCGAGGACGGGTATGTAATTTATTTCTCAGACGGGACTTCTGCCAGGATATCCGATGGTACGGATGGTGCTGATGCTCCGGTGATATCAGTGGCTCAGGATGAGACTGACGGTCTCTGGTACTGGACGTTGGCCGGAAACTGGCTCATAGTCGACGGACAGAGGATAAAAGCACAGGGCATTGACGGAGAGGACGGTAAACCTGGAACAGATGCTGTCGCACCTCAGGTAAGGATCAATCCTGACTCCAAAGAGTGGGAGATATCTGTGGATGGAGGCAAGTCCTGGGAATCCACTGGAGTGGTGGCAGAGGGAGGGGGAGGCCTTTCTTCAACAGGCGGCTCTTGCATCATCGTCGGGGTGGATCACGAAAGCAGCTCCTACAATGTCATTTTTACTCTTGCGGACGGAACCGAGATCTCAGTGCCGAAGACCATAAGCGTGGAATTCGAAATAGAAGGAGTTTCCGCAGAACAGACTGAGGAAATCATCTATGGCAAAAGCCGGACGTACAATGTGAGGATATCCGGCCTGTTGAACCATATCATAAGCAAGCCTACCGGATGGAAGGTGTCCCTCTCCATTTCTGAAGAAAACAACACTCTGGCTATTACAGCCCCTCCGAAAGACAATGCTTATGCGGAAACAGAGGGAACTGTCGGTTTCCAGCTCCAGTCGATTACCGGCCAGATGTCGATAGTTACGATGTCTGTCAGGGCTGTGGACTACGAATTGCGCGTCCTGACTTTTGAGGACGAAGACTATAAGGGCGACGGCAAAGGGTATTGGACATCGCTGGTCGACAGTCCCCAGTATGGCGGGCCGCTGCTTTACGGGGAGTCCGGTATGGGCCCTGCGGATTATCACTGGAATGACGAGGGCAATACATTCCTCGCGCATGACATGCCGGAGAATTTCGGAACCACCTGCTACTGGAGCGGAGGACACGCTATCTCAAATTATGTGGACATGGAACTGACAAACGGGGATTACCAGCATCAGCTGGCAGTGTATTACAAGGATCCGGCGACAGGATTCGGAGGCCACGGCGGCTCGGAGAATTTCTGCGTGCATTTCGGATACAAGGATGACTCCGGCTTCAATATGACGGAGAATCTTCCTTCCATCTATTTCGTGGACGATGTTGCCCGCGTTGTGGATCACATGTATGTCATGTGGACTACCTATCTGGCCAACTGCGTCTCGAACGGCAACGGGCTTACCAAACCTCTCGACCCGGACGGCTATGTCAAGATCATCGCGACCGGATACGATGAGGAGGGGGCCAAAGTGGAGCCTTCGCTCGAATTCAGCCTGGCAAGCGCCGACGGCCAGATCTCCGAATGGACGAAGTGGGATCTGTCAGCTCTCGGTAAAGTTCTTAAAATAGAGTTCAACATGACCGGGGACAGCGACAACGGATACGGATTCAGCCAGCCTGCGTATTTTTGCTATGACGATGTGGCCGTAAGATTTGAGTAAGAACGGATATGAGCAGGATTTACATTCTTATTATGGCTGTGTTGGCCGGAGCGGTGCTCTTCTCGTGTAGGGAGGAGATTACTCCTCCGGCTCCGGGCATCGCTCTGGACAATGAGAGCGGCATCTATACGGTCAAGGCCGGGCGGATGATCACCATATCCCCGTCCTACAGCAATGCCGAGGGGGCGGAGTACTCCTGGACTCTCGAAGGCGGAGAGAAGCTAAGCGACGCACCTGTGCTGGAGTTCATGCGGGAAGAGACAGGCCGGTATTATATTGTGCTGACAGTCTCCAATGCGGGAGGTTCCGCTCAGGCGCAGATCAGGATAGACGTACAGGATATTACACCGCCGACGATAAGCCTGCCTGGAGCCGGGGACGGTTTCGTGATACTGCAGGGCACTTTCCTCGAATTGCGTCCGACGGTAGCTTCTTCCTTGGAGACAACCTATTCCTGGAGCGTGGACGGCAGCGAGGTCTCGACGGAGCCGGTGTACACTTTTGTCGGAGATGAGACCGGAGAATACCTCCTGCGCCTGGAGACTGTCAATGAGGACGGCAGCGATGCGGTGCAGTTTACCGTGAGTGTCAAGTCGCCTGACGAGGTGGATTTTTCCTGGACTTTCCTTCAGACTGAGTACAATATCTCACTCGGCCGCAGGGCACTCATCCGCGTACTGGATGTGCGTAATGCCTTTGATGCTGTCTATACCTGGTATGTGGACGGCTCGCAGGTGCAGACAGGAGGAAAGACGGACTATGTTTTCACAGGCAGTGAGGAAGGGCAGTATGAGGTCAGGGTGGTGATGGAAAATGCATATCTCACTGCATCACAGACTCTTACAGTCAATGTGTGTCCGCCCGAGGGGACGTACCGCCGTCCAGGCTCGTCCGCAAGCTTTGCCTCTGTCAATAAAGTCTATGAGTTCCTTCCGGCTCCGGGCCAGTTTGTGAATGAGTATTACGAGGCGGCGACTATGGAGGAGGCCTGCCGGTACGCTGAGGGCCGGATGGCGCAGACGCAGTATGTGTCCCTCGGCGGTTTCGGCGGCTTTATCGTGGCGGGCTTCGACCACAGTGTGGAAAATGACGGGGATTACAATATCGCCATTACCGGCAATGCTTTCGACGGCTCTTCCGAGCCGGGAATTGTCTGGGTGATGCAGGACGAGAACGGGGACGGTCTGCCCAATGACACGTGGTACGAGCTCAAAGGCTCCGAATACGGCAAGGCTGAGACCGATCAGGACTATGCCGTGACCTATTTCCGGCCCGAGGCTCCTGCCATGCCGGTGACGTGGACGGACAACCGGGGCAATACCGGTACCGTGGAATATCTTGGCGCCTTTCACCGCCAGGATTACTATTACCCCACCTGGGTGGAGGAGAACAGCTATACCCTGCGTGGCACATGCCTTAAGGCCCGCAACTACGATGCGTCCGGCAACGGCACGTACTGGGTCAATCCGGCCTACGGCTGGGGCTATGCGGACAATTTCAGCAGTATCGACCGGCTGACAGACGATGACAACTACAATGCCTCGCCTGCCGACAACCATTTCCGCATCAGCGATGCCGTGACTTTCGACGGCAAGCCCGCCGGCCTGGCCTACATCGATTTTGTGAAAGTGCAGGTAGGTGTCAACGCCTCCAGCGGCTGGCTCGGAGAGGTGTCCACTGAGATATTCGATATAAAGGATTTCAATCTTTTGAAAACGACAAATTGACAGAGTCCGCACCACTTTCAGAACCGACGGTGCAGCGCTTAATGTATTTTAGTGCTGCACTTTTTATTATCTCTTCACCCAGTTCTCCAACTTAATTTCCGGTATGCGTGCAAGGTGCTTATCGTTTTCAGTAACCAGAATGAGGTTGTTTGCAATGGCTGTAGAGCCTATCAGTAAATCAAAGTCATCAATCAGGATTCCTTCTTCTGAGTGACAGTGAGTGGATAAACGATAGAAGACTGTCCATATTCAGAGAAACATTGGTGTTCATTGTTTGTCCTCCTGATTTATATTATGAATTATAGGCAAAATATTCAACCCAATAATCCAACCACATTCCAGATTACTCCCTGCGGAATCCGAGGTAGTAGACGAGGGAGGCCAGGGCACTGAGGGCTGCGACGAGGTAGGTGCGGGCGGCCCAGCGGAGGGTCGTGCGGGCCTGGTCCAGCTCAACGGTTGAAAGGGTGTTGGAGCGTTCCAGCCATGCCAGGGCGCGGGCAGATGCGTTGTATTCTACCGGCAGGGTGATGGCGCTGAAGAGGAATATCATGAAGAACATGGCGATTCCGATCCAGTACAGGGAGGGGAATACGTTCATCATGACGAGTCCTAAAATGATCACTATCTGTGCGAACATCGAGGAGAACTGCACTATGGGCACGAGGGCGGAGCGCATCTTCAGGAAGGCGTAGCCCTCGGCGTGCTGCACGGCGTGTCCGCATTCGTGCGCTGCCACTGCTGCAGCCGCAACGCTGTTGCTGTTGTATACCGAGTCGGAGAGGTTCAGGGTCTTGTTTGCGGGGTTGTAGTGGTCGGTGAGATGGCCGCTGACATTGGTTACCCGCACGTCGCGGATACCGTGGTCACGCAGCATCTTCTCTGCCACCTCCCGTCCCGTAAGCCCTCCGTGGAACATTACACGTGAATATTTTGCGAATACTTTCTGCAGTCTGCTCTGCACTATCATGCCGGCAATGGCGATGACGATGATAAGTAGTAGTTCTAAACCCATTTAAACTCTGTTTAATAATCAATGTCATACTGCATTGAAAAAATCATGCCGAAGATACGGTCGCATCAGCAGTGGCAGCAAATAACGTAAAATGCTGCCGTTGTGGCATTCCCGTGCCGCTCTAGTCCTTGCGGAGGGCTGTGGACGGATTGGTGTTCATCAGCTGTACGGCCCGATACGTGATGGTCACGACGGCTATGGCCGCCACAATCAGCAGGGCCAGCAGGTAGATCCACCAGTAGTTGCCGATACGGTAGCTGTAGGTCTGCAGCCAGCGTCCTGTGAAGGTATATATCAGAGGTACGGCAATGACGGCCGCGATGAGGGAGGCCGACAGGAAGCTGACGAGGGTATGGGTGTATATCTCGCCCCGGGGGCAGCCCATGATCTTGCGTATGGCCGCGCTCCTGGCCCTCTGGCGGGCGTAGTAGGTGCTCATGGCGACCATGGCCATGACCGTCAGGACGATGGTGAGCATGGCGAAGATGCCTGTAAGTTTGAGGCTGCGGTTCTCTGCGGTATATGTCTGGCGGTATATGTTCTCGTAGGTATCGACGTTCACTTTCAGTTCCGGCTTTTCCGCTGCGTAGAATTCGCTGATGGCACGGACGGCATCGTCCGGGTTGCCGTTGGCTTTCACCACCAGTGAACGCATGTTGCCGAGCTGCTCCGGTCGGGAGGGCTGTACGGCCCATAGCAGCAGGTCGTTGTCAGTGGAGTTGGCATTGCCCATCCACAGGTCGTCTATGATGCCGCAGACATCGATGGCACCCAGGTCGTATTCGAACAGTGTCGCATCCATATCCAGGCCTAATGCTGTGGCCGTCCTGCGGGTGAAATAGAAAGTGTCTGGCAGAGGGTCCGAATTCTGGCTGAGAACCTTTACCCCGAGCAGTCTCATGGCCGTGGTGTCCCCGTCAAACAGGATTACCGCATACCGGTTGCCATTGAGTTCCATTCCCCAGCTGGATCTGGTGTTCCCGGCAGGGCATCCCTGTATCAGACCGACATCCGCCACGCACGGCAGGGATTTCAGCCTGTCTATGAGAAAATCATCTAAATCCTGGGTATTGGTTGCAGTTACATTGACAAGTGAGTCCCGGACATAACCCATGGGCTTCTCCACCATGTGGCGGAGCTGGAGGAACATAGCTATGGCAATGGCTACGGCTCCTATGGCGGTGACGTTCTGCACCACGAGGAATATCCGTCCGAGTATCATCTTGCTGGCCTTGGTGAACTCTCCCCGGACTATGTCAAGCGGCCTGTAGCGGGAAACCATCAGGGCCGGTATGATACCGGACAGGACGGAGAGCAGCACTATGACTCCGGCCCACATTGCGGCAGTCCCCCAGGTAAGGGACGACAGCGGGCTGTAGGTCTTGCCTATGAGGGTGCTGAACCAGGGCGCGGTAGCCTCGGCCAGCAGGAAACCGAGAATGAACGATACGGCAGTCACGGCGAAGGACTCTCCGATATAGCGCAGTACGATGCCTCCGCGGGAGGAGCCTATCAGCCTGCGGGTGGCCATCTCCTTTACCCTGAATCCGACCTGGGCGGTGGTGAGGGAGATATAGTTGAGCAGGGCAAATACCAGCAGCAGCACTCCGGCAGCGGTGAAGAGCCGCAACATGTCCCGGTTGACAATGTTCTCGAAGGGAAAGGGGAAGGAGGAGCCTATACCATAGTGTATCTCCTTGAACGGTATAAGGTTGTATTCGGAGCAGATACCGGACATATACAGCGCGTCGCTTTCCTTCAGGATATCGAGTATCCCGCTGGAAATGGCGTGGATATCGGCTTCCGGCCTGATTTTATATAAGGTAGCTGTGGTGCCGTTGCCGTTGCGGGTGATGTACGGTGCGTGCCTCTCCAGCATTTCCAGCCTGTATATCATGTCGCACTGCGGCAGTACCGTCCGCTCCATATCCTCGAAGATGCCTGTGACAATCAGGCTGGTCGTTCCATTGTCTATCGTGATATCCAGTGTATTGCCTATGGCATTGCCTTCCGGAAACCACTTGTCGGCGAATGACTGCGAGATAATGACGGAACTGATGGTCTCGAGTACACTGTTCCTGTCCCCGACGGCCATGGGTATGGGGATGAGGGACATGAAGCTGGAGTCTACGCACAGGGCATTCTGGGGCATAGTCTCATCGCCTATGGTAACGCTCTGCTCCATCCCGCTGAGGGATTTGAGGCCTATAAGGCGGCAGATGGCCTCGACATCCGGATAGCGGCCTTCCACCGAGCCTTTGATGGTGCCGCTGAGACCGAAGAACTCGGAATCCGAGCCGACGTACACATCGTCACCGACGAAAGTGTCGTAACTGCTCTCCTGAGTCACGTATGTACCTATGAAAACGATAAAGGCAAGGGCAATGGCCATACCTGCCACCTCTATCACCGTGTAGAGGCGGTTGCGGGAGATGAATCTGAGGAATGATTTCATATTGGTCGGTATAATATCGTTCCTTTATATAACCAAAATTGTGCCATAATTGTTAATCGATTATGGCACAATAATTTAGTAAAATCTTTAAAATCGGTAGCTGTTAAAAAATCATACAGAAAGTGTCTAATTTTTTGAAAATTGTAAAGAAATCATACAGTACATCAGCCGGTCCATGACCTGCGTGTAAAAACATACGTCTGAAAAGACTAGCCGCCCTCGGCTCAAGAGGGAGGGACCCGTTGTCGAGTGTCACCGAGTTACGAAGTAACGAGCTGACACTCACAATGGGAGGGCCTGGTCTTTTCAGACGTATGTTTTTACACACTAAAGGCTTGTTCGTCTACCTGTAGATAATCTTTTCTGGATCCCATTTGTCCTTGGGCTCGGGATTGTCGGCAGGCCAACCTATGGGTATGACGCAGAACGGGACATGGCTGTCCTCCATTTCAAGGATACGGGAGACATCGGCTATGCGCTCGCGGATAGGGTAGACCCCGGTCCATACCGCTCCAAGTCCCATGGCATGTGCTGCCAGCAGGATATTTTCGGAAGCGGCCGAGAGGTCCTGCACCCAGTACGTCATACCTTCCCCGCTCAGGAACCTGTCCCGGTCTCCGCACGGTACGATCAGTACGGCGGCATCGGCTGCCATTTTGGCGTAGGGCAGCACCTCCGCAAGGGATCGCATCAGTTCCTTGTCGCGAACCACGTAGAAGGTCCACGGCTGTGTGTTCATGGCGGTCGGGGCTGCCATGCCGGCCTTGAGCAGGGCCGTTACGGTCTCGTCACCGACCGGCTCGGAGGTATAGGCGCGGATGCTGGTGCGTGAAGCGATATTCTCCAGTACAGCGGAGGATGTGTCGCTGCCGCTGTTTCCGTCAGAGGCGCTGATCCACAGGGCTACGGCCAGTACGGCGCAGCTCAGGGCAATGAGCGTCAGGGGAATGTAGAGTCTTGATTTCATGCAGGTCTGTTTTTGATTTATTTTCTCTCAATGATGGCAGCGAATCCTCCGCCGGGTGCGGCCTCGATCTCAAGGCTCTGGCCGGAGTGCAGTCCTGAAGTCACGATTACGTAGTCTTCACCTACGGTAGCGGCGTTCACGCCGTCGCGGAAGACAGTAATGGTATAGTCCCCCTCTGGCAGCTGCGGGGTAAGGGTCATGGTCATGCCCTCAGTTCCCGTGATGCCTCCGATGTACCAGCGGTCACCGGCACGTCTCTGGGTTATGATGTATTTGCCTATCTCTCCTGCAAGGACTCTTGTCTCATCGTAGACGGTGGGTATGGCAGAAATGAAATCTGTGGTCTCCTGTTCTTTCATGTAGTCGCTGGGAGAGTCGCAAAGCATGGTAAGCGGAGAGTCGAATATGGCGTACAGCGCAACCTGATGGGCTCTCGTTCCCTGGCTCATAGGGTGGCTGTATATGGGGGCGAAATTTTTCATCGGGGCATTGCGCAGGGCTCCCTGGGTGTAGTCCACCGGTCCGGCGGCCATGCGGATATAGGGGAAGGTCACATCGTATGTCAGGATGTCCTCCTCTGACCATTTCATCTGCTCGAGACCCCATACGCCCTCGTAATTGAGCAGGTTGGGCCATGTGCGGTTAAGTCCGGTGGGCTTGTACATGCCGTGCAGGTCTATTGTCAGATGATATTTTGCAGCCGTTTCGAGGATGCGGTAGTTCATTTCCACCACTTCCTGGTCGTCGCGGTCCATGAAGTCTACCTTGAATCCGCTGATTCCCATTGCGGAGTATGTGCTGCAGGCCTCTTCCAGCTTGTCGTCCAGGACATATCCTACTGCCCAGAGTATCACTCCCACACCCTTGGACCGGCCGTAGCGGGCCACTTCCTCCACGTCGAATTCGGGTATGGCCTTCATGATGTCGCCTCCTGTGCGGGGGGACCATCCTTCATCCACGACCACGTACTCGAGTCCGTTTGCGGCCGCGAAATCTATCATGTATTTATAGGACTCGGTGTTGATGCCGGCCTTGAAGTCCACGTTGTGGAATCCCCAGTCGTTCCACCATTCCCATGCGGCCTGGCCGGGACGTATCCACGAGATGTCCTCTATGCGGCTGGGTGAGCCGAGCAGCCATACGAGATTGTTTACAGGCAGATCGGTGTCATTTTCTGCCACGGATATGATTCTCCACGGATAGGTCCTGGTGCCGGAAGTGACGGCCAGGGTGTCGGAGTTGCGCAGTATCCTTTCCTGGCATCTGTAGCCGTCCACGTAGGTGGTGGGCCGTCCGGCGAAGACTCCGTGCAGGGTGCTGCCTTCTCCGTCAAGGAACATACCGGGGTACGACTCCAGGTCAGATTCGGTTATGAGTACCTTGGCTCCGGAGCCGAGCTCCACGAGCATGGGAGTGATGGACAGGCGTCCGGTCTCGAATCCGCTCAGGGGCGAGACGGTGTACTGACTCTCGAAGGAGGTCTGGAAAGGATTCTTGGTGTTGGCACTGTAGGGTATCCAGGCCTGGTAGTCCTGGTCAAAACGGAAAACGGCCTCCTCTCCGACAACTGTGACGCTGTCCTTGAGCGTGGTAGCGAAGCGGTAGGCTGCGCCTTCATTGTAGGCTCTGAACTCCAGGGAGAAGCCTGCTCTCGGGAAAGTCAGGGTCAACGCATTGTAGCTCTCCTCAATACGGCTTTGCCGGTAGAGCGGAGTGTCCACGGAATCCCTTACGGATGAAGTCCTGAAGCGTACGGAGGAAAGGTTGTCATGTCCCAGTACCCTGCCGTCAGAAAGGGTCATGGAGACCGGTGAAGGCAGAATGAAGGTGTGTCCGTCAAATGCTACACTGTATGAGACAGAGTCACTTACCTCTACTGTCAGAGCCAGTCTGCCGTCTGGAGACTGGACAGTGCGGGTCTTGGGTGCGGCAAAAAGCACCTGGGCCGAGATGAGGACAATCACGGCCGATGTGAGAAATCTTAAATTC
>DVIL01000065.1 GCA_018711305.1 Candidatus Coprenecus stercorigallinarum
CAGCCATTACAAGTATTTCTTCGGGAAGGTGACCATGTACACATCATACAACCTGAAGGCCCGCAATACCCTGCTCAACTTCCTGCACAAATACTTCGGAGACCCGGACAGACTGGTCACCCCCGTCAATCCCATCGACTTCGACAGCGGCAACAAATACTACCGGGAACTGTTCAACGGCCTTGAATACCACGATGCATACAAGGTACTGCAGAAAGAAATAAAACTCAACGGCGAGCTGATCCCGCCGCTGATCAATTCATACATGAACCTCTCCCCGTCGATGAAGGTATTCGGCACTGCCGTCAACCCTGGTTTCGGTAACGTGGAGGAGACCGGAATCCTCGTCAAGATGGAGGACATCTATCCGGAAAAGAAGGACAGGCATCTGGTTCCCATGCAGGAAGCCCTGCATGCCATGGCCGCAAGATTCAGGCCTAAATGGTGGAGAAAGATTCTTTGACCAGAAACACGGTAGGATACTCGGGCCTGATGGCCTCAAGAAAACGCATGGCATCCGACTTGGTCCGGAACTCCCCTACCGTCACTTTGAAATAAGGGTTGTCATATATCCGGAAAACCGGGACATCGGGATGCTTTACCTTGAACGTATCGGCTATAGCCTCAGACACAGCCCGTGCATTCTGGCTGTTGTCAAAATATATCCTGACCCTGTACCCCTGCACTTTCCGGCTCCTGTTCTTTTCCACCTGGCCTGCCATAGCCTTTACAAGGGAGTCCGACATACTGACCGAACCGTCCAGATAAGTCATCAGACTGTCATAGTCCATATACCTGACAGCCTCCACGCTGTCTCTTACGGACAGAGAGTCGGGCGTCTGCGCCGATGCCACGCACAACGGCAGCACGGTTGCAGCCAGCAAAAGAAATAACTTTCTCATATATCTCATTTTATACTTTCAACTATTTCCTTCAACGGCACATTTTTCATTCTCACGGTCTTTTTCATGCCTCCGTCGGCACTGAAGACTGCCTTTCCGCTCACTGTAAAATCATCCAGGGCCCAACTGCCGAAATCAAGACCCGAGGTGATGATGCCGACCGGATCGAGTACCGATGCCTTTACCGGTATGGAGACACCGGATGTGGAACGTGGCGCCACAGAAGGTTTTCCTTCAAGAGAGAACCTTGCAAAATCCTTGCCCCCACGCAACAATACCGCGTCCACCTCCTCGAGGGCTATGGTGTAACGGGTAGGATTGTCCACAGTGGCCTCGAGCCCTATCGTAGCAGAGGACGTCCCATTGAAACGGAAACTTCCGAGGCGCACCTCCTCCACCCTTATTTCACTGTATCCGGCACACCCGGCCAACAGCAGGGAGGCAGCAAGCAAAAGCATAATTCTTCTCATAATTCACTGCGGTTTGTCCCGGCAAAGATATAAAAAGTTATCTTTGCGCCTGCAATGACAAAAGACAAAAGGATTTTCATAGAGACTTACGGCTGTCAGATGAATGTCTACGACAGCGAGATAGTGCTGTCCATCCTGGAAAAGGAAGGATACACGCCGTGCTCCGGCATTGAAGAAGCAGGACTGATACTGGTCAATACCTGCTCCATCCGGGAAAACGCAGAGCAAAGGGTATGGGGCCGGCTCGACCGGTTCCTTCAGGAAAAGAAAAAAAGGGAAGTGACCGTAGGGGTCCTCGGCTGCATGGCCGAAAGGCTCAAGCAGGAACTCATGTCGCATCCGGCAGTCGACATAGTCGCCGGACCCGACACATACCGCCAGCTGCCGGTACTGCTGCAAAGGCTCGAAACCGAAGGACAGAAGCAGATTGACACAGCCCTCTCGCTCAAAGAGACCTATGCCGACATAGAGCCGGTACGCACGGACCCGAACGGGGTTACATCATTCATATCCATCATGCGGGGCTGCAACAACATGTGTACCTACTGCATAGTACCATACGTCCGCGGAGGCGAGCGCAGCCGCGACCCGCAGTCAATCGTCAGGGAAGCCAGACACATGTATGAAGCCGGGTACAGGGAAGTCAACCTGCTGGGGCAGAATGTAGACTCATACCTGTGGAAAAATCCCGGGAACCCCACCGAATCAGTCAATTTCGCCCAGCTCATCGAACTGGTGGCCCTCGTGGCCCCCGACCTGAGGGTGAGGTTCTCCACCTCCCATCCCAAGGACATGAGCAACGGGGTACTGTACTCAATGGCCATGTATCCGAATATATGTACCCACATCCATCTGCCGGTGCAGTCTGGAAGTGACAGGATGCTGGAAAAGATGAACCGCAAATACACGGTGGCAGGATATTTGGAAAGAATAGAGAAAATACGCGAGACAGTCCCCGAAGCTGCCATAACGACAGATATCATCGCCGGATTCTGCTCCGAAACGGAGGAGGACCACCAGGCAACCCTCTCGCTGATGAGACAGGTCCGTTTCGACAGTGCGTTCATGTTCCAGTATTCGCAGAGACCCGGCACCAAGGCGGCAAGGCACTTCGCAGACGATGTGCCCCCCGAGGTAAAGACCCGCAGGCTGAATGAAATCATAGAACTGCAAAGCGCCATCTCCCTCGAACGCAACCGTGAATGCGTGGGACAGACCTATGAAGTGCTGATCGAAGGGACATCCAAGAGAGACAAAGGTGCCCTGTTCGGAAGGACCCAGGGCAACAAGGTATGCGTATTCCCGGCACTCGGCCACCGTCCGGGAGAATATGTGAACGTAACGGTAGAGAGCTGTACTTCAGCTACCCTGCTCGGAAATATAGTAGAATGAATTTTTAAAACACAAGAGTTATGACAAAGATGAGAACCACCTATCTCGGAGGTCTCCGCACCGAGATCGAACATGTACAGTCAGGCAACAAAATCATTACAGATGCTCCACTGGACAACCACGGCAAAGGCGAGTACTTCTCCCCCACAGACATATTCGCCTCATCACTCGGCTCATGCATGCTGACCATCATGGGCATATCGGCCCAGTCCTACGGTTTTGACATCGACGGCACCACAGTCGAGATAGAAAAGGAGATGGCGGCCAATCCCCGCCGCGTAGCCCGTATCACCGTGGACATAACATTCCCCAAAGGACAGAAATACGATGACAAGGCCAAGAGACTCATTGAATCCGCAGCACGCACCTGCCCTGTCTCCAACAGCCTGCATCCCGACATCATCAAGGATATCCGCTTCCACTACGACGAGTAGACCCGTATTTGCCGGGCTACGGCCGGCAGGATATAGCCCGCGAGACAGAAGGATTCAGACGACGGTACTTGTTGAATGTCTCGCGGGATATACCGTAGCACCTGCAGATGTATGATATGCTGCACCTTTCCCCCAACATCCGGATAATATCAGAATGATTCTCCTCCAGAATCCTGAGTTTGGTACAGCTGCCCTTGCGGCGGCCAAGCACCACTCCGTTGGCCTTTCTGAGCGCGAGGGCCTCCTTGGTCCGCATCGATATCAGATTGCGCTCAATCTCCGCCACCAGCCCGAAAGCGAAACAGAGGACCTTGCTGTTGATGCTGTCATCGAAAGCGTATCCCTCCTTGGTAGTATAGATCCTTATTTTTTTCTTCAGGCATTTGCCCATTATCTCCATGATGTCGGTGAGTGTCCTGCTCAGCCGTGATATTTCCGTAACGATAAGCGTATCACCCGGCTTCAGCCGCCGCAACAGGGAGCCGAGCTTGCGTTCCTTTTCATTTTTACTGCCGCTCGCAATCTCCGTAACCCAACAGTCTACGATAATGTGCCTGCTTTTTGCATAACGAA
>DVIL01000066.1 GCA_018711305.1 Candidatus Coprenecus stercorigallinarum
AAGGATTTCATCCTTCTGATTGTCCGGATTCTGTTTATCCGTACTTACCCTAAGATAACCTGCTATCATATGTCATTGCTAATTTGTCTGCAGCTTCATTGCCGCAATGGCTAAATTAGCAATGTGAACGGTACTCTGCAGGAGTACAGCCGTGCAGTTTCTGGAATATCCTGTTGAAATACCCGACGGAAGGATAGCCCAATTCCCTTGCTATCTGCGTAATGCTCTTGTCAGTACGCATCAGTTCCTGGCCCGCCGTGTCGAACTGCTTCTTACGGATGTATTCTATCCAGGTCATGCCGGTCTCATGATGGAGCATATCCTCAAGATAAGCCGGCGAGATGTTCAGCAGCCTGGACGTGGCCTGCAGGGACGGCAGTTCCTTGCGGCATGTTCCGGAACTTCGCAGAAAATGCTTCTGTACAATGCCGTCCATCTTCCCAATAATCTGCATGTCAGCTTCATGCCTGATTATGAACTGGTTTCTGTAAAAACGCAGGCAGTAATTCAGCATCATCTCAAGACGGTTGACGATGAGAGTCGACGTGTACTCGTCGATACAGGAAGACAGTTCCCAGTCTATACCGTCAAGACACCTCTGCAGAAGCCCCATATTACGTGAGGAAAGATGCAGCGCCTCATTGCGGCTGCGGTACCTGAAAAAGGTATAGCGGTCCTGTATGTCTTCAAGACAGGTACCCTCCAGCAGGATACGGTGGAAAAACAGCGCACGTCCCTGCCAGTCGCAACCGGCGCCTGCACAACATGAGAAGGCCCTGAAAGACGTTCCGGGAGGAATGAAATATGCCACCCCGTCCGAATAGTCATAGTACTGCCTGCCCATGGAGGCCGGGGCACTGTCTCCAGGCTCCACCATGACCGTATAGAAATCCGTCTCGTCGCAGTCGCAGCTGCATATTTCCGATGCACCCGCCACACAGATAAGCGGATGAAGCGGGTTGCCATTTTCTAAAAGTTCGAACATTTTCTATATTCCAGAGGAGTCTGTCCCACGTTTTTCTTGAACACCCTTATGAAATGCTGGGAATACTGGAAGCCGAGATCATAGGCGATCTGACTGACCGTCTTGTCTGTATACAGTATCTGTTCCTTGGCTGTCTCTATTATCTTGTTCTGGATATATTCCTGGGGAGTCCTTCCGGTCTCCTTCTTGATCAGGTCCCCGAAATAATTCGGAGACAGGCATACCTTGTCCGCGAAATACTTGACCGTAGGCAGCCCCTCTTCAAGCGTCTGTCCGCTGCGGAAATAATCCGAGAGAAGATCCTCGAATCTGGCCAGAATATCCCGGTTGACCGAAGAACGTGTGTTGAACTGTCTCTCATAAAAACGCATACAATAGTCCAACAGCAATTCTATATTGCGGGAAATAAGCCTCTTGCTGTGCTTGTCTATAGGCCTGAGCAACTCGTCGCGAATCTTGCCGAGACAGTCCGTGAATATGTTTTTCTCATCCTCGGATATGTGAAGTGCCTCCGAAGAGCTGTAGGAGAAAAACGTATATCTTCTGATTTCCCTTCCGAGGGAAGAGCCCGCTATCAGGTCCGGATGGAAGAGTACGCCGAGCGCGGCCGGCCTGACCGACCTGTCCATGGTCACCGACACCACCTGGCCGGGGGCGAAACTGGTGACTGTCCCCTCCTGATAGTCGTAGACCTGCTTGCCGTAACGTATGTCCCCGCACTTGACCTGTTTGAGAAACACGGCATAGATTCCGTAATTGAAGGTAAACTCCTCCGGAATCCGGGTCGCCTCCGACAGGTCCACGACACTCACGAGAGGATGCAGTGTCTCGATGCCGAAAAGTTTGTTATATTTGTCTACTGAATCCAGGTTGATGATATCCTTCATATAATGCTGTTTTTATATGTACAAAAATACGCTTTATCCTGGAATTTGTCAGAGGACATGTGCAGAAAGCGGAATTTGTCTACAAAATAAGTAATAAGTATACAGGTGGAGAACGGATACAAGATAGGTGACAGGGTCAGGTTTCTGGACTTCGAAGGGGACGGCCGGGTATCGGCGCTGCCTGGCGGGGACATCCTGGAGATCGAAATGGACGGCATGCGGATGCGGGTATCGTCAAGGGAAGTGGTACGGATAGACGCCTGCGACAATTCTCAGGAGATCCGTCTGTATGACGGCAACAACAGAATCTCACAGTTCAAGCAGAAGCCCACCCCGCACAATAATGGCATACGTACCGGCAGGAAGTCACACCTTCAGGACGGCAGGATGGAAGTGGACCTGCACATGGAACGGATAAGGGAAAAATATCCTGCTGCCCGCAATATCCCTGACAGCGATGCACTTTTCGTACAGCTCGACGTTTTCGAGAAAAGTATGGCCGAAGCCTTCCGCAAGGGAATGAGGTCAGTGGTATTCATACATGGCCACGGGCGCGGAATTCTGCGTTCCGAACTGCTGAAACGGCTGAAAGAATATCCGGGGACAGTGGTACAGGACGCCTCGGTACTCTCCTACGGAGACGGAGCCATCGAGGTTTTCCTGAAATAGTCACTTTCTTTTCGCGAACAGAAGGACAATGGCAGCGACGGATGCAGCAGTAACCGCCAAAAGCATAAGGTTCCACAGAATTGTCATTCCCCACCTTACCGGATGGCCGAACTCCCGATAGGGGGAATCTCCGGAAGAATAACGGGCAAATGCATTGGTATATACAACTGTACCGTTGTCATACCACGCCGCCATCCTTACGTAAGGATCCTCCGGAGACATGACATAGGCTATCCGGTCGGTATTGAGAGCCGAGTCCACTGCCGCACCTCCCTGCGATATCACTTTTATCACAGCTGCGGGCACATCCAGGCGCATGAACACAGTATCGTTTTTCATTCCTATGCCCTTTACCTTCGGAAGCCTCAGATTCTCAGCATGCTTTACAGCCGTATCCCCATTGCCGAAATCAGGTACCCTGGTGGTGTAGAAATTGCCTTTCAACAACTGTGTCCGGACATCACTCCAGAGGGGAGACGGAGTATTTATCCACGAACAGCGGCGGGCGATGGCGGCATGGGCCTTGGAGTTATGATTGTCGTCATTGATATTGTTGTGGACATAACGGCCGGCGGACAGTGCCTCGTCCCAATGTACCAGCCGGGAACCCTCACCCCCGTCACTTTCCCCGAATCCGGAATCACCCTCTATGAGACGGTATCCGGAAAGATGTTCCATTACCCTGCGGTCAACGGTCAACGTCCTGTCCGGATGGTTGAACTGTACGAAGTCCCCGTCGGCTGCCAGACGGTCTATCATGAACTGTTTCTGCGACAGAAGAACCGGCAGCAGGTGATCGAACTTGTACACCCTGTCCACTCCGAAAGCATTCAGATGGAACTTGAACAGATTGTACCCGTGCTCGTATATGGCAATATACAGGGAAGAATCCACCGGATGAGGTGTAAGGGCCTGATGGTTGGAGAATCCTAAGATATCGTAGCCGTAACTCATATAATCGGAGTAGACCACGTCCGGATAATAAGGGCACTCGTTGATACCCTTGTCAACCCTGGTATGGGTATGCAGGCATGCCCGTTTCCATCCGAGCGTACTGTCGAAATCCGCGTAGGGATTGTATATTCTGTCCCCTTTGAAAGGAGACGGACCTTCGAATCTGTATATCGGGGAGACACTCATAACGGCCGTTCCGATTACTGCTACAAGGATAATGAGGGCAAGGATTTTCCCGAAAATCTTTAACACTTTCATTGTTTTGAAGAAATAAAAATGACAATGACCGCGGCAAAATTATAAAAATTATATCCTATTTACTATTTTTGTCTGAAAATCTTGAACAGACAAATTATGTGCGGAATAGTAGGCTACATGGGACAGAAACAGGCGTCCCCCATCCTGATCAAAGGTCTTCACAGACTGGAATACAGAGGTTATGACAGCGCGGGCATCGCGCTCATCAATGCAGAAGGCAATCTTTCCATATACAAGTCCAAGGGTAAAGTAAGCGACCTGGAAAAACTCATCGCAGACAAGGACACTTCAGGTACCATAGGTATAGCACATACCCGCTGGGCCACACACGGCGAACCGAATGATATCAATGCACACCCACACTATTCGGAGCACAAGAACCTGGCCCTTATCCACAACGGCATCATCGAGAACTACAAGGCACTGAAAAAGGAGCTGCTCAACAAGGGCTATCACTTTCACAGCGACACAGACACCGAGGTCGTAATACAGCTCGTACAGTACATGATGGACTCACACCACATATCCCTCATAGAAGCTGTCCCCCTCGCCCTCCGTAACGTCATAGGCGCCTACGCCATAGTCATCATCGACAAGGACAACCCGAATATCATGATCGCAGCCCGCAAGGGCAGTCCGCTGGTGGTAGGCATAGGCAAGGACGAATTTCTCATAGGTTCGGACGCCACCCCTATTGTCGAGTATACGGACAGAGTCATCTATCTGGATGACGAACAGATAGCCGTAATGGAAAGAGGCGGCGGCATCCGCATTACAGACCTGCGGCAGGTAGAAGTGACACCTATCGTCAGGAAACTGGAGCTCAATCTGAGCGAAATCGAGAAAGGCGGCTTCCCCCACTTCATGCTCAAGGAAATCTACGAACAGCCGAATACCCTCAGGACCTCCATGAAAGGCCGTCTCAACCCTGACCTCGGAGAAGTCAAGCTCTCCGGCATCATCGACAACCGGGAGAGGTTCCTGAATGCCCGCAGAATAATCATCTGCGCCTGCGGTACCTCGTGGCATGCCGCCCAGATCGGGAAATACATGATCGAAGAACTGGCGAGGATACCCGTAGAGGTAGAGTACTCATCCGAATTCAGATACCGCAAACCTGTAATATTCAGCGATGACATCGTGATAGCAATATCCCAGTCGGGAGAGACGGCTGATACTCTTGCCGCCATCAAGCTGGCCAAGGCACACGGAGCTTTCCTGTTCGGAATCTGCAACGTGGTCGGCTCGTCCATTCCCCGTGAGACAAACTCCGGCTGCTACACGCATGCCGGTCCGGAAATAGGCGTGGCATCCACCAAAGCCTTTACGGCACAGGTCTCAACCCTTGCCCTGCTGGCCCTTTCCCTGGCAAAGGAAAAAGGGACTATCACCGAAACACGCAGACGGGAACTGGTAGAGGAACTGCAACGCATTCCCGAAAAGATAGAAAAGATACTCAGGCACGATGAGGAGATATCCAAAATCGCCAGAGTCTTCACATACGCACACAATTTCATCTACCTCGGACGCGGATACAACTATCCCGTAGCTCTTGAAGGCGCCCTGAAGCTGAAGGAGATATCATATATCCATGCCGAGGGATATCCTGCCGCAGAGATGAAACACGGTCCCATAGCCCTGATAGATGACGAGCTGCCGGTAGTGGTCATCGCCACGAGAAGGGGAAAATACGACAAGATATTCAGCAATGTACAGGAAATCAAGGCCCGCAAAGGCAGGATAATTTCCATCGTCACCGAAGGTGACACAGATGTCAGGAACATCTCAGACTGGAGCTTCGAAATTCCGGACACCGAAGAGTGCTTCGTGCCCCTGCTGTCCACAATTCCCCTGCAGCTGCTGGCCTACCACGTAGCCATAGCCAAGGGAAGGGATGTGGACCAGCCGAGAAACCTCGCAAAGTCGGTTACAGTGGAATAGAGTTTTTCTTCCCAAGAAAGACTCTTCCGTCCCTGCCTATCACATAGGTATAGTCATAGCACCCGACAATGTACGAACTCGAAATATCGGGGTTCTCCCTCAGTGAGGTGATATAGTCGAAATTGAACCCCATTCCGAACAGTTCCGTAAATGTAGTCTCACGCTCTCCCCGGGAGTACAGTCTCTCGATGATAGCGTGATTCTTTTTAAGTATCCGGTCAATACGTGAGAGCTCTTCGCTCTGCGTATGCCGGATGTGCCTGATACGGTTGTGGAACATTGTACGGCAGGCATCCGAGCAGAATTTCTTGTCGGGACGCCCGTTAATGATACTGTTGCAGTTAAGACAACATCTTTTCTCCTCTTCCATACGCTTCTGATCTTAATGTATGCTGACACAAAGTTATATCATCCTGACTACACTCTTATGCTCCGAACGTAAAAAAATACGTTTTTATCCGTTTTTACTCATTTATAAACGTTTATAGCCGTTTAAATACGGATTTTCCAGAAGATTTTGCCTTGCTTTGCATCCGTAAACATTTTCAAACCTTTAAAACCGGATTTTATGGACAGATCATTCAACAGAATCGAACTGCGGGGCAACGCAGGGCAGGACGCACGGATTATGAGAGTAGGTGACAACACCGTAGCAAGGTTCAACATCGCCACCAACGAGACTTACAAGGACCGCTCCGGCAAACTGAAGGAGGAGACCACGTGGCATTCCATAACAGCCTGGAACGGGAAAGGCATGCCGGACTTCAGCCTGATCCGCAAAGGATCCTGCGTTCATGTCATCGGCAGACTGCGGCAGAACCGCTACACCTCCGCCGACGGAGAAGAGAAAACTTTCTACGAAGTACTTGCCACGAGAGTAGAGATTGAGGAGTCATAGATGACTTAAAAGCATTATATTTGCCTTCTGAAAAATATCAAGCATCATGATTTCGAGAAAAGTTTATATCTACAACACATTATCCAGAAGAAAAGAGGAATTCATACCGGTGCATCCGGGAATGGTAGGACTGTACGTATGCGGTCCTACGGTCTACGGTGAGCCGCATCTGGGCCACGCAAGACCGGCTGTAACCTATGATGTCCTGGTACGCTTCTTCAGGTATCTGGGCTACAAAGTCAGATACGTCAGGAACATTACGGATGTCGGCCACCTCGAGCATGATGCGGACGAGGGCGACGACAAGATAGCAAAGAAAGCCCGCCTGGAGTCACTTGAACCGATGGAGGTAGTGCAGACATATACCATCGCATACCACGACGCCATGCGCAGGCTCAACACCCTGCCCCCCAGCATAGAGCCGAGAGCCTCAGGCCATATCATCGAACAGATAGAACTCATCAAGAGGATTCTCGACGCCGGATTTGCATACGAAAGCAACGGCTCGGTCTATTTCGATGTACCGGCCTACAATAAAAAATACAGGTACGGTATACTTTCCGGCCGTAATATAGACGACATGATGGCCAACACACGCTCACTTGACGGCACCGGGGACAAACGCTCTCCATACGACTTCGCCCTGTGGAAGAAAGCCTCTCCCCAGCACATAATGAAGTGGCCGTCGCCATGGAGTGAAGGATTCCCTGGATGGCATCTGGAGTGCTCGGCAATGAGCGAAAAATACCTCGGGGAGGAATTCGACATACATGGAGGCGGAATGGACCTGCAGTTTCCTCACCATGAGTGCGAACTGGCCCAGAACACTGCCTCAAGAGGACAGGGCGGCGTAAAATACTGGATGCACAACAACCTGCTGACCGTCAACGGACAGAAGATGGGCAAGTCGCTCGGCAACTTCACCACCCTCGCGGACCTCTACAAGGTCTATTCCCCGATGACAATCCGCTTCTTCATCCTTCAGGCACACTACAGAGGCACTCTCGATTTCAGCAGCGAGGCTCTGTCCGCCGCGGAGAAAGGGCTGAAAAGAGTCCTGCAGGCGGCAAAGGACAGCAAGACCCTGAGCCACTCAGGCAGCGGGGCCAACCCCGAAATAGAGAAACTCACTGAAAGCGTAATGGATGCTCTATGCGACGATCTCAACACCCCTGTAGCACTTGCCAGGATATTCGATGCTGTGAAATTTGTCAACCAGGCCAAAGACGGAAGCCTCAGGCTTAGCGACAAGGACTTTGAGACGCTGGCTGAACTTTTCGACAGAATTGTCCCCGATGTACTTGGCCTTGTAGATGAAGTCCAGGCATCCTCGGAAGAAAAGACAGTAGAAGGCCTGATGGACATGATTCTCGAAGTGCGTCGGGAAGCCAAGTCCCGCAAGGATTTTGCCACCAGCGACAAGATCCGCGACAGGCTAAACAGTCTCGGCATCACCATAAAGGACACCAAGGAAGGAACGGAGTGGTCGATATAGACTGAGAAAGGACAAGTTACCTGCTGGAAAGCCGCCCTGAGTCCCGTCAAGGACCGGAGCGGCTTTTCTGGATTTCCCGGAACACTGCAATGCCAACTTTTGCACTTGCTACAGTTTTTGCCGTCCAATAGTACAGGCAGCGGGATCCTCCCCACCTTCGGCGGGTCCCCTCCCTTTTCGGGAGCCAAAGTCCCGCAGCCTGTACTATTGAACGACCTTCGGAAGGAGTCGGCCATACCCGCGTTTTTCTCACTCCTTTGGAAGGAGTGGAATTGATTTCCAGCGGGCCTTACTTTAGGCGTCCAACAAAGTGCGCTTGTAGAAATACCTGATAATCAGGTGCTGTGGGGAAAGACATCTGTTGGACTTGTGAAGATATGGGGCTGAATGGCCGTTTGGTGGTGAAATATGCTGGGTCCTGCAAGTTGTTAAAACGTATGTTTTGATTATAAGCGAGATAAATTTTGGTGATATGTTGGACATTGCAAAATGCTGCGCTTGAGACGCAAATGCCTTAGACGCAATCTCCTCACGACCGTCTGCCACACCAGCACCGAATCCCGGGAATTGCTGCCATTGTGGTAAAATGTTGGCGTCAGAATCGGCAGGTCAAAGCATAAAAAAGCCTCCGAAGGTCTTCCTCCGGAGGCTCTAAGGGGCGGCGGCTACCTACTCTCCCACCCGGGTTAGGGCAGTACCATCGGCACAAGTGCGTTTAACTTCTCTGTTCGGAATGGGAAGAGGTTGGT
>DVIL01000067.1 GCA_018711305.1 Candidatus Coprenecus stercorigallinarum
ATATGGCCATTTTCGGTTCACCTGTGGAGGTCGTTGAATAGTACAGGCTGCGGGACTTTGGCTCCCGAAAAGGGAGGGGACCCGCCGTAGGTGGGGAGGATCCCGCAGCCTGTACTATTCAACGGCAAAAACTATTGCAAATGCGAAAGTTGGATTGCAGGTGAACGGAATATGGGGATTTTCGGGCACCTGCGGGAAGATGGGTATACACATGGTCGGGAATACACACTGTATCCTTCCGGAAGGTCAACCCGGCAGTAGGCTTCCTACAAACAGCATGGGTCGAAAAAGCCGGACATTCGAAAAAAAACCCGGATACTCGCGATATCCGGGGCTGATAATGACGGTCCCGGAAGCGTGAATACTTCCGGGACCGGATTGTTGTCATAATGTAATTCAGGGTGTCTTCGGCGGTATGCAGATTTACCTTACAGGCGCCTCAGGCACTCCGGGCAGGGGTTTCCAGTTCTGGAGTTCCTGGAGGAGAACCTCTACGGCCTTGTTGAGCTGGGCGTCGTTGCCGAGGTAGTCCTCGAAGGGATTGAGGTCGCACTCGATGTCGGGATCCACTCCGTGGTTCTCGATAATCCAGTCACCTTCGGTGGAGTAAGAGGTGAAGAACGGAGTGCGGACATCCTGGCCGTCAAGATAGGGACGCGAGCCGGAGATGCCGACGATACCGCCCCATGTCCTCATACCGATCAGCTTACCGATACCGAGCTGGCGGAATCCGTAGGGGAAGAGGTCACCGTCGGAAGAGGAGTACTTGTCAATCAGGCAGACCTTGGGTCCGTAATGTGCGGATTCAGGTATGGTAGCCAGCTGCTCGCTGCCGTTGCGGTACATGTTCATGCGGTATACCTCCCTCTGCAGACGCTCCAGTATCATAGGCGATACATTTCCGCCGCCATTCATACGGTCATCTATGATCAGGGCCTTCTTGTCCAGCTGCGAGTAGAACAGACGGGTGAACTCATCCAGTCCTGCCACGCTCATGTCCGGAATGTGGATGTAGCCTATCTGGCCGTCGGACATCTCCTCGACCTTGCGGATATTGTTCTGTACCCAGTCATAGTATGCCAGCTGGGTCTCGTCTGCGATAGGATCCACATAGATGGTGCGGGCACCTTCCTCAGATGCTGACGAATTGACCAGAAGGGCCGTTGTCACACCGACACGTCCGACGAGGGCCTCATAGATGGTTCCCAGCTCCGATGCGGGGATTCCGTTGACAGCGAGGATATAGTCACCCTCCTTCACACCCAGGCCGGGCTCTCCGAGGGGCGAACGGCGCTCGTCTCCCCAGGTTACGCTCTCGAATATCTTGTTGATACGGAAATATCCGGTCTCATCCTTTGCAATGCGGGCTCCGAGCAGGCCTATAGGCAGTTTCTCTGCCGCAGGTGTCTCGCCGGTAGTCACATAGCAGTGTCCGGTATTCAGCTCGGATATCATCTCGCCGATCAGATATGTCAGGTCCTGACGGTACTGCACGTAAGGCAGCATCACGGCATACTTGTCGTGAATTGCGTTCCAGTCGCGGCCTACCATGTTCTCCACATAGAAATAGTCGCGGTATACCCTCCAGGTCTCATCATAGATCTGCTTCCATTCCTTGTGGTAATCCACGGTCAGGCGGATGTCGCTCATAGGCACGGGCTTGTCGGCCTTATATCCCGAAGTGGATACTACATAGTACGTGCCTTTATCGGAAACGAGGGCCTTGGAATGATCCTGAGTCATAGCCAGCACACCGTATTTTGTCACATCTGTAGATTTGAGGTCGCTCAGCGAAAGCTTCTTCACTCCGTCAGAAGAGCGGTAGTACAAAGCTCCGTCGTATGCTGCAAGCGGACGGGCATAGCTTCCTTCCACGGGGAGCGCAACTTCCCTGCCTATTATACCGTCGAAATCCACTTTCATGGACTCAACTGCCGGCATGTCCTTGGAGGCTCCTTTTTTGCCCTTTCTTGCAGGAGCAGGCTGCTCTTCTTCCGCAGGTGCTGCAGGTACATATTCATCTCCCTTTATTACGGTAGGATCAGGCACTTCCTTGGTCAGGGGCAAGGCGAAGAGGTAACTTCCGAGGGAATATGCCGCATTCCACTCAACAGAGGAATAAATGGCATTGAGATCCCTTGCCGAAGTAAAGAAGAGATACTTGCCGTCCTCGGAGAACATGGGCGATGAAGAATTGTACCATGACGAAGTGACGGGGGTACTCTCTCCCGTAGCAAGATTCATCAGATAGATAACTGACGCTCCGGATTCGGTTCCGCTGCCGTATGCGAGCCAGCTTCCGTCATGCGAGAAGTCGAATCCGCGGACTCCGCCCCAGCGGCCTTCAAATACGGTCTTCACTTCCTTGGTTGCGATATCAACTGAAAGGAGCTGCTTTTTCTCAGTAGTCAGATATAGTTTCTTCGAATCGGGAGTCCATGTCAGCGAGGAAGGATATCCGTTCTCGAATGAAGTCAGGCAGATTTTGCCTTCAGGGTCATCGTAGGGCATGACATAGACCTGATATTCCCCGCTTTCGTCGGACAGCCATGCAATCCACTGTCCGTCTGGAGACCACACGGCGTCGCGGTCATGTGCACCAGGGGTGCGGGTGAAGTTGTAGACAGCACCTTCAGCTGCAGGAACGGAGAACACATCGCCTCTGAAAGTAGTCAGCACGCGGCTGCCATCAGGCGAGAGGGAGAATGAGGCCCTGTTGTTCCGGGAGCCGTCCCATGTCTTGACCTCGTCGCGGGCGAGGATTCCCTCGTCATTGAGATAGACAGGTACTTTGGAGCAGCTGCCGTCCTTTACGGAATATTTGTAGATATAGCCTCCGTTCTCGAAGACAATCCAGTCCTGGGAGAATGAAGGGAACTTGCAGTCGTACTCGGTGAAGTCGGTCACCTTTCTGGTCTGCTTTGTTGCCGTATCGTAGCAGAAGAGGTTCATGATCTGGTCCCTGTCGGAGAGGAAGTAAATCTTGTCCCCTATCCACATCGGGAATATGTCCTGGGCATCGTTGTCGGTGATGTTCTCCAGCTCCGTGGTACCTACGGTATTGATCCAGATGTCATCGGCCTGACCGCCCCTGTAGTATTTCCATGTACGGAACTCACGGTACATACGGTTCATGGCCAGCTTGGAACCGTCGGGGGAATAGGAGCAGAAGCTGCCTTCCGTGGTAGGAATCTGCACCGGCTCGCCGCCTTCGGCAGGCACTGTAAAGAGCAGGCCGCGGAGCGATGAAAACGCATACCAGCGGCTGCGGAAGATAATGTTCTTTCCGTCAGGGGTCCAGCCCATTACGATACTGTTCGGGCCTACACGGTCACCGATATTGTCGCGGTCCACTGTTGCTGTATAGGTGATTCTCTTAGGCACACCACCCTCGGCAGGCATCGTATACACTTCGGTATTGCCGTCATACTGGGCGGTAAAGGCTATAGTCTTGCCATCCGGCGAGAACCTTGAAAAAATCTCATATCCCACATCGGAAGTGAGCCTTACGGCCGTACCACCGTCTATGGAAACTGTGTAGAGGTCACCTGCATAGGTGAACGCTATCTGATCCCCTCCCACAGACGGGAAGCGGAGCAGACGGGCCTCCTTGGCGTCGGCAAAAGCCAGAACGGGAAGGACGGCCAGCATTGCAGTGATAATAAAACGTCTCATAGGATCGAATGTTTTGAGTGGTTAGTTATAGTATGTTGAGTACTTGCTCCTTGATTTTTTCCAGCTCATCTTTCATCCGCACCACACATTTCTGCATCCCGGCATGATTGGACTTGGATCCTAAAGTATTGATTTCACGGCCCATCTCCTGTGCTATGAAACCGAGTTTACGGCCTGGGCACTCCTCCCCTTCCATCGTATCACGGAAATAGCGGCAATGCTGCCTGAGGCGTACCTTCTCCTCGTTGACATCCAGCTTCTCCAGATAGAATATCATCTCCTGCTCGAGACGGTCCCGGTCCGGAGTCAAGGAAAGCTCCTCCATCCGCGAAAGCAGCCTCTGGCGGACAGACGGCACCCTTTCGCATTCAAAAGCCTCTGCCTCCGCAAGGATCGCCCCGATATTGTCTACCCTTGTGATGAGGTCGGCCCTGAGAACAGCACCTTCCCTGGCCCTGAATGCAATAAGCGCATCTACAGCCTCATGCAGCCCTTGTGATATGGCCTCCACATCCTCTTCGGAAAGCTCATTCCTGTCAGCCGACACTACATCGGGAAAACGCAGCACGGACGAGACGATTGCGGAAGACATGTAATTCTCGTCAGGATCCTGTCTCACGGACCGGACAAGTTCTGATATCTGGCTGTAATAATCCTGGAACAGGCCGGTGTCTATCTTCCTGGCCTCAGAACCCGAAACGGTCTCCACGGTCAGGAAGATATCGATGTTGCCCCGGACAAGGCGCTTTGTCACATATTGCCTGAATTCCAAATCCTTATCCTTGGGGAGAATAGATGATTTGAGAGAGATGTCGCAATTCTTGCCGTTCAGCGACCGTACCTCCACTGTATATTTCCTGTTTCCGGAAGTCACTTCTGACTTCCCGTATCCTGTCATCGACAATACCATAATTTATCTGTTTTGCTTTGATAGTTCTTCATAACGGGACATCCACATGGCTGCCATGTCGTCCATTTCAAGTATACTGCAGGCCACCGAAAGATTATATGCCGCACAGGCCGCCTTACGGATATTGGGGCTGGCCGCTTTCTCATACCATATATCCATCGCCTTTTCCCACTCGAAAAGATATGCCAGCCGGCATGCCTCCGTCCAGTCCGCCTCATCATAAACGAAAAGTGTCTTGTTGACCGTCTCCCACTGCGGTGAATACCTCTGCGCCATAACCTCTCCGAGAGACCTGAATGAATTTTCCAGTTCACTGTCCACCTTCTCCACTGCCCTCAGACGGGTAAGGGGAGCATCTGACAAAAGGGTCCACTCCATGATATCACGGTTGATGACCCTGTCGACCGGTTCTTCACTATGGCTGTCGAAAACCTGAAGCCTCACTTCGTACGGCAGCGACACAGTCGTCTGATTCAGAAAAGCCCCTTGGGTATAAGCCCTGCCTTCATCCTCAGTTACTGAAAATTCACCTATCCCGAGCGAATCGGCCGCTATCAGGAACTCGACACCGACCGCAGCATGCAGGTACTCCACCATGGTCCTGTCTGATAGATCCACCTCGTCCGCATACATCGAAAAGACCGGCACGGAGCCGGAATCCAACCCGAGATCAGCCTCCAGACGTTCAGCAATACCGACAGCAAGCGATGACAGAAGAGACGAATCACTGTCCCCTCTCTGAGTGATAAACACTATGCCGGGTAAAGTGCCGAGGAAATCCACGTTTCCGGATGAAGCGGTTCTCTTCTCTACAGGAAGAGTGTATGTCACAGGCCCGCATGATGCCAATGCAAACAGCGGGACCAGCAGAATCAACAAATATCTCTTCATACAAGCGTCTTTTTTACAACAATTCGCCGGTGAGGTCGTACTCATCGGCTCCGGTAATCCGGACTTCGGCAAACGTACCCGGTACGGGCAGCTTTCCATTGCAGGTAACGTTCACCTCTCCGTCCACCTCCGGGCTTTCCCTGGATGTACGCCCGCTGAACGTATTCTCCACCGGGTCGCATGAATCAACGAGCACACGCTCTATGCTGCCGATACGGCTCTCATTGTATTTCAATGAAATACCCGCCTGCAGCTCCATCAGTTCATCCAGTCTTTCCTGCTTTACGGCCTCAGGTACGGTATCCTTCAAATTCTGTGCCCCCCAAGTCCCCTCTTCTTCTGAATATGCAAAAGCGCCCAACCTCTCGAAGCGGTACTCACTGACAAAGGAAAGGAGGTCTTCGAACTCCTTTTCACCCTCTCCGGGATGTCCGACCATCATCGTGGTCCTCAGCGCTATATCAGGCACAGCCTTACGGATTCTCTCCACGAGCCTGCGGGTACCATCCGCATCTATCGAACGGCGCATGGCCTTGAGGACGGGGTCGGCAGAATGTTGCAGAGGAATATCGAGATACCGGCACATCTTGGGAGAGGATGCCATGATCTCCAGGACATCCTCAGGGAAAGACGCCGGGTAGGAATACAGTAGTCTGATCCACTCTATTCCCTCAATCCCGGACAGCTTTTCAAGCAGACTTCCCAGACGTCTCTGCCCATACAGATCCAGGCCGTAGAATGTAGTATCCTGAGCTATGACAATAAGCTCCCTGACCCCTTGATCCGCCAGAGCCGCCGCTTCATCGAGCAGCTGCTCCTGCGGCACTGACACATGCTTTCCGCGTATACCGGGAATGGCGCAGTACGAACACTGACGGTCGCATCCTTCGGATATCTTCAGATAGGCATAATGCCCCGGAGTGGTAAGCCATCGCCTGGTGTCTAAAGCCGGATTCCTCCTTACAGACAGTTCCTGAAGCAACGGGTCTGTAGAAAACGCGCCGAACCATCCGTCCACTTCCGGAATCTCCGAAGGAAGCTCGCTGCGGTATCTCTGCGACAGACATCCCATGACGTAAAGACGGGATATCACCCCCCGTTTTTTGGCATCCACCGCCTCGAGAATCGCCTGTACGGACTCCTCTTTAGCATCGAGAATGAAACCGCAGGTATTGATAATCAGGATATCGACACCCGCATCCTCAAGTTCCTCCTCTTCCGGAGAAATGCCGTAGCCGGCAGCAGAAAGCTGCATCAGCAGGTGCTCGGAGTCCACACGGTTCTTCGAGCATCCCATCGTCACCACCCGGACCCTTTGCCTTCTGCCGCCCATAATCTATTCTCCCTCCTTTGTTTCCGTATCTTCCCCGTCCTTGCCGTCTTCTGAAGGTTCCTCAAAATCAAGGGAGGCATACTGCCTGAGAACATTGTACCAGGAAACCACCTTCTTCATGTGCGACGGATAGAAACGGTCTCCGTCATATCCTGGAAGTACCTTGGAAAAGAATTCCTTCAGTATCTTCGCATCCGACTTGGCATCCGGAGCGCTGTCCTCTCCGAGAGCCTCCTTCATTTTCAGCAGCACTTCCTTGAGAGGAGTCTCCCCATCCTCGGTATATATGGATATATCCGAAAGGGACGACACCTTCGCATGCGGGCCGAACACGCTGCGCCTGCCTGTAACGAGGGATTCTGCAATCATGCCGTTGCGGGCCTGTGAAACATAGCGGAAGAGTCCCGGCTCTCCCGTAATGGACAATATCTGCTGTAAATCTGTTTTCATTTTTAAAAATTTTTAAAATTCAAAATTCATATTTCATTTCTTTCATTTTCTCATAAACACCATATACCTGAGGAAGCAGCGGATGCCGGAAATCCGAGACTATCACATAGTCGGAAAGCTCCACCCTCTTCCGGTCAGGCCACTGGTTGGACATACGGGCCGACACTTCCGCCCGCGTCATTGAGGAACGGCTCATCACTCTCCCGATCCTTACCTCCTGAGGACAGATGACTGTCAGTACCTTGTCGGCGACAGGCCTTATCAACGGCTTCTCAAGGAAGACGGCCGATTCGATAATTGCGAACGGGGCGGGTTCCGCAACACTCTCCACTGTCTGCAACCAATTCCGGAAATCCCGGATCACCCGTGGGAAAACCACTTCTTCCACCCGGGCAAGCAGACTGCGGTCGGAAAATATCTTCCCGGCCATGTACTGGCGGTCAAGGACGCCTCCCTTTACCAGGTCTTTCCCGAGCAGGTCCGTAAGGGCTTCCATCAGTCCGATGTCAGAAGCGTACAGCTGCTTCGTCCGGCCATCGGCATCATATACCGGGATTCCGAGAGCGGCAAACATCTGCACTACATAACTCTTGCCGCTTCCTATGCCACCTGTGACCGCAAGTACCCTCATCTTTCCCTCCCGCTGTTTTCAAGCAGGATGCAGTCCACATACCTGGGACTCATCTCCCATGAAAGGACACCCTCGGGCATTGATACCAGCTTCGGCACCAGTTCCGAGTCCATCGTTCTGATAAAGTCGTTGTAATCCACCGACAGCACGAAATTCTCGGGGGCATATTGCATTCCGCTGAATATCCTTCTGTATTTCAGTGTCACTGAAGACGGCAGAATGATAAGTTCCTTATTCTCGGGAACACCTGTCGCCGTTACAGGCACATTCATGGACTCTTCAATATACCGGACAACGTTCATCGAATAATAGATATTGTCCTCTGAATACTCCACCCTGCGGATGGGGACAATGCCGCACAGTCCCTGGATCGGACCGTCGACACCGCTTCTGGCGATTGTCTCGGTGAATACAGAGTCTATTGTTCCAAGCAGCCTGGCATCACCGTAGATGTCCACGCTGTCAGGCCTGAGTTCTATATCGCCCACCGGCATATACTGCCCGTCGAAGACTATCGAGGCTTTGGGCACCACAGGCACCCTCTTGCTGGTTACTTCCGGAAGGTTGAAATCCAAGGATTCCGAAACAATGAACTCCAGGTCCACATTACCGCCGAGCGCCTCGACGATATTGCTCTTTATCGTCTCGCAGTCGACAGTGAATATATCCCCGTCCTTATAGGTCACATTTGCCGGCAGCACAGTCACCGTCAGGTTCTTGAGACGGCCTATCCTCTGCCTTAGGATATAATAGCCTTCAGAACGGCCGCGGATGATGAGGATATCCTCCGATGTGGCTGTACGTGAACGCCCCTCAATGGATGTGCTGAGGGTCACCCTGTACTCAAGAAAAACGGAATACTGCAGGGAGAGGCTGTGTATAAGCCACACTATAAAAGCCAAAAGGAGGGAAAGAAGCAGCAGCAGCCACTCTTTCCTGTCCTTTCTGACCTTTTCATTGCCTGGTATTCCGCTTCCCGGATTCATTGTGGAAGAGGTTTACTTGTTCTGCACGTCGGTGATATCCTTTACTACAGAAGACTTGTCGACGCGGATCTTCACATTGTTGTCAATCTCCACGATGAGGAACGTATCCTTCACCTCGGCAACAGTGCCGTAGATACCTCCGACTGTAACTATCTTGTCTCCCTTCTTCAGAGACTCTCTCCACTTCACCACTTCCTTCTGCTTTTTCTGCTGAGGGCGGATCATGAAGAAATACATCACCACGAAGATGAGGATCATCAGTATCAGGAATGAATACTGCTGAAAGAAAGTGGGCTGCTCTGCAGGAGTCTGGGCCTGCGCCTGAAGGAGGAACATAGTAATAAGATTCATCTCTTTTTTTCTTTTTTAATGATTCAACAAATATAATAAGATTTTTTAACTTTCTATAAGTCCCCTGCCCGTCTTGACAATCTCTCCGGTATCTGTCATCTTGCGCAGGATGCGGTCCAGCAATCCGTTCACAAACACCTTGCTGTTGACAGTACTGTAGAACTTGGAAATCTCTACATACTCATTGATAGTGACTTTCAGAGGGATATTCGGGAATCTCACGGCCTCCGCTATTCCCTGCACGATAAGGACGAGGTCCGTGGTCACCACCCTGTCAGGATCCCAGTTGCTGGTATTTGCCACCACTATGTCCATATACCTGCGATAGTCCGTCATGGAAGCTCTCAGCAGGCCGGAGGCAAATTCCCGGTCATCATCCTTGAGGAACACGCCCGGGACAGGCATTGAGCCGCGGGAGCGCATCACTTCCAGATTGCGGACAATGGCACCCAACACAAAACCGAGGTCGTCTATCCAGAACAGGGACATATCCTCGAGGGTGGAGGCAAGGTCTTCATTGTCCTCGAAAAGTTCCAGATCCGAAAATATCCTGATAAACAGGTCGCAGTCTTCGGCCATGGAAGATGTCTCTGATGCCATGTACTCCTTGAAATATTCCCTTCCGCAAAGCACCTGGAATGTCTTTTTGATAAAGGCCGACAGATCGTCGGTCCATACCAGCCCGTGATCTCCGCAGAATTTCATAAAGCGCGGATCGCCTTCGAGATATGCAGACAGTTGATTGGATACGAATTTCCGGTTGGGATTCCTCTCCTCAGGAGTCGGATTGAACTTCTTCAGTCCGGTTTCGATTCTGGCCAGGGCTACGTTTTTCAGAGCGACAGCCGCATTGAGCATAAGGTAATACAGGTGAAGCGTCTTCTCGCACGAATAGTTCAGCGCCTTCTCGGCTTCTATCAGAGAATCAGAGCCGGAGGTTACCATACTGTAAAGAACTTTGAATACTTTTATCCTTATCAAACGTCTGTTGAGCATAGATTATTTTTAAAACATTTTGCAAATATAATTTGAACATCAGAAAAAACTCTATATTTGTGTCAAAATTTATAAAAATTAATAAAAAGATGTACTCAGAGGATATTGATAATTCAGTAGCAATGGAGCGCAACGGTGATGATGTCTACTCCAGACCCGTACGCGCAGGAAAAAGAACATACTTTTTCGATGTGAAAGCGACCAAAGGAAACGACTACTACCTTACCATCACTGAGAGTAAGAGGAGAATCGAGAAGGACGGACGCTTTGCGTACGACAAACATAAAATTTTCCTTTACAAGGAAGACTTCGAGAAATTCACCCAGGGGCTTGAGGAAGTCATCGCCTTCATCAAGGAGAGATGTCCGGTAGTGGAAAAGACAGAATACGAACACAGGCCCCAGCCTGCAACGAGGGAAGACAGTCCTTCATCCCCGTTCTCGGATGTAGATTTTGAGGAACTCTAATCGGGTTCCTCTTTTTTTAGAACATATCGCGGTAAGGCCTGAAAAACCGGCCTCCCCAATACCACAGCGGAGAAGGAATCATACGCATCAGCACGCCCAATGCTGCCCAGCGTCCGTCTATCACCGCTGATTTTTTTCTGCGCCCGATGGCCCGCACTATCCTGGCTGCAGCTTTTTCACGGCGGATTGTCATCGGGAAATGCCTGCCATGGATGAAATCGGTATCCACAAAGCCCGGCTTGATCACAGTAAACTTGATATCAGCACCTCTTATCACTGCCAGCTGCCTGAGGGCCTGAGTATAGAAAGCCTCAAAACGCTTGGTTGCAGAATATGACGGGCACACTCCAAGGGGCAATATGGACGCAACTGACGAAATGACCGCCAGCTGACCTTTCAGTCCCCTGTCCGCCCAGTAGTTGAACAGCCATACGGCACAGCGCACGAACCCCTTGGCATTAACATCTATCTGACCCAATTCGAGACCCGGTTCCAGAAGGGTGTTGGTATGGCCGTAGCCGGACGAATACAGGCATATATCCACACCTCCCATCTCCGTTACGAGTTCCGACAAAGAATCCGCCGCCGAATCATCCGACACGTCGAACACCTTGGGAAAGACCATACCTTCCGGCGACTCCCGCACCATTTCATCAAGCAACTGCCCGCGTCTTCCGGTAACGCCTACACGGCAACCCTGACGGATATAGATTCCGGCCACTTCACGTCCGATACCTGATGTAGCCCCTATGACTATTACCTTTTTCATACTGTCATCTCTATAAAAGCAAAAGCCCCTTGCAGGGGCTTTCAGTGAGGTACCAAGCAGAATCGAACTGCTGTACACGGTTTTGCAGACCGTTGCCTAACCACTCGGCCATGGTACCATTGGTATTTTGGGAGCGCAAAGATATAAACTATTTTGCAGACTTACAAATTATACTGCACAACTTCTCCAAATATTCCCTGTCCACCTCATCGAAAGTTCCCGTTTCGGCACTGTCTATATCCAGAACTCCGGCTATTCCTCTTCCAGGAATCCTGAGCGGCACCACTATCTCCGATCTGGAAAGGGAACTGCACGCTATGTGCCCCGGGAAAAGCTCCACGTCCTCGACCACAATACTCCTTCCCTCTTTCCAGGCTGATCCGCAGACTCCTTTTCCGTACCTTATCCTTGTACATGCCACCGGTCCCTGGAAAGGGCCGAGAACCAGCTCCTCTCCCTGTCCTGAAACGGCTGGCCCCACCAGATAGAAACCTGCCCATAAAAATCCGAATGCCTCTTTAAGCGCTGCCGCCACATTGGCGAGATTGGCCGTCATATCCGGCTCACCTTCCATCAGAGAGGATATCTGAGGCAACAGCTCTTCATAACGGGCTGCCTTGCTGCCTCCGGAATTGATTCTTATCTCATGCATGGCAATTATATTTTCTATTCTACATACAGCAATAGTCCCTTCAGATAATCACCCTCCGGATGGTATATGCTGACAGGATGGTCCGCCGGCTGGGTGAGCCTGCGAAGGATCCTGACGCCACGTCCGGTCATGGCTGCAGCGGAAAATACCGTAAGTTCGAATGTCCTGCGGTCTACCGCCTGAGAGCAGCTGAACGTAAAGACGAGACCGCCGCGGGTGATTTTGGAGATGGCGGCCGCATTGAGACGGCGGTATGCCCTCAGAGCATTGTCCAAAGCGTCCCGGTGCTTGGCGAAAGCTGGAGGGTCCACTACCATCAGATCGAAATCTCCGGGACGGACATCCTTGAGAAAATCCATCGCGTCCGCACACTCTGCCCGGTGACTGCACGAAGAGCCTGTCATCTCCTTATTCAGCTCCATATTGCGGCCAAGCATTTCCACAGCCACAGCCGAAGAATCCACCGAGACCACAGAGGCGGCTCCGCAGTCCATGGCATAAACGGAAAATCCCCCGGTGTAACTGAAAAGGTTCAGCACCCGGCGTCCTGATGCAAAACGGCCTACCAGTTCACGGTTGTCCCTCTGGTCAAGGAAGAAGCCTGTCTTCTGTCCGGCAACCCAGTCTACGTGGAATAGATGGCCGTTCTCCCTGACCACCAGTCCGTCCGTCCCGTATGGATCTGTAATGTATCCGTCATGGATATCCAGCCCGGCCTTGTGCGGCGCGGTCCCTGCACTCTTGTTGTACACCGCCCTGACTCTTCCTTCACAGCACTGTACCAGAGCCGATGCTATACGTTCCGCAGAAAGATACATTCCAGCCGAATGCGCCTGCATTACGGCAACTTCCCCATAAATATCCACTATCAGCCCAGGGAGGGAGTCACCCTCTCCATGGACCAGGCGGCAACAAGTCGTATCCTCTCCCGGAAGACCGAGAGAACGCCGCATCTGTAATGCCTGCTTGATCCTGACATTCCAGAACTCCTGAGGCATCAGGCCATTGCTTTCCGGAAGCCACCTGTCGTC
>DVIL01000068.1 GCA_018711305.1 Candidatus Coprenecus stercorigallinarum
GCGGTATTGGAACGGAAAGCCTCAAGCACCCCGTCCTCCCCGTCAAGGAAGGCAGTCACCGTAAAATACTCGCTGGCATCTATCTGGCTGACAAGTCTGGACGTGGCAGCATCCCTCGACGGATCGTAGACCGCCACCTTCACGTCCTTGATCTCTGTGGAAAGGGCGAAGCCGAACAGCACAATCATCACCACCGGCATGACTATAAGCACCATCAATGTCCTCGTATCCCGGAGAATGTGGTTGAACTCCTTACCCACAAACGACATGAAACGTTTATAATTCTTCATACTGCCCATAACTGTCATTCCTCCCTTTTGGCCCGTCCTGCGAGCATTCTGAAAACCTCATCCATACCGGAGACCCCGAACTTCCGCTTCAGCGCTGCCGGCGAGTCGAGCGCCTCGATCTTTCCGTCAACCATGATAGAGACACGGTTACAGTACTCTGCCTCATCCATGTAATGAGTTGTCACAAATACCGTTATACCTCTCTCTGCCGCATCATAAATCATCTCCCAGAATCCGCGGCGTGTAGCAGGGTCCACTCCTCCGGTCGGTTCATCGAGAAAAACCACTTTCGGTTCATGGAATATAGCAACTGAAAAAGCCAGCCTCTGCTTCCATCCCAAAGGCAGGTCCCGCACCATACGGTCCCTCTGCTCAGTCAGCCCGAGCCTGTGCAGGAGCTCTTCCGTCTTTTCCGCGATATCCTTATCCTTCATTCCGTAAATGCCTCCGAAGAGACGGATATTCTCCCAAACCTTGAGGTCCTCGTAGAGTGAAAATTTCTGACTCATGTACCCGATGACCTTCTTGAGCCGCTTCACCTCCCAGTTGTACTGGAGGTCATAGCCTGCCACCACGGCCCTGCCCCCTGTAGGCTTGCTCAGGCCGCAGAGCATTTTCATGGCAGTGGTCTTGCCGGCACCGTTGGCCCCGAGAAAACCGAAAATCTCTCCCTGGTTGACCGAAAAGGATATGTGGTCCACTGCGGTAAAATCTCCGAAACACTTGGTCAGGCCCTCCGTTCTGATCACCTCCCCTTCCCGCAGGAAATGGTCATCGGCATGCCCCAAGAGTTCCATTATCCGTTTTCTGGTATCGTCGCTACGGCTCATGAGTGCTCCTCCAAAGTGTCAAGATACATGTAACAGTCCTCCACATTGGGGCTTATCCTGCTTATCGACAGATCGCTGTGCCCCTTGGCATGGAGAGACGTATTCAAAAGATTGATCTGCGCCTCGAGAGAAAGACTGCTCTGGCGCATGACCACATGATGGGTGTCCCCGAAAGCAAAACAGCTGAACACCTGCGGAATCTGCCGTATATCCCTCAACAGCGAAGGCATGTGCGGACCGCTTACGGCCAGCAACGGAAGCGTAAATTTCGAAATAATATCGGAGGGAGTATCCGTATCCAGGAAAATCCCCTTACGGATCAAAGCTATACGGTCGCAAAGCGTCGCTTCGTCCATATATGGTGTAGAGACCACTATCGAAAGTCCCTGGTCCCTGAGACGGCGCAACATGGTCCAGAACTCTTTGCGGGAAACAGGATCCACACCAGTGGTCGGTTCGTCGAGAAACAGGACATCCGGTCTGTGAATCAGTGCACAGGAAAGGGCAAGTTTCTGTTTCATACCCCCGGAGAGGGCTCCTGCCTTGCGTTTGCGGAAAGGCTCGAGATAGGAATAGATATCCTTGACCAAACTGTAGTTCTCCTCGAGAGTGGTTCCGAAGAGCGTCGCGAAGAAACGGATATTCTCCTCCACACTGAGATCCTGATACAATGAGAAACGGCCCGGCATATAGCCCACGCGGCGGCGTATCTCGTGATAATCCTGCACTACATCGAGGCCGAGTACCCTCGCATTGCCCCCATCGGGAAGAATAAGGGTGGTCAGGATACGGAAGAGAGATGTCTTGCCCGCACCGTCAGGTCCTATGATGCCGAATATCTCCCCCTCGGAAACCCGGAACGAGACTCCCCGCAGAGCCTCTCCGCTTCCGTACCGCTTGACGATATTATCTGCCTCGACGCTATACATGGACTAAAACTTCAAATCGCCGTACATGCCTATTTTGACATAACCGTCATTGATAAAGGAGACCTTGATGGCATAGACCAGATTGGCCCTCTCGTCACGGGTCTGGATAGTCTTTGGGGTAAACTCTGACTGGTCCGAAATCCACGACACAGTTCCCTCGTACTCGCGCACCCCGTCTTCGCCCGAATCAGCGAACACCCTGACTTTCTGGCCTATCCTGACCGATGTCAACTGGGATGCGGTAATGTATGCACGCAGGTTCATCCGACTCAGGTCAGCAATCTTGAACAATGGCTTGCCGGCAGTTGTCAATTCTCCCGCCTCAGCATATTTTACAAGCACCGTACCGTCTATCGGAGAGGTTATCCGGCAACGGCGCAAAGATTCATCCACCTGGGCGATCTGGGCCCTGTAGGAAGCCGCCTCGGCCTCGGCTATAGTATTGTTCTGCGCTATATCCGCCTCTGTTGCAGCCAACTGCGTCTCCAAGAGCTTGATGGATGAGGTAATGTCATCCAACTGCTTGGTATTGGCAGCATCAGCGGCAATAAGATTGCGCACGCGGTCCGCCTCTCTACGGTTCACCTCTATCTGCTCCTTTATGTAGGCCGTCTGTGTCTCCACATCCCTGCGGCGGCTCAATGCCGCTTCCACTCCAGCCTCAAGCTGACGCTTCTGCAGATAAAGCTGAAGGGTGTCCACAAGCCCGCAGCCCTGCCCGGCCTTGAGCACTCCCCCTTCATGGATATCCAGAGCCATAATACGCCCGGAAGCTTCGGAAGAAACCATCACTTCCGTAGCCTCAAATGTACCGGAAGCATCATTGGACCCGTCTGTGTCCTTGCAGGAGACAGCTGTCACCAGCACTGCGCCGGCCAACACCGGCAGGAAATATCTCCATTTCATTTTTTTCATGATATCTGTGTCGTTTCGTTTATAATCGAGTCTAACTATTCTTTATCGTCTTCAGTTCGTATATAGCTTTCATCATCTCTATCTGATGCATGATAAGCTGCTTACGCGCCGCATTCTCCTTATTGATCTCCGAAACCAGGTCGGAGGCGTTCTTGGTACCGTTCTCCACTCCGGCCTCAGTGGACCTGCGGATACCCTCCCTCAGCTCCACTATTTTCTCATCATCCTCCACAGTCCTGAAATACCGGCGTATCTCTGCCACCTGCTCCTGCACCTGCAGATCGGTATTGAAGAGGAAAGTCTCCCTTACAGTATTGATCTGCTCCTTGGAGTAATTGACGATCTTCTTGCCGTATCCCAGACTATAAAGCTGGCTGATGTTCCACACCAGGCGGATGCCTCCGATGGCAAAGGGCTGGAAACTGTTATCCATCATATTGAGTCCGGGACGTCCGTAACCTCCGCGTATGAAAAGGCTGAACTGAGGCAGACCTCCGGCCGTCCAGTAATCGAGCTGGGTATCTATCTCCAGCTCCTGCGCCTTGTACAGCATCAGTTCGGGCCTCCTTATCTCCGCCTGGATAATCGCATCAAGCATGGCCTCCTTGTCCATACCCTCGGGCACCGGCATCACAAGCTGCCGGCTGTCATCTATTTTCACTCCCGTCATAAGCGTAAGCACCCGCAGATAGGCCTCAAGCATCGACTCAAGCTGGTCTCTGCCCTGCCTCTGGGTGATACGCTCGACTTCTATCAGGTCCAGATCGGAAACATTCGCCACACCGTTGGCTATGCAGCCCTCAATGCGGGCATATTCCCTGTCCAGATCCTGCATGAGTATATCGGTACGGCGGAGCTGCTGGTCGATGTAGAGAATACCGAAATACAGTTCATTGACCTTTTCCCTCAAGGAATACATATTGATCTCCTGCTGGGCCATATCCACGTCGGCCTTGGCCCGGATATTGGCTCTGTTGGCCGCAATCATACCTCCGTCCCACAGCACCTGCGACAACTCGATGATAGCTGCATACTGGTCCTTGCTGAACGTCGGCATCTCTATTCCGTAGGGACTGAGATCAAAGGGGAATTCCAGCACATCCGTCTGCCATGAGGCCGAACCCTGCAGGGATATCTGCGGGAAATAATTCATATAGGCATTTTTCAACGTGTACTCCTCAGTCAGGTCCAGAAGTTCGTAACGTCTGACCAAAGGGTAGTTTTCCCTGACAAGGCTATAGCAGTCCTCTATCGTATAGACCTGCACAGAACCGGCAGTACTGTCCTGCTGCGAGGCCATTGCCGGTACGGCGGAAAATGCCGCTGCAACCGCCACAGGCATTATATATTTCCAAACAGTTTTCATGGTCTGAGACTTCCTATTATGGTTCTGATTATTTCCTGTTTGCGCTGCGCGATGAACTCTTCCCTGTTGTCATCGGTGACAAAGCCCATCTCCTCGAGGAAGGGCAGGACGACAAAGAAAGTCACTACAAGGGAAAACATGTTGAGCGTGATATCCATAGTCCCGGTAGGACGGATACGGCCGCCTTCCACCTCGGTGGCAATCATCGCCTCGAGACGGGAGACAGCTTCGGCACAAAGAGTGACCATGGTGTCTTTAAGGCTCAGGCGCTGCTCGGGATTGATAACGAACTCGCTCAGGAACATGAAAGGCAGGCGCCGGTTTTCCGCCATCAGATCAAAGAGACGGGACGTGCGGGCAGAAACAAGATCCGCAAACGGAAGGTCCTCGTCTTCCCGCTTGACTATGCAGTTTATGAACTGATGGAACTTCTCTTCAAAAATCTTCGAGAAAAGATTTTCCTTGGTACGGAAATAGTAATGTACCAATGCCTGGGTGCAACCGGCCTCACGGGCTATCTCCGTCATGCTCGTAAGATTGTAGCCCTTGCCGAGAAACAGTCTCTCCGCACATGCGAGGATCCGCTCCTCCATGCCGACATCACCGCCTTCTTTGCCTTCCTTGTCTTTCATCGCGTATTTAATAGCAAATTAAATATTTTATTAAATGCAAATATAATACCATTTCGGCAATCCGTAACAAGTTTTTGCTACTTTTGCGGCCCTGTCTTTCAACAAACACGATAGCATGACTTTAAAAGACTACATACCTTTCTACAAACGGAATCTGAAAGTGGCGTTTCCTGTGATGGTCACCCAGGCCGGACAGGTACTTGTCCAGCTGGCTGACAACATCATGGTCGGACATCTCGGCGCGGCACAGCTTGCAGGAGTATCATTTGCCAATGCCATCATAATGATAGGCCTTGTCTTCGCCATCGGATTTGCCCAGGGTGTGACCCCTGTCGTCGGACAGCACTTCGGCAGAGGTGACGGACGGGCCGTGGCTGTGGCCTTGAGCAACTCCGCGGCGCTCAATGCCGTCATGGCAGTAATCCTTACCTGCATCATGCTGACAACAGGTGCATTCATGGACCGTATGGGTCAGGATCCGGAAGTACTCCGCTACGCAAAGGAGTACTATTTCATCATTGTTGCAGGATTCATCCCGATGATTGCATTTTTCAACGTCCGGTTTTTCTCAGAGGGCATCGGCAACACCCGCAACGAAATGTGGATCACCATCGGGACAAATATACTCAACATATTCCTCAACTGGGTACTCATCTACGGCAAACTCGGCGCACCGGCTTTAGGTGTAGCCGGCGCAGCATGGTCTACCCTGATTTCCAGAATTTTAGGCGCCATTGCCTTCCTGATCATCCTTTTCCGCGTAGAAGAATACCGCAAGTTCGTCAGGCTCACCCCGCGCCATGCTGTACATCTGCGGGAGATGCTCAGGCAGCTCAGGCTCTCCCTGCCGGTCTCCCTGCAGAACCTGCTCGAAGTAACGGCATTCAGTTTCGCTGCCATCATGGTCGGATGGATGGGAAAATATCAACTGGCAGCCCATCAGATAGCCCAGAACCTCAGTTCGCTGTCCTTTATGATTGCAACGGGCATAGGTGCTGCGGCGACCATCCGCGTCTCCCATCAGTCAGGGGCCGGAAGACACCAGGACGCATACCATGCAGGCATTGCCGCCGTCCACATGGCTGTAGCCATCATGGTCGGATTCGGACTGGTCTTTATCAGCCTGCACCGCGTAATTCCTTTCATGTACACCGACGATCCTGCCGTCATTCACATAGCCGGAAGGCTGATTGTCATATTGGCCCTTTACCAGGTTTTCGATGCAGTACAACTGGCCAGCCGCTCATCCCTGCTCGGCCTCAAGGACATCAACATCCCGCTGATGTTCTCGGCCATATCCTACTACGTCATCTGCCTCCCCTCCGCCTACCTGTTAGGATTCACATTCGGACTCGGACCCGACGGAGTATGGATAGGTCTGCTGCTCGGGCTGGCTGTCGCCGCCGTGCTGTTCAATCTACGCTTCAGGAAAGTCTGCCGCCGCCTGATTTACAGCGAGAACTCCCTCCAGGCCTCCCCGTCCCATTCCGAGGAATAGACTTCCGGCTTCTGCCTCCGCCCGTAAAGTTCAGACGAGACACTCTCCACATTCGCGGAAATGTAATCGAACAGGTCTCCGTACGATATTCCATCAGGATTGTCCTGCAAGGCTTTCAGAAGAAAATAAGTGAACAGACCGTGCTTTTTCTCAGGATAGGGATAAGCACCTTCATCCTCTCCGGCGGCATAAAAAACCACCATACGGTCATCCGGCCTCATCCATGACCCGTCAACGCCCCCGTCATCGAACACTCCGTACATCATGCCATTGCGGCTGATCTTACCGTATGATGCATCCACTATGAAAATGGCATCGTCTATCCCCGAGCCGGAAATACGGTTGAACAAAGAACTGAGTCTCAAACCGCTCTGCACACCTGTCGAGGCATAGTCCACAGGCAGCAGATATGTCTCCCCTACCCCTTTGTCGAGAAGGCACTGTCCCGAAAAATAGACAACCAGACGCGTGTCTGCATTGAACATCCTGGACACCCGGTCCAACCAGGAAAGGACATTCCGCATATCCTCCGCATCGGCTTCTTCCACATAACATATATTGTCCTCGGGCATACGCAGCCTATCCACGCAGAAGCGACGGAACACCTCTCCGTCATTACGGGCATAAGGGACAGTCATGCCGGTACTGTAGGTCCCGTTTGCAATCACGATTGCATACATGTCTCCGTTCTTACGGTGCACGCCGGAAAATACCGCCGAATCCGTATCCGCTGCCGAAGAATCGTCAGAATGCCTGACAATCTGTCTGTATATCTTGCCGGGCAGGGTAAAGTCAATGTCCACCATATCATAATCCAGCAACATGGTACGTACGGCAGGGCGGTCCGGGTTTACCCACTTGTACGTCCTGCGTCCCGGCAAGGTAAACTCCGCCTCCGCTATAGCGATGCGGTCGTCATGGACGAAATAGGAGAAATCCGCCTTCACCCGTCTCCAGCCGGATGTTACATTCCCCGCCTCATTGGAAGGCACCGGAAGGTCTACATGGAAAGTCCTCAGACGCTCAGGGCTGCCGGAAGTGTCGGCATCATGTATCACATGATCCACTATCTCCACCGGGAATACTTCCTGCAGCGTGTCATACGGTCCAAGTATAAGTTCCGGCCCTTCAAGACGGTTCGCCTCGACATACTCTGCCTCATAACGCATCTCGAGTCCTTCAAGACGGGCCATGAAAGACTCACCGTTTACCCTGACCTCCCAGTCGGGGACAGACTCCCCGGGCTCCGGCATCTGCCATTCGTTCATACGGTTCATCACCTTGTCCTTGGCATAGACGGAGAAAGGTATGCCGCGGATCCAGTTGAGGGCACGGTCCTTCGAAGCATACCAGTTGCCGTCCCTGTACACGAATCCCGCAGAATCCGCCCTGCCTACTGCCGCGAAACCGTCGGAACTGAAATCTGACGCCACATCATACCTACACGGAACCAGTTCATTGCCGTCCGAATCGATGTACCCCCAACAGCCGCCTTTGCGCACGGCCGCGTAACCGTTTACAAAACGGTGCACCTCATCGTATCTGTAAGACACAAGCGTGTCCCCGTCATAGTCTATGAAACCCCATTTGTTACCGGACATTACCGCCGCATAGCCCTCATGGAACTGCCCGGCATAGTCATATACGCACGGGATGACAGCCATCCCGGATGTATCTATATACCCCCACTTCAGGGTAAGCGACAACTGCCCGAAAATTCCTTCTCCTGAAATATCCCCGCCCCTGGAGAGCACCGCCGCCCTCCCCTCGGAGAACTCCCTGGCATCATCATACCTGCATTCGATGACGATGTTGCCTGTAGTATCGATATAACCGTAACTTCCGAACCAGTCCCGGTACGGCTCCAGGTCCTGGGCCTGAGCAGTCGTGACACCGGCAACTGTCAGCAGCATGGCAATATACAGGCCCGCAGCATATCTGAAATTTTTCATATAGCTCATAAATAACCGTACAAATATAATGCACTTTCCCGTTCAGCAAACCACGTGCCGCCATCGCTGCATTCCAGCGACTTTCTACCTTGCCGTATGGACGGATGCCCTCTGAGCATACTCCGCGCTGTTTGTTGTCCTCCTATGATGCAGTCCAGCATGGCTTCCGAAATTATTCACCTCATTTTCAGTCCTATAAAAATTCTCGTTCTGCTGGACCCCCCGATTTTTGCCACAAAACGGTCATTTTACCCTTAGTCCAGCAGAAGGGCATTTGCGGATCACCTGATAATCAAGCCATTCCAAAACGCCTGGATGCTGGACCCCAACCGCATAGGCATCGCAACGCCTGCTCTATCGGGAAGGATGGTCGCACATCCACGGCAGGTTGGGGACTGGGAGCACTCACCGGGGGATTTGCTCCCTGACGGTCGCACATCCACGGCCGGTTGGGGACTGGGAACCCTCACCGGGGGATTTGCTCCCTGCGGTCGCACATCCCCACCCGCCTGGCGGCGGGCTTTGCAGAAGAGGAAAGAAAAAAAAGGATGTGCGAGTGAACTCACACATCCTTTTTTTTCTTTCCTCTTCTGCGGTGAGGGGGGGATTCGAACCCCCGGTACGGTAACCCGTACGGCAGTTTAGCAAACTGCTGGTTTAAGCCACTCACCCACCTCACCGTGTTTTCTTGCAAGTGGAGTGCAAAAGTAGGCAATTTTGATTAAATTGCAAAAAATATCGTATCTTCTGCAATGTTTTGCATGAATCTGGATTTAATAGACAGATTGAAGAAGAAAATGGCAATGATGAGAAAAACTACAACTTTAAAACTCATGGCTGCTGCACTGGCTTCCATTTTTATATGTTCCGCACAGTCATGCAAGGATTCCGGCAGGGAGAATATCAATGCATATTATCCCAATGCGATAGTTACCATAAAACCTGTAGACGGAGGCAACCCTTCTTTCTACATGCAGCTTGATGATTCTACGACCCTCATAGCAGAGAACATGAGTCAGTCTCCTTTCGGGACAAAAGAGGTGAGGGCTCTTGCAGCAATAGAAATGACCGGCCACGATGCCGGACAATACGACAGCACAGTATATGTCTACGCGATAGACAGCATACTCACTAAAAACACAGTACCCTTCACAGACTCCGTTTCCGCAGATACGGAGTACGGGACTGACCCTGCGGATATGATAATGGCGGTAGTGGAAGACGGATATCTCACCCTGAGAGTGAGGGTAGTTTCCGGCACTCACGGTACAGTACACAGGCTCAGCCTGCTGACCGGAATCAATCCTGACGACCCCTACGAGGTGGAATTCCGCCATCGGGCAGAAGGGCCGTCTGCCGGAGATGTGTTCCAACCCTCCTATGTATTGGGTGACGCTTTTGTGGCATTCCGGCTGGACAGCCTTCCTGACACAAAGGGAAGCACCGTCGGCATGAAACTGAAATGGGATTCATTCAACGGAGAACAGGAGGTGGTGCTGGATTACAGGACCAGATCTTCTTCCTCCGGGGAGGAGACGCAGTTGAAATAGATTTTATATAGTATAGTGACATCAGGCAGACAGAGAGACCCGGAGACCGATATTGTAAAGGCCGCCGTAGATGGAGACCGCAGTGCTGCGAAAGCCATCTACGAGGCCCACATAGGGTATCTTACAGCTGTCTGCTCAAGATATGTCGCAGATGACGAAGATGTCAGGGACATCCTGCAGGAGTGCTTCGTGAAGATTTTCCGCTCTCTCGACAAGTTCCGCTACCGCGGGAAAGGTTCTCTGAGAGCATGGATGACAAGGATTGTAGTAAACGAGTCTCTCAAGTTCCTCCGGGACTCAAACCGCAACAGTATGGTGGAATTCAAGGAAAATCTTCCCGATACAGCAGAAAATGAGGACAGTGAGGCTGATATGGAAGACATTCCACCGGCGGAAATACAGAGGATGATACGCAGCCTGCCGACTCCGTACAGAACGGTTTTCAACCTGTATGTCTTTCAGGACAAAAGCCACAGGGAGATTGCCCGCCTCCTCGGCATTGCCACAGGAACATCGGCATCCTGTCTGCACAGAGCCAAGGCTATGCTGATAAAAATGGTAAACGGATACAGACATGAGAAGGATGTTTGACGATATAAAAAAGAAGCTCGACGGATATTCGGAACCTGCTCCGGACGGATTGTGGGAGAGAATCGAAGCCGGCTACAGGCAGCCGCACATGAAAAAGGGTGCAGGCCGTCTGTGGAAAGCCGCTGCTGCCGTCACTGCCGCTGCCGCCGTCACTGCAGGCATCGTCCTGAGCCCGCCGTACCGGCAGCAGGAGAGGACAGGGGACACTGTATTGCAAGAAAGTACCGTTACTGCAGAAGTTTCCGCCGAACCTGCCGCTGATGAGGAAGCGAAGGCACAGCAGATCATGTCCGACACCGCGTCAATCATGCCGATAAACCGCCAGGCAGAGGTCCTGTCCGGTCTGACAGCGGAAAACAGGCTCGGGGAAACGGGGGAAAAAGCCTCATACGCCGGCCAGAGAAATGACATAAACTATATTTACGATAAAAATGCCGTCCTGAACAGCCACGGGCAAAATGGATCAGTACAGGAGACAGCAGAAGAACGGATGACCACAAAAGAAAACCGAGTACATGAGAAAGTGGTCACTGATGATGATGTATTGGAAACGGACACCGAAGGTATTGAACAAAGGTTGAGTGGTAACGGTGCCGTTAATGAAGGAAATGACGTATATGGAGGGAAAATGCTGTCTGCAGAAAGCGAAGAGAAAAAGTCCCGTGGTCTGTTCAGCGTCGGCATATCCGTATCCAACTCACCGGGAGGCAGCACCAGTGAACAGGGATACACCTCACTTTCCGGATATTCAGCATATCCCATGCCGGCCACAGCATCGCTCCACGGCCTGTGGATAGATCCGGAAGCGAACATGAAGATGCACAACCGCAATGAAAATGTGAACAGCGACACACGGCACCGTCTCCCCGTACGTACCGGAATTACGGTCAGATACCGGCTACCTTCCGGTCTTGGAATAGAAACAGGCGTCGTGTACTCATGGCTGTCCTCAACTTTCCAGTCCGGTTCCGAAACCAGCTACTACATCTCTACACGTGAAATGCACTATGCAGGAGTGCCTCTCAACCTCAGCTATTCCATCTGGGACAGCAGGTTTGTAAGCATATACGTCTCGGCCGGCGGGCTCATGGAGAAATGCGTGGGAGGCTCTACGGAGACTGCCTACGTCATTGGCGGCGAAAGTATGGAGACTACGAGAAACGAACCGTTGGACACCAGACCTCTGCAATGGTCCGTCAATGCCACCGCCGGAGTCCAGATCAACTTCATTCCGGCAATAGGACTGTACATAGAGCCTGGCGCCGCATATTACTTCGACGACGGCACAGACCTTCAGACCGTCTACAAGGTACGTCCTTTCGACTTCTATCTCCGCTTCGGCCTGCGCTTTTCGTTCGGCCTATAGAAAAACCGAATGCCTTCCGAGAAAATCATGCAGTCCCTGCCGGTAAGTATCCGACACCGGTATTCTCACCTTGCCGAATACGACCCTTCCTCTCTCGATATACGACATCTTCGAAGGCTGGATAATATACGAACGGTGCACCCGTATGAATCTGTCCGCAGGAAGCTGCTCTTCCAGAACCTTCATGCTCATCAGCGTCAGAACCGGCTCCGAACATCCCTGAAGCCATATCCGTACATAGTCCTTCAACCCCTCGACATACAGGATATCGTCCAGCCCGATACGGAGCAGCCGGTAATCCGTCTTGACGAAAAGAGAATCGACGGATCCCGAGCCGGCATCGTTTCCAGCCATTCCGAACCATTTCAGGGCCTTGGACGCCGACTCCAGGAAATCCGGATAGGAAATGGGTTTGAGCAGATAATCCAAGGCATTGATCCTGAAACCTTCCACTGCATAATTGCTGAATGCCGTAGTAAAAATGACCTTTGTACGCTCAGGCAGCATCCGTGCAAGTTCCATTCCGCTGAGCTCCGGCATCTGTATATCGCAGAAAAGCAGGTCCACAGCCTCCTGCTTCAATGCCTCGAAAGCCGCAGAAGCGCTGTAGAAGGATCCTTTTGACTCGAGAAACGGTGTCTTGCGGACATATCCGTCCATAAGCTCCACGGCCAAAGGCTCGTCATCAACTACATAGCAGCTAAGTTTCATGATGCTCCGGTTTACTTAAATCGATACTGAGAGACGCGATGTACTCTCCGCCTTCCTGACCGTACCTGAATTCATATTTCCCGGGATAAAGCAGATCCAGCCTCCGGACGAGATTTGCCAGACCGATACCCGAGCCGCTGCGGTCATAATCCCTGGCTTTCGGAAAATAGCTGTTGACAGTCCCGCATGTCACACGGTCCCCATCTACGAGAATCCGTATAATGACAAACGACTGGCTGTCATTGCTGACCCCGTGCTTGAAGGCATTTTCAACAAGAGGGATAAACATGAGAGGTGCTATCATCATGCCCGATACGCCCTCTTGCAACTCCACTTTCACAGCCACATATCGCGGCAGACGGATACGCATCAATTCTATATACTCCCGTACAAAGTCCAACTCGTCCTGCAACGGTACCTCCTCACGGCTGCCGCCATAAAGCACATACCGCAGCAACCTGCTCAGGTCATGGACAGCACTCTGGGCCCTTGCGGGATCGAGCTGTATGAGGGTATAGATATTGTTCAGAGTATTGAACAGGAAATGCGGATTGAGCTGCTGCCGCAGATTCTGCAGTTCGGCCTCTGACCTACGGTAACGCTGATGAGCACTGCCTCAATGAGAAACTGCATCAGAATATCACGGCCCTTGGCACCTATCGACATCCTCAGGCCTATCTCCCTGGTCCTCTCGGTTACTGACACATACATGATATTCATAATGCCTATGCCTCCGACAAGCAGGGATATGCCGGCAACGACTGCAAGCAGCACAGTCATCGTATCGGTAGTGGAGGACATCATCGAGGAAAGCTCCTGTTGGGAACGTATCGAGAAATCATCCTCGTCAGTGTCCTTGAGCCTGTGGTTGCTCCGCAGAATCCCGGATATCTCGTCAATGGCCTCTTCCGTATAGTCTTCGGAGATGGCAGAGCAGATAATCTCCTGAAGATGGGTAATGGCCAGCATCCTCTTCTGCACCGTGGTATAAGGGGCGATTATCAGATCGTCCTGGTCCATTCCCATACTGTTGTAGCCCTTGCTCTCCAGCACTCCGATGATACGCATGGGAATAGTCCCGAAACGTATGACCTTCCCTAATGGATTCTGGCCTTCGGGGAAAAGCTCGTCGATAACCGACTTGCCTACCAGACATACTTTGGCGGCGGTACGGATATCCTGATCGGAGAACACCTCCCCGTCCTGCACCCGATAACGCCTTATTTCCAGATAGTCGCGATTGACTCCATAAACTGTTGTCGGAGTATTCTCTGCACCATAGATTGCCTGACCGGAGCTGTTGACAGCCGGCGAAACATAAGTCACAAAGCTTGTCTGAGTCTGAATATCTTCCAAATCAGTGAGTTTCAGAGATTCCATATCCTCAGCGCTCAGCCTCACGCCTCCCCTCCGTTCCCCTCCGGGATGTATCATGATCATATTGGAACCCATCTCGCTGATCTGCTCCTGTAGACTCCGCTTGGACCCCTGACCTATAGCCAGCATAGTAATCACGGCCGCCACCCCGATAATTATGCCGAGCATGGTCAGGAATCCGCGGAATTTATTGTTGCCTAAAGCCTTTACCGCTATCTTGAAAAGATTGCCTATGTTCATGTCCTATTCCTCCTCCACCGGAAGCGATGCCAGAGTGACAGCGGCGTCAAGGATGTTCGCGTTGTAAACATCCCCGGTAACCCTCTCGTCGCGGAGGGTGATGTTCCGGCTGCTGTACCTCGCTATCTCCGGATTGTGTTCCATCGCATAGCCTATACACCCGGAAAGAGTCCAAAGAGTATCCCCGCCGGAGCTCTGTGCCTCGGCAGGGATACACGCACATAGCATGAAACATATTAACAGTCGCCTTGTCATCGTTTTCGTTTTACGACACAAAACTACTGCATGCCGGCCGCTGTCTGCAAATCCATTCGACAGGCGGACCGATTTTATCGACGGCTGCCCGTTTTATACGACGGACACACGTATCCGGCCGTAACCGGCCTCAGGGGAAATCACTCTTCGGGCATAATGCCGAGCTGGTCCTTCCGGAACTGCTCATACTCCTCGGAAGAGAATACGTAAGGCCATGTCATGACGCGCATCGGCACAGGCTCCGAATCAGGGTGATATGCCGGCTGGATATGGCTGTGAGGATTGAGGATAAAGCCGTTACGTTCGTAGAAAAGCTTGCGGCGGAGAGTCATCTCATCTTCCTCGGAGGGCATTTCTATTTCCAGGATCATGGGAATTCCCATGCTCTTGATATAGTCCAGGACCTTTGTTCCGGTACCGCCTCCGCGGCGTGAAGGATCCACAGCGAAGTGCTCTCCATACAGATAGCCCCTGCCGAAGTCCCAGAAAGTAAAGAACCCGACAGGCCCGTCCTCCTCCCTGTCTCCATAAAAGACTATGAAATGCAGTCTGTCATCTGAAAGCATCTGCGTCATTACCGCCGTATCCCGGCGTTCATCATAGGGGAAACTCTCCTCGTATATCTTGACACACCCGGCATAAAGGGGGTCCGAGGGTGAAACGATTCTTCTTATATTCATTGTATTCATATTAAAGGATATTGACTTCTGGAGAAAGCTCCACTCCAAAACGTTCACGTACCGAAGTACGGACGGCATCGGCAAGAGCCACAATCTCGGAACCGGACGCACCGCCGAGATTTACAAGGACAAGAGCCTGCCTGGGGTACACTCCTGCCCTGCCGAGAGAACGGCCCTTCCACCCGCACTGCTCGATGAGCCAGCCCGCGGAAAGCTTGACAGTGTCGGCCGAGACAGGGTAATAGGGGATCTCCGGCCAGTGGCGCTGAAGTTCCTCAAGCCTGGAGCGTGGCACGACAGGGTTTGTGAAAAAACTGCCGGCGCTTCCTGTCTCTGAAGGATCCGGCAACTTGGAGGAGCGTATCGAGCGGACCGTCTCCCGCACATCCTGCAACGATATCCGGTCTTTCCCTGCAAGCGCCTCCGACAAAGCCCTGTACTCTATATTGAGATGCGGCCTGAGCCCCAGCCGTAACAGAACTGACAGCACCACGTATCTTTTGTTTTCAGGCTGCTTGAATATACTGCTGCGGTAGCCGTAACGGCAGTCCCGGGCAGAGAATGTCCTTTTCTCTCCGCTGGTCATGTCCAGAGTCTCCACCTCGAGGACAAGGTCCTTGGCCTCCATTCCATAAGCCCCGATATTCTGCACGGCGGCAGCTCCTGTCTCCCCCGGAATGGCCGACAGGTTTTCAGCCCCATACCATCCCTTATCCACACACATCGCCACAAATTCGTCCCATACCATTCCCGCACCTGCCCGCACCACGACATTGTCATCGTCCCGGAAGACCGTATTGCAGCCGGTGACAAGCGAATGAAGCACCGTCCCGGGCCAGTCGCGTGTCAGCAGCAGATTGCTTCCGCCGCCTATATGCAGCCACGGCGACGGCAGACTGCCATCCCGCAGCATTCCGGCCACACTGCGCAGTTCCTCCTCCGAACTGTACTCCACGAAGATTGCTGTACGGGCATCTATACCGAAAGTATTGTGTCCGAGCAGGGAATAATCTTTATGAATCTTCAGCATAACACAAATCTGTCCAAATGTCAGTCTATTCTGGTAATCCGGGCTCCGAGGGAATTGAGCCTCCCTTCGATATCCTGATATCCGCGGTCAATCTGCTCTATGTTGTGGATGCGGCTGGTACCTACGGCACCCATAGCGGCGATGAGCATTGCGATTCCGGCACGTATATCAGGGGAAGTCATCTCACGGCCGCGGAGATTCATCCGGTGGTTGTGTCCCACAACGACGGCACGGTGAGGATCACAAAGTATTATCTGAGCCCCCATGTCTATAAGTTTGTCCACAAAGAACAGACGGCTTTCGAACATCTTCTGGTGAATCAGGACACTTCCCTTGCACTGGGTGGCCACCACCAGCATTACACTGAGCAGATCCGGAGTAAGGCCAGGCCATGGAGCGTCTGCAATGGTCATTATCGACCCGTCGAGGAAAGTATCTATGGCATACTCCTCCTGGGCCGGCACATAGATATCGTCCCCCCTCTGCTCCAAAGCGATGCCGAGACGGCGGAAACTCTCCGGGATGATGCCGAGATTGTCATAGGAGACATTTCTGATGGTTATCTCACTCCGGGTCATGGCTGCCATGCCGATGAAACTGCCTACCTCGATCATGTCGGGCAGGACGGTATGCTCGGTCCCGTGCAGCTCCCTCACTCCCTCAATGGTAAGCAAATTGGAAGCGATGCCGCTGATTTTCGCCCCCATGCGGTTGAGCATCCTGCACAGCTGCTGGAGATAAGGCTCGCAGGCGGCATTGTATATGGTCGTAGTACCCTCTGCAAGGACAGCCGCCATCACGATATTGGCGGTTCCGGTCACAGAAGCCTCGTCCAGAAGCATATAAGTACCGCGGAGACGGTCAGCCCGCAACTCGAAAGTGGCGTTGTCCTTGTTATATACGAATTCGGCTCCAAGCTTCTTCAACCCGTCGAAATGGGTATCCAGCCTGCGGCGGCCTATCTTGTCCCCTCCGGGCTTGGCTGTCAAGGCATATCCGAAACGGGCAAGCATCGGACCGGTAAGCATTATCGAACCACGCAGCGCCGCATTGCGTTTGAGAAACCCGGGAGTCCGAAGGAAAGACATATCGATGTCGCTTGCACAAAAGGAATAGGCCCCTTCCCCTATTTTCTCGGCTTTCACCCCCATATCCTGCAGGAGCGCAATGAGATTGTTGACATCGAGAATATCCGGAATATTGCGGACGGTCACTTTCTCGCGTGTAAGCAGCACGGCACAGAGTATCTGGAGCACCTCGTTCTTTGCTCCTTGCGGGTAAATCTCCCCCGAGAGCCTGTGGCCCCCTTCTATTACAAAACAAGACATACCTATGTTATCTGATTTTTATATCGGTTTTCAATTCTTCATAGCCAATGGACGGAAGCTCGTGCTCCAGACACCGTCCCGGCTTCACGTCCGGAATAATTTCCGAATATATCGGTATATAGAACAGTCTGGAAGACACCTCGTCCGGGACACCCTGCATGGAACGGATCCTTTGCGCATCCTTTTCCGTAGTGATAATCACTGCAGTAGGATGACGGCGGACAGCGGCGGCCACCTTCCTGATATCGGAAGCCGTATACCGGTGATGATCGCTGAAACTGAATATCTCGCGGACCGAATAACTCCAGCCGGCCCCCTTTCGCACGGTACGGTCATCAGCTATTCCCGCAAAGACTATCGCACTCTTCGAATAGATGTAGCGGCTGTCGCCCCTGTCCGGGAATACAGGCTGCAGGGGCTGGTATACGATACGGGAGAAATGCAACGGGATACCGTCCCGCATTTTCAGCTCCCGTCTCCACCGGCGGCGGTCGGCATCCGTAACCTCCCCGTCCATCTTCGTGACAACAACCATATCCGCCCTACGTATCTGGGAAGGAAGATCGCGCAGCCGGCCTATGGGCAACAGACTGTCCTTGAATATCGGGCGGGTGCTGCTGACCAGAAGGATGGAGAAATCCGGACGGAGACTGCGGTACTGGAACGCATCGTCGAGTATTACGAGATCCGGTCTCGAGTCTTCTGACATGGCAGCGAGCGCATCCAAGGCACGTCGCCGGGAAGCATCCACAACCACTGTCACATACGGAAACTTCCGTTTGATCTGAAGAGGCTCATCACCCACATCCATATAATTGTCATCTGTGGAAACCGTGCGGAATCCTTTTGTCCTCCTCCCGTAGCCTCTCGAAACGACGGCTATCTTCCGGCTGTCCTTGTAAAGGCGTATCAGCATCTCCACCATAGGAGTCTTTCCGGTACCGCCGACTGTCACATTCCCGACGCATATCACGGGAAGTGGAGAAGGCCAGGATTTAAGGGTTCCACGGTCATAAAGAAAATTTCTGATCGCAAGAATTATATAATAAGGGAATAACAGGATTCTATCTATTTTCATACACAAATCTCTCAATAATTCCTCAAATATACTCATTTTTAAAAATAATGTCATAATTTTGCGGTACTAAAACCACCTGTGCTTGAGTATGACAGTTATTATCAAAGAGGTACTTACCTTAAAAGACCTAAAACGTTTTGTAGTATTTCCCCGCAGATTGTACAAAAATGACCCTCTATATATCCCGCCATTGGACGTGGACGAGATGAACTCACTGCGCAAGACCAACCCGGCATTCGCCCATTGCGAATCACGTTACTTTCTGGCTTACCGGGACGGTGAGATTGTCGGCCGCATTGCAGGTATAATCAACCATAACGCAAACTCCGACTGGAACGAGAAGAATATCCGCTTCGGTTGGCTGGACATGATAGATGACATCAAGGTCACCGAGGCACTCGTCAATACTGTGGCTGAATGGGGACGGGAGAAAGGCATGGAGACGATGAACGGACCTTGGGGCTTCTCAGACATGGACAAGGAGGGACTGCTGGTTGAAGGATTTGATAAAGAGCCTTCAATAACCACACTTTATAATTTCCCCTACTACGGGGAGCACTTGGAGAAACTCGGTTTCCGCAAGGAAGTGGACTGGATCCAGCGCAGGATCATTGTTCCCGAAGCCGTACCGGAGAAACTGGCGGCATACGACAAGATCATCAGGGAAAAATACGGAGTCTCCGTCATCATACCCCGCAAGGCCAAGGATATAAAGCGCAGGGCCGAAGAGATCTTCGCCGTGCTCAACGACTCCTACGCCGTACTGCACGAATTCACCCGACTGACAGACAAGCAGGTCAAGATGTATATCGGACAGTACATGCCTTTCATAAACAAGAACATGATCTGCGTAGTCGTAGACCGCAACGACCGTGTAGTAGGCTTCGCCATCACCATGCCCTCGCTCTCTGACGGATTCCGCAAGGCCGGCGGAAAACTCTTCCCCTTCGGGTTCTTCCATATCCTGAAGTCACTCAAGACCTTCAACACCGTGGAATGCTACCTTATCGGAGTCATACCCGAGTACAAGCACAAAGGGATAAACGCACTGATATTCAACTACCTGCAAAACAACTATATCAAAATGGGCTTCAAGGATGTAGTATCCAATCCCCAGTTGGAAAACAACCTTGCCGTCCAGCGCCTCTTCGATTACTACGAAAGCGAATTCTACCAGCGCCGCCGCTGCTATACCCTCAACCTGGTGGAGGGACGTCCCTCGACCGAGACAGCCATCTTCGCAGCCGGCTGCTTCTGGGGAGTACAGCACTACATGGACAAGGCCCCCGGAGTCCTCTCCACCACAGTCGGCTACATCGGAGGCCACCGGCGCAACCCCACCTACGAAGAGGTCAAATCCCACAAGACCGGCCACTATGAGGCCATCCGCGTCGAATTCGATCCCTCACAGACATCCTACGAGGAACTGTGCAAGCTCTTCTTCGAGATACACGACCCCGCCCAGCTTGACGGACAGGGTCCGGATATCGGACCACAGTACCTGAGCGGCATCTTCTTCACCTCCGGCCTGCAGAAAAGCAAGGCCGAGGAAGTGATGGCACTGCTGCGCCGCCGCGGCCATGAGGTCAACACATTCATAGCCCCCGCCGCCGCCGTCACCACCCCTGACACCCCCGTCGACCAGATCTTCTGGCCGGCAGAGGACTACCACCAGCACTACTACGAGAAAACCGGAGGCAGTCCCTACTGCCATTTCCGCAGAAAAAAATTCTGATGGGCAAGAACGATTCTTCCAAAAAGACCAATGCTGCCCGCCTTCTGGACAGGGCCGGAATATCCTATGAGCTGATACACTACGAAGTGGACGAAGAGCATCTCTCCGCCGATGCCGTGGCAGCCAGACTCGGGGAGGACATCGCCTGCGTATACAAGACCATAGTGCTGCGCGGCGACCGCAACGGCTACTTCGTCTGCGTGGTCCGGGGCGACAGCGAGATAGACCTCAAGGAAGCCGCCCGGGTCTCCGGCAACAAGAAGGCTGAGCTGATCCACGTCAAGGAGCTCCTGCCGCTTACCGGATACATCCGCGGAGGCTGCTCCCCCATCGGCATGAAAAAGCCCTTCCCCACCTACTACCAGGCCTCCATCACCGGGCATCCCTACGTCTACGTAAGCGCCGGCATGCGCGGCCTCCAGCTCAAGATAGCCCCTGCCGACCTCATCGCATTCACCCACGGCCAGCTCTTCTGACCGCCACGCCGTCCCTCCCGTAACACCCGCGATTCATTCCGACACATTATAACTGCACACCATGAATAGAAGCCATTTCCCCACCCTGCCATTTATCCTCCTTCTCACGATCTGCACCGCCCTCACTTCCTGCGGACAAAAGGAGCAGACCCCCATTGCAGAACATGTCATCCTCATCGGTCTGGACGGATGGGGCTCCTACAGCCTGCCCGAAGCCGATATGCCTGCCGTGAAACGACTTATGGAGAACGGAGCCTACACACTCGAGAAACGCTCGGTCCTGCCGTCCTCCAGCGCAGTGAACTGGGCCAGCATGTTCATGGGAGCAGGGCCGGAGCTACACGGCTACACCGAGTGGGGATCCAAAGTTCCCGAGCTGCCGTCCCGGGTCACCAGCCCCAGCGGCACATTCCCCACGATATTCCGCCTGCTGCGCGACGCCCGTCCCGATGCGGAGATAGGCTGCCTGTACGATTGGGACGGCATCAAGTACCTTATCGACACCCTCGCGATGAGCCATCATGCCCAAGGACCGGACTACACCAGGCATCCGGAAGCCCTCTGCGACATGGCAGTCAGATACATCCGGGAGAACAGGCCCGTACTTGCAGCCATCTGCTTTGACAACCCGGACCATGTAGGACATGCCTACGGACACGGCACGCCCGAATACTACAGCAAACTCACAGAGCTGGACGGATATATCGCCCGCATCATACAGGCCGTGGAAGATGCCGGCATGACAGACAGCACGATCTTCATCATCACTGCTGACCACGGCGGCATAGGAAAGGGACACGGAGGAAAGACCATGGACGAGATGCAGACCCCCTTCATCGTCTGCGGCAAAGGCGTCAGACAAGGCATGGAGTTCCATGAAAGCATGATGCAGTATGATGTAGCCTCCACCATCGCCAGGATATTCGCCTTAGAGCAGCCTCAGGTATGGGTAGGCAGGCCGATGACGCAGATATTCCTGTAAGCCATGAATACCCTGGCCATCTCCGGCACATCCCTCATTTCCCACATCGGCAGCACTGCCCTGCTGATATTGTTCCTCGTCCTCCTGCTTTGCATAGCCGTCTGTGCCATACTCTCATTCGTACCCAAGTGCCCATACCTGGACCGGACCACCGGCACGATTGTCCAGCCCTTCCTGGCCCTGTCCTCGCCGCTGCGTTTTCCCCTTGACCGTATCGACATCAAAGACATGCCCGAAGGCCTCATGGAAAACCTGTCAGTCATCAACCACGGCTGCCTGAACATCTTCGGAATCTACTCCGGCACATTCCGCTGCACCCGCGACAAATCCCCTGTCTACATCTACCTCCGCAACCGCCGACACGGCCTCATCTACTTCGAGTACGACGGCCGCCGCTACATTATCAACCCGTGGGAATAGACAGCCGGGGCAAGCCAGCCGCAGCATGAACCGGATTGATGATTCACCCGCAGCAGGACTACGATCTACGGTAAGCTCCGCAGATACTGGATCTTGACCTAGGGTACCCTCGCTGCAGGACATTTGAATCACCCACTGCAGAACAATGTCAACAATAAGCTCTGCCACCGCCGGGCCCAGCCCCAGGATGTCCGTCCTCGCTGCAGGACAATGGTTTACGGTTAGTTCCGCCGATGCAGGGACAGAATCCACTCGCTGCAGGACAACGGTAAGCTCTGCCGCACCCGAAATCCACAAGACGCTACCAATCAAGGAATTGACAAAGACGCATGACCTTCCGAAGCCCAAAGAACCCTTCGAAAAGATTACCGCCCAATGATAGACCCTTGACAATCAAACCATTACAACAGCAACCCGATGCACAACTTACCGTTAACGAACCACAACCACTGCCCTGCTGCCACGGAGCGAAGGCCGGCCTATTCACTCCTTCGGAAGGAGTGAAGAAAAGATTTACGGCGAAAATGGGTTAAAGGGGGTTAGGAGAGGTTTCTTGCGACCCAGGGGGTATTTTTGCGGATAGTCATATTCCGGCATTATATGCAGGCGAATGCTTCGGCGGCCTACGTGGGCTGACATTCCGGTGCACCATGCGGGCGAACGGTTCTGAGCGAGGTGCGGACGGAGAGCGGGCGGCCGGCGGAGTCCACGGGATAGCGGGCGCATTCCCGTTCGAGCCGGACGGCCATGTGCTCCAGCAGCGAGGACGCTACGTCGGGATAACGGGGACTGACGTCTTCGGTCTCGTAAGGGTCGGAAGCCAGGTCGTACAGTACAAAATGTGCGGCGGAAGGCTTTTCGGGCGACCAGTAGTATATCAGTTTCCAGTCATCCTCGCGGTAGACGGTGAAGTATTTGCCCCGATGGTCGTGGGGGAAATGCATCAGGAAGGTGTCGGGATGGTGCGGATCCTCACCGTCTGTGATGATGCGGCTGAGGTCGTGACCGTCAACGGGATGGGAGTCCGGGATGTCCGCTCCGGCCACAGCTGCGATTGTAGGATAAATGTCCATGATGGTGCCAAGCTGGGTCCGGACCTCGCCCTGAGGCACGGGGAGCAGATGCTGCACGCTGTTCCGGTGTGCTTTGCGGGAAGCCCAGGCGACAATGAACGGCACACGCATTCCTCCCTCGAACTCAGTACCTTTCTTGCCCCTGAGCGGCGCAGATGAGCCGTAGCCGCGCTCATCCCCGAGAGGAGCGTCCGAGCCATTGTCCCCGAGGAAGAATATAAGGGTATTCTCCGCCACTCCCTTTTCCTCCAGAAAATCCATTATCTCCCCGAGCGAGCGGTCCATTCCTTCGATAAGAGTCGCGAATTCCTTTGCATCAGCACTGTACAGCGAGTCCGGTTCGTAATTCCGGATGAAACGCGGATCGGACATGAACGGAGCATGCACGGCATAGTGCGCCATATTGAGATAGAACGGCACGCCTTCTTCTATGGCCCGCGACATCTCCTCCTCGGCCCTGACTGTCAATGCATCGGTCAGGAACACGTCGTCCTGGAAAAATTCCTCCAGCCCCGGCACTGCCCGCGAGCGCGTTCCCCGGTACAGGCCGTAACCGTCCCTGCCATAGTAGCTGCCCGGCTCACCTATCGAACATCCGGCGACATTGACATCGAAGCCCAGGTTCAAAGGGTCCTCACCCTGGCTGCCGAAAGGTCCGAAATGAGCCTTGCCCACGTGTATCGTGCGGTAACCTGCATCGGAAAGCATCCTGGCCAGAGTATAATCGGCACTGTCCAGTCCCAGCCAGTTCCAGTCGGGCGGACCGTAGGTATTGCGGTTGTCGGCCTCGGAGTATATCCAGTTGGTGACTCCGTGGCGGGTGGCGTTCTGGCCGGTCATCAGGCTGGTGCGTGAGGGCGAGCTGACGCTCTGGGCATAGAACTGGGAGAAACGGACTCCCTGATCCGCAAGCCGCTGCATGTTGGGGGTACGGTACCACCTGTTGAGCGGATGCTCCACCGGCTGTCCGTCCGGGCCGGTCAGGAAGGGCACCGAGGTGTCCATCAGTCCCATGTCGTCCACCAGAAATACGATAATGTTCGGTCTCTGTCCGTTTGGCTCCGGGCCGTTGCATGAGACCAGGGCCACAGACGCAGATGACACTGCCGTCGTCAAAGTTATGAACTTTCCAATACGCATATCTGTCAGAATGTTTCTATTCAGGATTCTTCCTTTACAGCCGAAATCATGAACCACAACTCTATCTTAGGGAAACGGTCCTGGAAATGCTTCATGAAATCGCCGATAGTATCCTCGTTGTGTATCGTCATCATATTGGAGATCTCGGACATGGCCACACCGGCAGCATCAACAGCAGCCTCCATTGACGAGGTGACATAGTAGAATGTGCTGTCGGAGCCGTCCGGATAATCCACGTCCACACTTACCAGAAGACTGCCGCTGCCTGCCGGGGAGGAGAGGTCGACAATCTCCGTCTCCGCTCCAAGGGGTTCAATGGTACTTCCGCCCAATGAGATCTGGGCAGAGGCGGCTGCGGCCGAGAGCACAATAACCGCAAATACGGTGAAAAAACGTATGATTCTCATAATCTTCAGTATTTGTAGTGGTGTAAAACATAATCTCCGTCGAATCCCCAGATGTCCTTTGTCTCCGGGGCAATGTCGAACATGCGCAGCTGCCTGTCCACGTGGATTATCTGTAATGGCTGCCCGTTGCTGTCGAGGACCACTATGCGGCTGCCCTCCACCTCCTGCGCGCCGCTGCCTTCCCCGTCATTGTCTTCCTCACTGCTGTCATCCGCATACCTCTTTTCCCATGAGAAAAGCGCATACAGCCTGCCGCCATGACTCCTGAGAGCCGAATACATGAACCTCGCATCCTCGTCCCATGCTACCGGCTCACCGTAGAAGGTAAAGTCCCCTATCCGGGTCGAATTGTCCACGATTCTGAATCCGGGCATAAAGTCCTCCGGCCCCCAGACATTGGAGACGATACTGCCGTCCATTCCGTAGATGGTGACAAGCGGAAGATAGTCGTGAGCTACGGCCAGACGGTCTGCCTCAGGGAGATATGCCAGTGATCCGTTGAACACGGAGGAATATGCCGTACCCGGCAGGTTGTACGTACCCTCCAGCGGAGGCCATTCCCCTGCATTGCGCCGGTTGTTATAGGTACTGTCGTAGACACTGAAGCGGCTCGCTTCCTCCGTGAGTCCGAGCGGGCAGGTATATATCGAGTCCCCCGCGAAAACGAAGTCCATCTCATGCCTGGGTGCTGACTGATCTTTGCAGGTCAGGCTCCGTACAGGCAGTCCCCGGCCTGACAGCACATCCTTCAGACGATAGATATTGATCCGACTCAGCTGCATGTCATGGGCCCAGAAATATTCCCCGTCTTCGGAGACTCCTATATAAAAGGTATTGACCGCCTCCCCGGGCCCGCGGCCTATGTGCTGCACCTTCGCCACAGTCTCTCCTGAGCGGAGGTTTATCAGGTGGATAAAATAATCACTGTACTGTCTGGCTATCAGCAGTATCGAGTCCGTCAGCCTGATGTCGGTCGCCCCGAAAGCCAGCGTCTCGTCCAGCCCGTGCGGAACCTCTACGGCCTGCACTGCTGGTACGTCACAGTCAGTCATATCGATGTAGTCCCCCGACAGAGGCCCCTTCTGCGCACAGCCCACGGCCAGAAGCAGCGGGAACACCGACATTACCACGATTTTTATAGAATCCGAAATTGGTTTTAGTTTTGGCATAACTTCCCGTATCGCAAATTGATGAGCATACAAAGTTATGAAAATCATCCATAGGGCTGACTGATATCGCTGGAAATTTGCAGGAACAGGCTTTTTTAAGTTCAAGCATCCGAACCGCAAGGGGAAAGGCATTTTACTGATATTCGGGAGGTTTATAATATATCTAGTTCAGATTGAGGTGTTCACGGACGCATCTGAACGAGATTTTGTCGGGATGGACGAATTTATACTAACATCCTTATTCTCGGCACATGCATTTCAGCGCACCTGCCGTAAGCGATTTCAAACGGCTTCTCCGAGACCAGCCGACAGGACAGACCGAATTGCCCTGCCGGTTTCTTAGGCATCCTGAAAATACCGGACATTCCGGACATCCTCGCCGCTCTGTATACATTTCAGCCGAAGTCAGCCAGAGCAGCTGGGACAGCCGGAGTCAGCCGAAGTCTGGCCATTGCGGCAATAAGGGCCAGATCTGAGGGCCAGAACTGTTCCGTGTTTTTTGCTCCAAAGGAATGCCGGGAGAGGATATCCAGAGGCAATTACAGCCACATATATCGAACCAACGTTCCTCTGCACAAAATGAGATGGCGTGAATGTGGGATACGAGGACGTGAAAATGTCACTAAACACGATAGTTAGAAGCAGACACCTATGTATCAAGTATTTATAGAGAACGATATTGTTTAGTGAGTCAAAAAAGCCCTGTTTTGGCGACATAGTGCCCCACTCAACAAATCATCAGATCAGAACTCATTGATCATAAGGCAATTGCTTTCAACTACACTGTCTAGTGGAGTTGTTCACATTCCAAAGAGCAGGTATGTTCTATGAGACTTTGCCGCAAAGGTACCGAATCACGTGGTCACCCTTATCCGCTAATAATGATGATGGTTATCCGTAAAATTACCCCCTAAGCAGCGAAGA
>DVIL01000069.1 GCA_018711305.1 Candidatus Coprenecus stercorigallinarum
AACTACCTCAACTGGTTCAAAGTCATTGAGACCAACCTGAAGTTCAAAAAGGACGTCAACAAGGCTATGATGGAATTGTCTATGATTGGGGAAAATGTCCTTTTTACAACGGAAATTTAAACTATAGCCAACGCACTGCACATCCGACTTCTTTTGAGACATGCCAAATGTGCAGCATGATTTGCAGGTTGCTGATTTTCAGGCGTTTGAAAAACAGAGTGCACCCCGAAGTAAATTCGTTAAAGCGGCTCTCTCTGGTGTCTGTATCGAGGGTGGTCGTCTCCAACTCCTTCGGAAGGAGTAGAGAAATGCGGGAAAATCCGACTCCTTCGGAAGGAGTGGGAAGGGACGGCAAAGGCAAAACAGTTCTACAGTGCGTATGGAGGCACCGCAGCAATTTCACTCCTTCGGAAGGAGTGGGGAAATGCGGGGAAACGCGACTCCTTGGGAAGGAGTGGGAAGGGACGGCAAAGGCAAAACAGCTCTACAGTGCGTATGGAGGCACCACGGCTATTTCACTCCTTCGGAAGGAGTGGGGAAATGCGGGAAAATCCGACTCCTTCGGAAGGAGTGCAAGGGAGATTTACGGCGAAAGTGGCTTTAGGAGAGGTTTCTTGCGGTCGAGGAGGTGTTTTTGCGGATAGTCATAACGGTCGATTACGGACTGCCGCGATGCTGCGGGCAAAAGGCTCCAGTCAATGCGATAGGGTTGATGGCTGAGGTAAGGTTGGCTGTCGTTATAGTGCTCACCGCGCGGCTGGGTCCTGTCAATGTGATAGGTTTGATAGATGAAGCGGCTCTGGCGTCAGAAGGGCAGATGAAAATCTGACGGCATGCTCTTTTCGGCAGAGGTATTGTTTATCCGGTGACACATACTTTTGCATGTGCTCCCAAAACGTGTATATTTGCAGCGGAAATTATAACGTGATATGAAAAAGAATGAAGTACTTGAGTGCCTGAAAACCAGGCGGAGCGTGAGGGCTTTCGAGCCTGAGAAGGTGCCGTCGAAGGAATTGGTGGCCAGGGTGGCCGAGGCAGGAACCTATGCGCCTACGGGTATGGGCAAGCAGTCACCCGTGATAGTGGCGGTGATGGACCGTGCTGTCCGCGACAGGCTCTCTAAGATGAATGCCGATGTTCTGGGCTCGGCATCCGACCCGTTCTACGGAGCTCCCGTGGTACTGGTTGTGCTGGCTGACCGCAGCCGCCCTACGTATCTTTATGACGGTGCTCTGGTGATGGGGAATCTGCTGAATGCGGCCCACGCCTTGGGTCTGGGCAGCTGTTGGATTCACCGTGCCAAGGAGGTTTTCAGCTCCCCTGAGGGGCAGGAGCTTCTGAAGCAATGGGGTATCGAGGGGGACTACGAGGGCATAGGACACTGCGTTCTCGGTTACTCTCTCGACAATAAGGAGCCTGTAGCTGCTCCGAGAAAGGCCGATTACGTCCGTTTCGTGTAGCATCCCGGGTCATGGCAAGGGACAGACGACAGTATTTCAACCAGTTGGCCGTTACCAGCCGGAAGTACTACATCCCCTATCTTTCTGAGTATATGAAGATAGGCGAAGGGGTCAATGTGCTGGAGATAGGCTGCGGGGAGGGTGGCAATCTGCTTCCCTTTGCGCAGGACGGCTGTTCTGTCCTGGGGGTTGATCTGTCTGAAGATAAAATCCGGGCCGCTGAGCGGTTTTTCGCCGAAGAGGGTGCGCAGGGACGTTTCCTGGCTTCTGACATCTTTGCAGTGAAGGAGCTGGAAGGACAATTCGATCTGATTCTCTGTCACGATGTCATCGAGCACATCTCCGACAAGGAGGAGTTTATGCGCAGGACGAGGGCGTATCTTCGTCCCGGCGGCATAGCGTTCTTCGCATTCCCTGCCTGGCAGATGCCTTTCGGCGGCCATCAGCAGATGTGCTCCAATCGCAGGCTGGCCCGTCTGCCGTACTTCCACCTGCTGCCTGCCGGACTGTACCGCCGGCTTTTAGAGCGTGGAGGGGAGAGTCCGGAGGCCATCGCGGAGTTTCTGGAAATCAAGCGGACGGCCACTCCAATTGAACTTTTCGAGCGTCTGGTGCGGCACTCCGGAATGCAGAAGATCGACCGCCGTCTATGGCTGGTCAACCCTCACTACGAGGCCAAGTTCGGTCTGCGCCCCCGCCGTCTCCCAAGCATTCCCGGCAGCATCCCCTGGCTGCGGAATTTCTACACTACTTCCTGTTTCTACTTGCTGAAGTAATTCAGACTATCATCCATTTTCCACCGTTCCGCGGACCGATACGTTCTATACGGTTTTCGTCTTTAAGTTGTTTAAGACATTTCTTTATGGTTGTTCCCGACAGTCCCACCTGCTCGATGAGCATGGGGATAGTTATGTCGGGGTTATCTGATATGAGTTTCAGTATCAGTTCGGAAATGTCGCGTCTTCTGTCCGATTTATTTTTTAGGTCACTTTTTAGGTCACTTTTTAGGTCACTTTTTAGGTCACTAAAAGTGTTTCCTAAGTCAAATCCTTCTCTACAAGGTATTTCCAGTAAGAAGTACGAACGCTCGTCATCTGTCTCAATACGGGCCGGTTGTGAACCATTTTTATGCAGTTCATCTTGAATAGTCGGTATCCCCGTTGCACGTCCTTCCGATAAGTCGAGTTCCTTTAGAAAATCTCCCAGACGGCGGTTGCGGTATCGGCGTGCCTTGAGTTTTCTGGCTTTCTGTATGGTCTCCATACTGATGGACCTGTCCGGTCCGGCGTAGCTGAGTATGGATATGCCCTCTGGCTCTACTCTGATTTCCACAGGCTCTCTCTCTTGATAGTCTCTGTGGTACAATGCGTTTACAACACCTTCCTCAAGGGCTTGATATGGGTAGTTGAAGAACCTGATTGATTCTGCCTGATCTTTTGGTTTGATTATACGTTCTTTTATGACGTTGGTTCTTAGGTAGTCGAGTGTCGCTCGTATCATGTATGGAACTGGCCCTGAAATTTTAGGAACCTCAATCATATTGTTAGGATCCTGCTCCAGACCTTTCGGGAAGATGACGATATCTACTTGAGTATACGGGAAAAACTTGTCTGGATTCTCACAGAACATCATGGCTGACACATTTTTGAGCATGCGCCTTTCGCTGGGCCCCGTGTAAAGATCCATCTGTTCCAGAACATCGCTCAGCGGCATACTGTTGAAGTCTTTTACGAGTCTGCTTTCTATCTTTTTAAGATGTTCGAAGACCAACAGTGGTGATATGTCATTTATGCTTATATCCGGGTTCCCCCGGTCGTCAAACGGTGTCCTGTTTGCCATTTCCCTCAGTTCATCCAGAATTTCTCCTTTTGCTTCTATACTGCTGGAGCCTGAACGTATGTACCACGCATTTTTAGGATTGTTTTTACTTGTGACACTCACTCTTACATCGTATGGTCTGTTGACGCCGGCCGGGACCCAGATGACGAGAATCAACTGTCCGTCCACTTCTTCAACGGATGTCCTGGGCATGTAGTAGGGATAGATTTTGTTATTGTATCCCACCATGTCTTTCAGAATATCATCCAAGTCAGTTGCAGGTATTCCTTTGACAGGACGTCTGGCAATACCGTTATGTTCTTCGACACCTACGATTATGTAGCCTCCGCCGATGTTGTCAAAGTCATTGGCGAAAGCGCAGATGCTGTGGTATATACTGTCCGGATTCCATCCTTTTTTGAACTCGATTCTGCTGCTCTCTATTTTTTGCTTTCTCAGGAGGTCTTCTATGTTGATGGGTAATGCCATAAGTCCTTTGTGATTTTGTCAGACACAAAGGTAATGAAAATTTATTTGCCGGGCCAGGTTGCCGAGACATAGCCGCGGAAACGCTCGAGTCCTTCTGCGAGGAGAGCGCGGGGGCAGGCTATGTTCCAGCGGAGGAAGTCTTTGCCTTCAGGGCCGTACATCTCTCCGGCGTTGAGCCACAGGCCGGTGTCGTTCAGGAGCTTTTCCTCCAGGACTTCGGATCGTAGAGGGAGTCTGCCGCAGTCCATCCAGACCAGATACGTACCCTCCAGCCGTGTGAGCGGGAGCTCCGGAAGGTGCTTGGAGCAGTAGGACTGCATGTATTCATAGTTGCCGTGGAGGTAGTCTATGAGCTGGAGGAGCCAGTCCTCGCTTTCGTTGTAGGCGGCGATGGTGGCGATGACTCCGAACGGGTTGACGTCACATACCTCGTTGATGTTGATGGCCTTGTCTATGCGTGCCCTCAGTTCCGGACTGTGGCAGACTATGGCGGCTATCTGGAGACCGGCGATGTTGAAGGACTTGGTGGGGGAGATGCAGGAGACCGAGTGCTCCAGGAAGTCCTGGCTGACCGAGGCGAACGGTATGTACTTGTGTCCGGGATAGACCAGTTCGCAGTGTATCTCGTCGGAGATGACGGTCAGGCCGTGCCGGAGGCAGATGTCTCCTATGCGGGAGAGTTCTTCCCTCGTCCATACACGGCCGGCGGGGTTGTGGGGGTTGCACAGCAGCATCACCTTCACGGCTGGGTCGGAGGCCTTGAGTTCCAAGTCGTCGAAATCGATACGGTAGGTGCGGTCTCCGTAGATGAGCGGAGATGAGGTGATCCCGCATCCGTTGTTGCGTATCGAGGAGAAGAAGCAGTTGTACACCGGAGTCTGTACCAATACCTTGTCACCTGGCCGGGTAAGGGCCTTGATGACGGCCGAGACTGCGGGGACAACTCCCGAGGTGTAGAGCATCCAGTCCCGTTCTATCTTCCAGCCGTGCCTCCGGTGGAACCACCTGATCACGGCCCGGTAGAATTCGTCCGGTACGCGGGTGTATCCGAATATGCCGTGCTCCACCCTGTCACGCAGAGCCTTGAGTATGGCAGGAGCGGTGCGGAAGTCCATGTCGGCCACCCACATCGGCAGGGTGCCGGGACGCGGGTCGCTGTCCCATTTGTAGGAACAGGTGCCGCGGCGGGGAATGATCTCGTCGAAATTGTACTTCATCCCTATTCTAAGTTTTATTTCCCCCTGACCTCTATCAGGCAGTCTGCAGGGGCCTTGATGTTCTCATCGATGGTAACGGAGCCTATGGCGTCGGCTGTGATGCGGCCCGACATGGGGTTCTTGATGTTGGTGATGCTTCCCCGGATGTCTGCCTTGAGGGTAGAGTATTCGAAGGCGCGGTCGCAGGCTGGATCGAAGGTGCAGTTCTCGAGTACGAGGTCATGGGCGTAGCACAGGGGCTGCTCTCCGGAGATGTGGCAGTTGACCAGGCGGAGGTTGCGGGAGTGCCATCCGAGATATTCGCCGTGGAGTTCGGAGTCATAGATGGTGACGTTCTCCACTTCCCAGAATGCGTCCTTGGTGGTTATCTTCGCGTTATGTATCTCTGCGTTCCTGACGTACTGGAAGACGTACTTGCTGTCGCTCTCGAGCCCGTCCACGTAGATGTTGCTGCTGAGCATGAACGGATAGGTGCCGCCGTGCAGCCTGAGGTTGCGGACACGGATGGCGCTGCATTTCCAGAAGGTCTCGTCGGCGTCGTTGATCTCCACGTCCTCTATCTCGATGCCGTGCATCTCCCTGAACATCTTGGGCGCGTCTATGACGGTGCGGCGCATCTTCAGCCCGTCGCAGTACCACAGGGCGGAGCGGCCTCCCACTGCGAAATAGCAGTCCTCTATGGTGAAGCCGTGGACGTGCCAGAACGGGTAGTTGCCCTCGAAGCGGCAGTTGGTGGCGATGATGTTGCTGCACTCCTTGATTCCGGACTCGCCTTCGCGGATGATGACATTGTCCAGGTGCAGGTCATGTGAGGCGAACAGGGGACGTTCCCCTCCGAATTCCTTATTCTGTATGAGTTCCATATCCTTATTGTTTTTATTCTGATTCACGCTGCAAAAATACTGCCTTCTATATTTCCCGCTGTATACGGATTGTGGTGGGTTTTACCCGATTTACAGATTATTGGTTTTTCAAAAACAGATTCATATCTTTGTTATTGTTTTTACAATATTCGGATACCATGAGGAAAATATCTGTTTCTTTAGGGGTTGCTCTTTGCGCCCTTGCCGCTGCGGCTGTCAGTGCCGGCTGCAGCTCTTCTGTAAATGTCGGATCTGAGCCGTATGCGGTGCTTGCTCCGTCTGTCTTCGCTGAGGATTCTGCGGGATGGGAAGGTGTGGTGGCGTCTCTTCAGGCGCGTCACGGGGCCGAGGTCCTGCGCTTTGACGGCACTCCGACGGAATTGGAGGCACAGTTGAAGGCTCTGAGCCCAAGATATGTGGCAGTGGTGGATGTGCCGGAGAACATCGGACGGGACTATGTCATTGCCCTCAATCAGATGAGCCGCAGGATGGATGACGACCCCTACGCGGATTTTCTCTGGGGTATAATCACCGGTTATGATGCGGCCGGAGCCATGAGGATGGTGGATGACTCGCAGGAGCCGATGGTGCTCCGTACCGGAGTGGCGACCATCAAGGAACTGGAGGCGGCCAAATGGTTCGATGCATACGCCTTCGTGGATGACCATCAGGTCGGTATGCGCGGGGAGAAGAAGCCCGGCGAGGACTCCCTTACCTATAGTGAGATAGAGTACAGGACGGATATGACCGGAGCGAATGAGCGGATACGGAAGTTCGTGGAGCGTCGCTTCGGGAAGGATGTTCCCGATGTGCTGCGGCAGTTCCTGGAATATTATGAGGGCTATGAGCCGGACTTGGTGGTGACAGCTTCCCATGCGACCGAGAACAATCTGGAGATGCCGGGCTCGGTGGGTAATCTCCGCTGCCGCGACGGACGCCTGTACGTCGACTATCCCGACGAGCAGCGTTTCGTGGAGGACCGCGACAGCCGGATGGTATATCTTCCCATAGGCAACTGTCTGATAGGAAATATGAACAACACCCGGAACAGCATGGCGGCCGCATGGATGGACAGCCAGAAGGCCGCAACCTTTGTGGGCTATGTCGTGACCACCTGGTACGGCCGCAACGGCTGGGGAGGACTCAAGTATCTTATCACAAATCCAGGACGCTATTCCGTCCCCGAGGCCTTCTACATGAACCAGCAGGACATGATGGCCCAGATGGCCGGGTGGAGCGATTCGCTGACTGTGCTGCCGTTCGACTATGATACCAATTATTTCAGGGCTCTGACCCCTGTACTGGAGCGTCTGGCGGGAGAACGCGGGCTTTCGGAGGAAGATGCGTTTTTCTGGCTCGGCTTCTGGCATGACCGCGACGTGCTGGCCTACTACGGAGACCCCAAGTGGAATGTCCGTATGCAGGAAGTGCCCGGAGAAACTGATTTTACCGTCAGATACGATTACCGGCGTCTGAGCCGTGCCGAGGCATCCGCTACCGGAGCCTCCCGCAAGTGTGTGATTACCGTGGAGACCTCTCCCGGTTTCAGCCTGCGCCGGATGCAGGGAGACGGCTTCAAGGAGGAGCATGTCCTCGACCTGCCGTTCAGCTGTTTCTTCCCCCAACGTCTGGACCATCCCCGTCTGCCCGAGGGCGAGACCCGCGATATTGTCGTGGATGAGAATTTCCTGCTGCTCTACGACCCTGCCTTCGAGCCTGGACAAACCTATACTTTCGAACTGTTATATTGATATGTAGATGAAAAAAATCATTTTGCTTTTGTTGCCGGCCATACTATTGTGCCTGAATGTTGTCCCTGCCTCTTCCATGGATAAGAAGCAGCGGACTGGAGAACCTTGGGAAAAGTATTGGACTGACGGGAAGTACGCCAAGTGGCAGTATACTCCTCCTGAAAACTTGTCTGACAGTGTCAGTTATGTTTTGGGAGTATGGCTGGCAAGGGAATATGAGGATATGGTGTCAAAATATGATCTGGAGAAGCTTCTGGATGATTTTTCCTATTCTGCATTCAAACGGGGCTGCGTCGCTGCGGAAAAGGAGCTTACCCCTTATGAGGACATCGTCAACCTTATGATTATGATTGAGAGCGGTGTGGCATGGGAGGGCACTGTCTCCGGCGAAGGTATCCGCGAGCGTCCGTTGCTGAGCAAACCGGTCAGGAAACTTAAGACTGCCGGAGAGAAGTTTGCTTTTGTTTGCGGATATAGCGGTGCCGTGATTATTAAGGAAGTTGAGAAATTCGGAGTTGGACTCAGGCCGAAAATGATGTTTTACGGAGCATTCGCACAGTTGATACCGATAGAGTGGAATATGATGATTGTCCCTACGGAGGAGGATCTGGAGGACCTGAGCACTTATGTCGGGAAGATGCTGTCCGGATATGATGAAGAAAAAGTGGAGCATGAGGAAGACGGGGATGTGCTTTCAGAAGATATTATTCTGTCGGAGAATGCCTTGCAGGAAGGAGTGACGGTATTGCCTTCCGGATTGCAGTACAAGGTGCTTAGGGAGGGGGACGGTCATGTCCCTGGCCCGGAGGATGAGGTGGGGCTGAGGCAGGCTACTGTGCTTTTCAGTGACTATCATGAGTATGATGAAGGGAAAATGGACCTGGAGTATGATTACGACAATATCTCCAATTATATTGACGGATATGCCGAGGGACTGCAGCTGATGTCCGTCGGCGCGCATTATGTGTTCTGGGTTCCCACAGAGCTTTGCAACGGTAAGGATGGTCGCGTGATAGAGGTGGAGATGGCAGAGATCGACAGGCGTGAGGCAAATGAGGATGAGGTGTCTTACCTGGCACGGGTAGCCCTTGAACCTGAAGTCTCCGTGACGTCGTCAGGCCTGTTGTACAAGGAGGTGCGTCCGGGGAATGGCGTACACCCCAAGCCGGGGGACCAGGTGGCGATAAAGGAAAGTACTGTTTTGCTGGAAGACATGAATGGAGGGATATATGCCGGGATTGAGGCAGGGGACTACAGCTTCGACAGCGGCTATGTATCAGATTATATCCAGGGGGTGAGTGAGGCATTGCAGCTGATGTCAGTCGGTTCGCATTATATCTTCTGGATATCTTCAGAGCTTTGCGGTGAGGGACGTGACGGGCGTTATATCGATGTGGTGCTGCTCGATATCATTCCAGGGGAGGGCGAGTCCTTATGATGAGTGCAGGGTGTTCTGTAAAAATGGTATAAAAATCCGTCATATTGTGCTGTCTGTTCCGGAATTGTCCGGTAGTTTTGCAGTGTCAATCAAAACAGACTGATTATGAAAAGGATTTTTTTATTGTCAATGCTGACACTTCTAACTCTTAATGTTATGGCACAGGAAAAAATAACCCAGACTGCGGGACGTACCCAGCTGGGAGAATTCGCACCCAAATTTGCGGAACTCAACGACGATGTGCTGTTCGGCCAGGTGTGGAACCGCCCGGGACTCAGCCCGCACGACCGCAGCATGATTACAATCGCGACCCTTGTAGGTAAAGGTATTATCGACTCGTCCCTGACCCATCACCTTCAGTTTGCCAAGAGCAACGGGGTGACAAGGACGGAGATTTCCGAAATGCTCACCCATATAGCCTTCTACGCCGGATGGCCCAATGCATGGGGCGCATTCCGTATGGCCAAGGAGGTGTGGGCCGATGATGATGTGGAAGACGGCGGCAAGGCTGCTTTCCAGCAGGAGATGATCTTCCCGATAGGCGAGCCCAATACGGCGTATGCCCAGTACTTCATCGGCAACAGCTATCTCGCGCCCATATCCAGGGAGCAGGTGCATATATCCAATGTCACCTTCGAGCCCGGATGCCGCAACAACTGGCATATCCACCATGCCGACAAGGGCGGCGGACAGGTGCTTGTCGGAGTGGCCGGCCGCGGCTGGTATCAGGAAGAGGGCAAGCCTGCCGTGGAGATTCTGCCCGGTACGGTCATCAATATCCCGGCAGGAGTAAAGCACTGGCACGGTGCGGCAGCTGACAGCTGGTTCGCCCATCTGGCCATCGAGGTGTCCGGCGAGAATACTTCGAACGAATGGCTGGAGCCCGTTACCGACGAGGAGTACGCCTCTTCCACCACAGGTAATAACCGCTGAGCGGGAGGATGCCGCCGATGAGAGCGGCTATGAAATAGAGAACTTTCGTGACCATGCCGCCCCAGCTGCCGGTGTGGAGGGAGTAGAACAGACGTTTCAGAGTCTGGGCGTCGGCCCCTTCCCCGAACAGCGACCAGGCGGCATCGCGGTACCATCCGAACGACCATGTAAGTCCGGTGAGGGCCATGAGCAGCAGGAAGATCATACAGTAGAAGCCGAGGGCTACGTGGCTGTCGTACCAGAACCGGCGCCAGCCTTTCGTGACAGAAACGCTGAGGCGGCTTTTCAATGCCTTTCGGCTGCGCGGTATCCAGATTATCAGTCCGCTGATGAGGATGACCACCATTACAAGGGTGGTGACGCCGACGATGACCTTCCCGACCGATTTCTGCCCTTTGGACGGGGGCGGATCCAGCAGCCAGCGGTGTATCTTCTTTACTGTCTGGAAGAACGGATAGGATTTGATCCATCCTTTCACGTCTCCGGTGTAGGGGTCTATGCTGAGTCTCCTTTTCCCTGTCTCGCGGAATGAGGCGAAGGCGGCTTCATGCGGATTGTCTGAAATCCTGATGGATGTCACGTGCAGGGTGTCGGCCACCTGTGGACAGAGCAGTTCCGTCAGCCGGGAGGGAGACAGGGGCTGTGCTCCCTCCGAGGGCGGTGTGACGGTGTACAGTTCCCGCTGCAGGGCTTTGGTGATGTCCTGTTCAAAGACCAGCAGTGCGCCTGTCAGGCAGATGACGGAGATGATGAGGCCCAACGGCAGCGAGAGCCAGAGGTGGATTTTTCCGAACAGCTTTCTCATCATTCAGCGGATGTCGAAAGTTTTCCCAATGCAGATACAGACTGTGCCCCGCTTACGGTGAGTCCGGCCTTGGCTTCGGCTGTGGCCGCATCGATGACGTAGACTGTCGGTTCGGCTCCGTCGGTGGTGGTAATGGGGATGTAGGCCAGGCCGTTTTCGCTGTAGGGAGTGCCGATGCTGGAGAGGATTCCGGCATCGGGCAGGCCTGTCACTACGGTCAGCATGCCATCCCCGCCCTTGAAGACTGCAAGTTCGTTGCGGGGTGCGCTGGTTCCGGACATGTTCTCAGCCCCCTCGCTGTACATCTGGAGCAGGAAGTAATCCCCGCTGATATGCCAGCAGCGGAACATAGGGTTGTTGTTGCCCAGCTCCTCCAAGTTGACATAGTAATTGGGGTCAAATGTGCTTTCACCGGCCTTGATGCGCACTACTCCGGAGGGCAGCTTGCCCTGTACGCGGTCAAATTGGGTACCGTCGTTGTTGGTTACAGGTGTGGTGGTCGTGCGTCCGTAGCCGGGGGAGAAGACGTAGAGGTCGCCGTTGTCGGCTGCCCAGATGGTCTGGTAATACTGAGAGCGCATGCGGCCGCTTGCGAAGCCTATCTTGCCTGTGCGGGCTATGACCGGGGTCTCGTCGAAGCTGGCACCGCTGTAGATGGCCACGAAGGCGCTGTCCGGGTACTGTGTGGTGGGTATCATGCTGGCGGTGTACTGTCCTGAGCCGCTGCCTCCGCTGCCGTTGGCTACATAGCCGGGGTCGACGATGGCGTCAGGATAAGTGTTGACGCCGTAGTGGCTCATGCCCATAGGGACGACGGATGTGTAAAGTTTTCCGTTGGCCTCCACGAATCCGGCGAAGCTCACCCGCTCGCCGTTGCCGAGGAAGTTCTCCGCAATATGGCTGCCGGTGGTGCTGCTGCCGTCGGTTACGCTCAGGTAGTTGAACTGGAGATAGTAGGCATAGTTGCCTTCGGTGTCCTGCTCTTTGTTGCCGGCATTGGTCGAGGCAGTGATGACATTGCCGCCCCATGTCCCGTAGGTGGTGGTGCGGTTGAAGGTGTACTGGCGGTCTTCGGTGACTCTTCCGTCCTCTCCCAACTTGAAGGAGAATCCGGTTCCCTGGTTCCCGTCATTGTACTGGAAGCCGAAGAGATAACGCTCGCCGTAGTATATCCAGTTGGATGCGGATTGGGTTTCCCAGCCGTTTCCCTCAGGTGTGACAGAGCCTTCATCGAGGGTTTCGGAGGCTATCAGATAGGTTGCCGACTGGTCCTGGCTGCCGGCTTCCGCAACGATTACAAAGCGGCTTATGCTTTCCTGGACTGTCTCATTTCCGTTGCCCGTGTCGGGTTCGGTTTCGGGGTTGATGTTCTTGTTGCAGGCTGTGATGAAGAAACAGCCGAGAGAGAGTGCGGCAACGAGTGCCTTCGGGGAAATGGTTTTCTTCATTGTCATCGTATTTTTAGATTATTATTGTCATTTTGTATTCAGCTTCCGAAAAACACGCGCAGCTTCAGGTAGAATGCACGTCCGGCTTTCTGAAGGCTGAAGTTGTCATACAGCTTTGCATCCGTGAGATTGCGGCATTCTATGGAGATGTTGTATCTTCCGTTCTGAATTGAGTATCCGATACTGAGGTTGTGGGACAGCTGCTCGGGTACCGTGCTCTTGGAGGCCGGGTCGCCGAACCGTTCCCAGTACAGGGGAAATTCGTGCTGGTAGTAGCCATCGTAGGTGACAGTCAGGACATTGCCTCCTGCAAACAGGCCGTGCCATGTGAAGGTGGCGTCGAAATTTGCGAACATGTACGGCAGGTTGGGCATGCGCTGGCCGTAGGTGGCGCTTTCCTGCAGGGTGTTGCCGGCGACGTAACGCTCGTTGTCGCGTACGTTGATGTTGTTGAATGTTCCGCCAATGCTGATCCAGCGTGACCAGCTGTAGCGGGCCGATACATTGAAGCCTTCGGTCTTTACCCTTCCGTGGTTTTCGTAGAAGCCGTAGCTCATGCCGCTGACCGTGCTCAGCCCTCTCTGGATATAGTCCCTGGTGTCGCGGTAGATCAGCGTGCCTTCCAGATAGACTACGTGCTTGTCGAACTGGCGGTTGAAACTCAGGTTGAGGTTTACGTTGTGGCTGTTCTCAGGACGCAGGTCGGTCTTGCCGGCTTCGAGGTCCTCGTCTCCGAACAGCTCGTCGGTGGTGGGCAGACGGTAGGCTTTCTCGTAGGAGAGTTTTACCTGCAGTCCCTTGATGATGAAATATGTGCCGGCCGCCCCATATCCGAACGCATTGGTGGTGCGGCTCATGTTGACGTAGTTGCCTACCCCGTCGCTGCTCTGCGAGACAGGTCCCTGGTTGAACTGGTTGTAGTATTTGCCGAAGGCTGTCACGCTCCATTTTTTCGATGGCGACAGCAGGTATGACAGTCCGGTGATGTTCTTGCGGGTCAGTTTCGGGATGCTGAAATCCGAGAGCTGGGAGCTGCCGTCCACCTTCGACCGGGTGGTGCGCCTGAAGGAGCTCGATACGTGGTTCAGGGTGAAAGAGTGGGCTTTTCCCAGACGGTAACCGACGGTGGCGGTTACATTCCAGTTGGTGTTCAGCGATCTGTTGTCCTGGTAGGACTGCTCGCCGCGGCTTCCGGTGTATTTGCGGTCTTCCAACCAGTTGTATTTGTAGGAGGAAGTGTCGATGTTCATCGTGATGTTGTGGTTGTAGTTGGCGCTGAACGTGACATCCAGCCCTTTGGTCAGAAGGTCCCGTTTGCTGTATTCCAGCGAAGGCACGAAAGAGTGGCCCCGACGGTGTTTTTCACCGAAGACGATGTACTGGTAGACACCGGTCTGTATCTCTTTGTAGAAGTGCGAGTAGTTGAATCCGACCAGAAGACGGTCAGCCCAGGACTTGCCCGTTACTCCTATTTTGCCTATGACTGCTTCGTTGTGGAACTGGTCGTTGAACCGTCTGACGTGGTATATCTTGTTGCGGTCGGTGTTCTCGGATACCCCGTCCTCGCTGAATTCGGTGATGTAGCTGTCAATCCAGTAGCTGTTGTCCGAGAAGTTCTGGAAGGCGTTGATTTCGTAGGTCAGTCCGTTGCGGAATGTCTGGTTGAAGTTGACGTAGGACTTGTGCGTGTTGAACGAGCCGTAGGTGTAGGATGCGTCCAGGTTCCATCCCCGCCGCCGTTTGTTGGTCACTATATTGATGACTCCGCCCAGGGCGTCCGTGCCGAAGCCTACTGGCACCACTCCCTTGTACACTTCGATGCGTTCGGCGAAGTTGACGGGCAGGTTGTTGATGTCCAGTGCCGCTCCCGTGCCTTCCTGAGGTACCCCGTCAATGAATATCTTTACGTGTTTGCCGGAAAATCCGTCCAGAGACAGCTGTGCGTCAGAGCCCACGCCTCCCGATTCCCTGAGTTTCAGCCCGGGAAGCTGGGCAAGGGCTTCGCCGAGGTTCTTGCTGGAGTTGTGCATTTCCTTGACACTCAGGTCGACGGCGTTGAATGCCGAACGCTCTACATGACTTTCCCTCTTGGCAATGATTACGGCTTCATCCAGCTGGTTTCTGGCCGTTTTCAGGGCAATGGTCTTTTTTCTGCTCTCCCCGACCTTGAGCGTGACCTCTTCCATGAAAGTCTCGAATCCTATGGCCGAGACGACGAAAGTATAAGTACCAGCGGGCGCTTCCAGATGGAACCTGCCGTTGCTGTCCGCGACGCACCAGTAATCGGTTCCTTTAAGGTATAAGTCGGCGAAATCTATCTTGCTGTTGTCAGTTGTGGAGATGATTTTTCCGGATAATCCAGCCATTTTCTGTGCCGTGGCAGAGATGTGCAAAAGCATGCATATCAGTGTGAGGACGCAGTATCTGTTCATTTAAAAAAAGGTTCTCGGATTTAATTTTCAAATTGCGCTGCAAAGGTACGCCTGTGCTTTTTACGCCGCAATCGCTAAAAATGGAGATTATTCCGTGCAATTTCCTCCATTTTATCCCTATTTGTTGGTAATGGGAGAAACTTTTTATATTTGCGCGAAACATTGATACAGCGACCGGATGAATACCGTATGGATAGTGATGCCGATTCTTATCGTGCTGATGTTCCTGCTCGGAACAGACCTTAATGCCAGAGCATTTGCGGACGTTGCCCGCAAGCCCCGCGCCGTGCTCCTCGGCATGCTGGGGCAGATAGTCCTGCTGCCGCTGCTGGCCTTCGGGGTGGCTTCGGTGCTGGACCTCAGTCCTGTCTATTTCATGGGGCTGGTACTGGTGGCCTGTTGTCCTGGAGGCAGCTCCTCCAATGTGTTTTCGATGCTGGCAAAGGGGGATGTGGCCCTGTCCGTGACCCTGACAGCGATAAGCAGCGTGATAACCTTGTTCACCCTGCCGGTCATCATGGAGGTGGTGTCCCGTTTCGTGTCGGAGCAGTCGGGGGTGGATGTCAGCCTGCCGGTGGGCAAGCTCGTGGTACAGAACCTGGTACTGCTCTTCGTGCCTATTCTGGCCGGGGCTCTTTTCCGCCGTTTCCGTCCGGGGGCCGCGGCCAAGGTGAGCAGAGTCCTCGGCAAAGCCGCATTTCCGGCCCTGATGTTCCTCGCACTGGTGTTTTTCCTGCAGTATCCCCGCGAGATAGTGGACAACCTGTCCGTTCTCGGACTGGCCGCCGGAGCCCTCATCCTGTTGGCCATGCTGTGCAGTTCCCTGCTTTCCAGGCTCGGAGGCTCCACTCCTGCCGTCCGCCGCACCATTGTCATAGAAGTCGGAATGCAGAATGCCGCCCAGGCCATTGCCATAGCCACCTCCCCGTTTATCTTCAACAGCGGCGAGATGGCCATACCAGCCATCATATATGCCCTGCTGATGAATGTGATACTGCTGACTTACGTTTTCGCCATACGCCGCAGGGCGGTGGGAGTCGGGGAGGGCTCTTTGGGATGAGCCGGATTGCCGAGCTCTTTTTCCAGTATCTCTTGGGATTCGTAAAAGGCTTCGGAGAAATTTCTGGCGAGAAGCGTACCGTCCGGACCTATGAGTATGAAGAATGGCCAGCCTGAAATCATGTAGGTGTCGCTGATATTTTTATTTTCCGGATACTCTGTTTCCAGTTCGACCTCTATCCATTTGTGTTTCAGCATATTCCCGAGGGTGGCATTGAGCTCCGAGTCATGGGCGCTGTCCAGTGTCTGTCCGTACAGATCCCTTATGGTGGCAATGGACTCTGTAAGTCCCACTACTTCCAGGCCTTTCCTGTGGTACTTGTCGTAAAGTCCACAGACGTAACTGTCTATGTAGATTGAGCCGGGGCAGAGACCCCAGTGGTAGAAGAGCAGGTATTTTCCGGCGTATGTCTCTTTGGTTATGGTGTCTCCGTCAATTGTTACAAGTTCAAAATCCGGTGCAGGCCGGCCGGGTGCTATGGCTTCCATCCGGGTTATGAATTCGGCTGTCTTTTTGCCGTACCAGCTCTCCTTTATCTCTTCAGAGTAGTTGTCGTAGATTTTCCTGACCTTATCTATCGGCTCATAACCGATTCCGGGCAGTCTTTCCACGAGCAGGAACAGCGTTCCATGAGTGTTTGAGTCGATGTATGCTCTTTTGAGTGCATTGACTCTGTCTACTCCCGGATTGTTGTTGTAGAAGGCATTGAATTCGTCTGCCCATCTGTACATCTCCGCGGTGTCTCCGGCCGCTCTTGCCTCCTCGAGATTGCGCATGTAGCTTCCGCGGACAAGCCCCAGAGAATCATCGGCCTTGAGGTAGCCTGCCAGCTGCGGCTCGTCGTATATGCCTCCGCTTATCCTGCTGTAGTATATGTTCTCCCTCCGGCCGGTAAAAGTTATGTCGTCGCCGGGACGCACGATGAATGTCTTGCCGTTCCTGTCCGCTACGATCTCTTTGCCTTCATTTGTCTTATATCTCAATATAAAATACTGGTCGTGCTCCAGGTATCCTTTGCAGGAGAATCCGGACGTGTCGTCCACCACTATGGTAAACGCCGTGCTTTCATTCCATGAAGGCAGGTCCAATGTGCACAACTTGACAGTGTCTCCAATCTGGAGTCCGGCTATGTCGCCCGTTATGGTGAAATTTGATTTTTGTGTAGTGCATGTCACCGTCATCGCGGCGACAGCCGGCAGTACAATGGCTGCTATGCCTCTTGATAGTCTCATATCTGTCCGGTTTTAAGTAAACTTAACAAAGATAAAAAAAACTCTAACTTAGTGGGTGTGTTGAGTGAATAGTATGCCTTCGATAGTTTTCGGGGTCGGTTTACGGTAATATGTGAAAGACAGATAGAATGGTTATGACGATTGAAGAAACTTTGCAGATTGCGCTGGAAGCGCACAGGGGTCAGAAGGATCTGGACGGGATGCCTGCCGTCCTGCATCCTTTGGCGGTGGGTCTCATGGGCTGTAATGACACTGAAATCAAGACGGGCTTCCTGCACGATGTGCTGGAGGACACGGCCATGACATTTGAGGACCTGCGCGGCAAAGGTGTGGAAGAGGACGTGCTTGCTGCATTGCAGCTCCTGACCCATGATGACGGGCAGGACTACTTTGAGTACGTGCGCAGGATTGCCGGGTCCGGCAACATCACGGCCATCCATGTGAAGACCAACGATTTGAAGCACAACCTCGACAGGGGACTCAGAACCTATGCCCGCGCGGAGGAGCAGGGCGACACGGCCATGGCTGAGCGTCTGGCCCGTATCAATGACAAGCACCGCAAGGCGCTGCATCTGCTCGAGGCTGCAGGATGTGGAACACAGAGTGTGTGAAATGCAGGGTCTTTTGTAAGGCTTTTATTACTAGTGATATATAAAACAGCGTGCAATTCTCGGGCCTTTGTGAGGCGGTGAGAAATGCAACGTGTTTTATAAGGTATTGATAATAAGATATTTGTGAAAGGATCTGCGTTTTCCGATATCCAATGGGATGTCTCGGATGGATTAGAGTAAATATTATCTGCAAAGCCCCTCGAGACATTCAATGCAAAAGAATACTCCTTCGTGGATTAGGTGTGCGGGACAGTTGTTGCATGGTCCGATCGGCCTGCGTGTCGTGTCGCTATGTCCTTGGCCTCACTTTTCAGGGTAGGACGTACCTGTTCTGTTTCTTTGCTTCGGTACAAAACACAATACAGTGCCTCATTTCGGGCCATTTCCGTCTTTCTGCGTCCTGCCTCTCCCGGATACTGGAGCGGCTGATATTTAATGAATGATGTCTGTGCCTGCGTTTTCCACTAAAAATATTAGCTGGAGTGGAACTCCTGAAAACTAAGGTGTTGCGAATTAGAAAAATGTTATGTGGTGATAAAAACTGCCAAAAAAGCACTTTTTTGAGTCACTAGGAAATATAGTTGTGCGTAAATATCTATAATCCAGGCGCATGAGTACAACTATTATGTTTAGTGATGTCGGCTAAAACAGTAAACAGTTTTTCACCCGTAGTGATTATGAGATGTCCTTCAAGGAGTATTACGACAGGTCCCGCCCGTGCATGAGCTTGGACTGAAACCAGATTGTCAAGGAATACACAGACAGTATGCAGGCGGTCGTACCCCATGTGTGTGCGTGGATTGAAACGGTCAGAGCGAGCCGGTCATGGCTTCTGCCGGAGGTTGCACCCCGTGTGGGTGCGCAGTTTCAGAGGAATCGGCTACGAGGTGCGCCCGAGGCTGTTCAACGACATTTTATATATAATTTTCCGATGTCCTGCCGTGAGCGATTTCAAAAGGCTTACGGGAATGGCCTGGAAAGACAATATGCAGCATATCAGAAACTTAGCAGAGGTGTTTCTTCCCCGGTAAATTTTAGTCACATTTCATTAGTCTCCGGACTTCCATTCAGTTCACATCCACTCACTGGTTTCAGTACAGATATAA
>DVIL01000070.1 GCA_018711305.1 Candidatus Coprenecus stercorigallinarum
ATATGGCCATTTTCGGTTCACCTGTGGAGGTCGTTGAATAGTACAGGCTGCGGGACTTTGGCTCCCGAAAAGGGAGGGGACCCGCCGTAGGTGGGGAGGATCCCGCAGCCTGTACTATTCAACGGCAAAAAATGTAGAAATTCGAAAGTTGCATTGCAGGCGTACCGTATACGCCGTTTTCGGTACGTGCAAAGACTGGAAGCTGAACTTGCCAGGGCACCGGACATGCTTGAGAGAATACAGGAAGAAAATGCAGGGAGTCATTGACCCGTAAAAACAATCTCATACGGCCGACAGTGGCGAAGATGAAAAACCGACAGCGGGAGAGATACGCTGCCTCCTTGTGGTGCGGGCAGGGGGACTCGAACCCCCACGCCTTGCGGCACCAGATCCTAAGTCTGGCTTGGCTACCAATTACAACACGCCCGCAATCCTAATGGGCCGCAAAGATAGCATTTTTTTGTTAAAAGGGAAAAAACAGCGGCAGGACAAACACCATGACCACACCCATGATAATCTGAAGGGGCAGTCCTACCTTGATATAGTCCATGAACGTGTACTGGCCCGCGGGCATCACCAGAGCGTTGGGCGGGGTCGAGAACGGCGAGGCGAAGCACATGCTGGCAGCTACGGTCACTCCGAAAAGCAGGGGAACCGGGCTGATACCCACCTGCATCGCACAGGTAAGGGCTATCGGAGCCATGAGCACGGCGGTCACCGTATTGCTTATGAACATGGTCATCAGGGAGGTAGTAAAATATATTCCGGCCATCAGGACATAGGGATTGGATCCCAGCCCGCCGACGAGGGCACCGGAGATCATCGCCGAGACTCCTGTCTTCTCCAATGCCAGGGACATGGGCATCATGCCGGCGAAGAGCACCACCGTCTCCCAGTTGATAGTCTTGTAAGCCGCCTCCACACTACGGAAACAGCCGGTAAGTATCATCAGTACGGCTGCTATCAGCACTGCCGTCACCGGCTCCACCTTGATAAAATCGAAGACCATCATCGCTATCATCAGCAGCATTATCAGAGCTGCCACCGGAGCCTTGTAGTCCAGAGTAACCTTCGCGGCCTGCTCCATCGGCTGCCCGAGCACCACCCAGTCCGCATCCTCCCGGCTCAGACGGCCTATGTCCTGCCATGCGCCCTGCACTAAAAGCACATCCCCTCCATGCAGCTTCTCTTTTCCAAGGTCATGCAGGATATATTCCTTCTTCCGGCGGATACCCAGCACATTGACATTGAACTTATCCCTGAAACCGGCATCCTTGACAGTCCGTCCTACTATGTTGGAAGTAGGCATCAGCACTATTTCCGCTATGCCGATATCATAGAAATCCATCGTCCCCGCATTGCCCGAACCGGGAGCGGTTTCGGCCGAATGGTCATCCATAATCTCCAGGACATAGTCCGCGGCAAAACGTGTGACATCCTCCACCCTGCCCGATACATAGAGCACGTCCCCGTACTGGAACACCGTATCGGAAGAGGCCAGTTTCTGTGTCACCGTCTTCAGGAAACGGTGCTGTGAGCCTTCTCCGCGACGCACCTCCATCAGATTGAGGCCGTACCGGTTACGCAGGTCCAGGTCCACCACGGTCTTGCCCTCCACCTGTGACAGGGCCGTAGCCTTGAGACGGAAGAGATTCTCCGCCAGACTGTACTCCTTGACCAGCTGGTTCAGGGACTTGCCCGAGACAGCCTTGTCATCCTTTTTACCTCTGTCCGAAAGGAAAATCTTCGTCAGAGGCATCAGCACCAGCACTCCCACAACCACACACACAAGTCCGACAGGCAGGAAGGAAAAGAAACCCAACGGCTCATACCCTGCCCCGACAAGAGTATCCGAGATGATAAGGTTGGGCGGAGTTCCGATCAATGTCATCATGCCGCCCATGCTGCTGGCGAAGGCAAGGGGCATCAGCAAACGTCCGGAATTGACTCCGGCACCTGCGGCAAGGCTCACTACTATCGGCAGCATCAGGGCTACAGTACCGGTATTGCTCACGAATGCCCCAATGGCCGAAGTCACTATCATTACCAGCAGGAAAAGCCGCGTCTCGCTCTTCCCCGCCAGCTTCAGAATCCTGGAGCTTATCATCTTGGCCAGACCGGTCTGGAAGATGGCACCACCCACGATGAACAGTCCGGCCATCATGATCACCACCGAATTGGAGAATCCCGACAGGGCCTCTGCAGGAGTAAGTATCTGAAATACAAGAAGAGCGATGAGGGCACACAAAGCCACTATGTCCGATCGGATCCTTCCCCAGACGAAAAACACGACCGAAAGCCCCAATATAATAAGTGTTGCCAGCATATACCTATTTTCTAAGCTACAAATATACGGATTTTAAACCGTCCTTCCGTATTTTCTGCTATTTTTGAAGCATGAAAAGGCAATTCAAGATCATCGCTATGATTCCCGCCCGGTACGCCTCCTCCCGCTTCCCGGGCAAAATGCTGGCATCCCTGGGCGGAAAGCCGGTAATCGTCCGCACCTGTGAGGCTGCGGCAGGGATGGGACTGTTTGACGAAGTATATGCCGTCACGGACGACAGCAGGATAAGGGAAGCCGTCACCGCCGCCGGCATACCCTGTATCATGAGCCGCCGGGAGCACGAGACCGGCAGCGACCGCATAGCAGAAGCCGTGGAAGGTCTGGACTGCGACATCGTGGTCAATATCCAGGGAGACGAACCGTTCACCCGAAAGGAAGTCATAGAGCAGGTACTCAGGCCTTTCTACATGGAAGACGGAGACAGCATAGACCTCTGCACCCTCAAAGAGCAGATGGACTCGCATGAAGACATCTCCAATCCCAACAATGTAAAAGTCATCACTGATATCTCAGGCTCCGCACTCTACTTCTCCCGCAGCCCCATACCCTACCCTCGGGATCCCCGAAGCGGTGCAAGGTGGTGGCGGCACATAGGCATATACGCCTTCAGGCGCCAGGCTCTGGAGATGTTCTCCCGCTGGCCCATGGGCGAACTCGAGGCCTCCGAGAAGATAGAGTGCCTGCGTTTCCTTGAGCACGGCAGACGCATAAAGGTAGTAGAGACCTCCGGAATGCGTGTATCCATCGACACACCTGAAGACCTGGCAAAAGCGGAACGTATCCTGAAGGGCGGATGAGCATCAGGCCGGGGGCAATCTCCGCTGTAACGCAAATGAAAGGGGGTGCGGCAAAACAGGATTTGCCACACCCCCTTAGCCTTTCAGGGAAACTGGATGGTTACTTCTTGCTTTCCATCAGTTTCCTGATAGCATTGGCCAGCCTCTTCACACCCTCGAGCATATCCTCGTCGGATACGTAGGAGAAGTTAAGACGCAGTGTATTCTGACCCTTTCCGTCGCAGAAGAACACCTCTCCGATAACGAAAGCCACGTTCTCCTTGATGGCTATATCGAACAGGTCGCGGGCATCGAGACCCTCCGGCATCGTCAGCAGCAGGAACAGACCTCCGTCGGGACGTGTCCAGGTAACTCCCTCGGGCATGTACTCCGTGAGATACTGGTGCATCAGATCCCTCTTGTGACGGTAGAGATCGATGGTGTTCTTCAGGTTCTTCTCGTAATAGCCTTTTTCCATGTATCTTGCTGCCACTTCCTGGTTGAAGATAGGGGTGCAGAGATCCGCAGACTGCTTTGCTACGATAAGACGGTCGATAATCTCCTTCGGTGCAAGTACCCATCCCAGACGGAATCCGGGTACGAAGGTCTTCGAGAATGTACCGAGCAGAACCACCCTCTCGGGAGCCATGGAATACATGGTCGGATAGGACTCACCCTCATAACGGAGTTCCTTGTAGGGGCTGTCCTCCACGATAATCAGGTCGTGCTTGCGGGCCACGTCGATAATCTCCTGACGCCTCTTGACATCCATGGTCACTCCTGTAGGATTCTGGAAGTCGGGGATGGCATATATAAACTTGGGTCTCTGACCTACAGCGCAAAGAGCCGAAACTACAGCATCAGCCTCCTCATCGTTGCGGATACCCACGGGACGGCCCTGATAGGACCAGATAGCCTGGAGAGCTCCAAGATAGGACGGAAGACCGCACAGGACAGTGTCTCCGGGGTTGATGAATATCCTCGAAAGCAGGTCAAGAGCCTGCTGGGAAGCCGTTGTGATGAGGATATTGTCGATATCCACCTTCACACCTTCCTTCTCATACTTCTTGGCTATCTGCTTTCTCAGTGCAACGCTGCCCTCGGTCGAACCGTACTGGAGAATCTGCGCCGGCTTTTCGTTCATAAGCTCCGTCATGATCTCCTTGAGGTCGTCTACGGGGAAGGTTACGGCATTGGGGAAACCGCCGCCGAATGATATAATCTCGGGCCTGTTGGCCACATTCAGAAGGTCGCGGATGGCAGACCTTCTCATGCTCTTGGCATTGTCGGAAAGGTAATTGATAATATCAAGTGCCATAGTCAGTGTTTTTATTGTTAAATTCTAAAATTTTCGTACCGACAAATTTAAGAAAATTGTTATTAAAATCAAAGCAAGACTTCAAATTTTTAAGAACTGCTGCAATTTCAAAATTATTATTAACTTTGAGAGTTTATCTTTTACTTTAGTGACACTATGCCGACACTGAGACTTACCAAGGAATTCCGCTTCGAGGGAGCCCATGCCCTCACCGGGTACGATGGAAAATGCAGGCACATCCACGGGCACTCCTATATATTATACGTAACGGTCAAAGGTACCCCCTCCAATCCCGACGGTACCCCGAAATACGGTATGCTCATCGATTTCACGGATTTGAAACGTATTGTAAACGACCATATCATAGAAATTTACGACCACTCACTCATCCTGCGCGAATCAGCGCCGATAGCAGATGAGATAGCGAAGGCCTACCAGCGCGTCATCACTGTTCCCTTCCAACCCACCTGCGAGAACCTTGTCCTGCACTTTGCGGACATCATCCGCAACCACCTTCCCGCAGGTGTCCACCTCCATTCTCTGCGACTGCACGAGACTGCCACATCATACGTAGAGTGGTTCGAGTCCGACAACGAATAATGCCGCCGACACATGAACAGACTCTTCCTCATAGACGGTCACGCCCTGATGTTCAGGATGTACTACGCATTCATCCGCAGGCCGATGGTCAATTCCAAAGGAGTGGACACATCGGTCATCTTCGGTTTTTCCCGCTATCTGCTCGACCTGATAGCCCGGGAACGGCCTACCCACCTGGCCGTGGCCTTTGATCCGCCATGCAAGACATTCCGGCACGAGGCATACCCCGAATACAAGGCCACAAGGAGTGCGGCCCCTGAGGTGATCAAGGAATCATTAGAGCCTCTGACCGAGATAGTGAAGTCCCTCGGCATCCCTGTGCTGATGGTGCCGGGCTACGAGGCGGATGACGTGATAGGCAGCATGGCCAGACGCTGGGGGTCGAAGGACTGCGACGTCTTTATGGTCTCCCCCGACAAGGATCTGGGCCAGCTCATATCCGACCATGTCTTTCAGGTAAAGCCGGGCAAGAACGGGGCGGAAGACGAAGTCGTGGACAGGGAGCAGCTCTGCGCAAGGTTCGGTATCAGCGACCCGCAGCAAGTCGTCGACATCCTCGCCATCTGGGGGGATACAGCTGACAACGTCCCGGGAGTCAGGGGCATAGGCGAAGTCGGTGCCAGGAAATTAGTAGGAAAATACGGTTCGGTAGACGGTATCCTGCAGCATCTGGACGAACTGCCGCCCAAGCAGGCCGCAGCCATGAAAGAAGCCTCGGAACATCTGGGCATGAGCCGGTTCCTCGTAACAATCAAGACCGATGTGGACCTTTCCTCCTGTACGGAGGAGGACCTGCGGCTCAACCTTCCGGACGGTACAGCCGCAGCGGCACTGTTCAACAAGTACGAATGCCCTTCCCTCCTTCCTCTGCTGCCGGCAGTCACCGGCTCCATGGAAAAGGAGGCGGCACAGAAGGAGCAGCCGCAGTACCATATTGACATGGTTTCCGACATCGGGATATTCACAGCAGCGGTGCAGGCTGCAGGAGAGACAGGTATCGTACTGAGACACAATACGGCAGGAGCCGCAACCGGCAGCGGCATCTCAAGGCAGCGCATCTTCCTGTCTGTAAAAGGCAGGAACAAAGACACTCCCGCACTGGTATTCAGCACATCGGACCCATCCTCCGTCCGCAGCATCCTGGAGTCGGAGAAAATTCTCAAGGCGGGTTACGGCCTCAAGCGCTACATTCAGGAACTCAGGCGGGACGGTATTGACCTGAAAGGGTCCCTTGCAGATCTGGAACTGATGCACTATCTCGTAAACCCTGAGACTTCACACCGTCTGGACACACTCGTCCAGTCCTATCTGGGACTGGACCTGACCGCCTGTCACTCGCAGGCTGCGGAGGATAACACCGGCTTACCCGAGCCGGACCTGTTCTCCGGGCCGACGGCTGCCGGGCCGGAAGATGAAGCCGCAATGGACTACAGCGACGCCGTGGATGCCTCGCTGATGCTTCCGCTGCATTCCCTCCTGCTGGACGAATTCTCGAAAGACCCTTCGATTGAAAAGATATACAAAGAGATAGAGATGCCGCTGATCCGCGTGCTGGCCGACATGGAGTATTGCGGAGTACGGATTGATACGGATATGCTGGCCTCCTACGGTCAGGAACTGGGCAAGGAGCTCGCCGCCATCGAGACCCGTATCCGTGAAGAGACCGGAGAGCCGGGACTGAACGTATCCTCACCGGTCCAGCTCGGAGCCGTGCTTTTCGACAAGATGAAGCTGGACCCGAAAGCCCGCAAGAACAGGAAAGGCAACTATTCCACCGATGAAGAGACCCTTACCGCCCTGTACGACCGCCATCCGGTGATAGGGGACATACTCCGGTTCAGGGCCGTAAAGAAAATCATCTCGACCTACATCGAACCGTTCCCGTCACTCATAGACCCTCGGGACGGCAGGGTCCATACGACCTTCAACCAGGCCCTTACCGCGACCGGAAGGCTCAGTTCCACCCACCCCAACCTGCAGAACATCCCCATACGCACCGAGATGGGGCGTGAGATACGCAAGGCATTCATTCCCTCCGGGCCGGAACGGGTCATAATCTCCGCCGACTACTCCCAGATAGAACTGCGCCTGATGGCTGCCGTCAGCGGGGACGCCGACATGATCGACGCATTCCGCAACGGCAGGGACATTCACACGGCCACTGCTGCCAAAATATTCAAAGTCAGCGAAGAAGACGTCACTTCCGAACAGCGCCGACGGGCAAAGACAGCCAACTTCGGCATCATATACGGCATCTCGGCATTCGGACTCTCGCAGCGGCTGGACATTCCGCGCAAAGAGGCATCGGAACTGATCGGAGAATACTTCCGCCACTATCCGGCCATAGCGGAATATATGGAAAGGACCAAAGAGGAAGCCCGGGAGAAAGGCTACGTTTCCACCATCTTCGGACGACGCAGGTACATCAAGGACATAAACTCCAGGAACGCCACCGTACGCGGTTTCGCCGAGCGCAATGCCATCAACGCCCCTATCCAGGGCAGTGCTGCAGACATCATCAAGATAGCAATGAACCATGTGGCAGCCGCACTGAAGGAAGGCGGATACCGGACGCAGATGATACTTCAGGTACACGATGAGCTGGTCTTCGATGCCCCTGCCGAAGAAGCCTCTGCCGTCATGGACTTGGTACGCAGACAGATGGAAAGTGTTGTAGATTTACCCGTACCGCTGACCGTAGAATGCGGAAGCGGAGCCAACTGGCTTGAGGCGCATTAAACACCACGACTATGGCAGAAGACAAGCGAAACCCTAAAGCAGCACCGGCGGCAGACCAGGTCCCCGGTGACAATGAACTGGCCCTGAAAGCCATGTCCGGAGACGTAAACGCATTCTCCTCCCTGGCCGCACGCTATACCGGCATGCTGCGGCTGTATATTCAGAGCATCTGCATCAATCCCACCGATGCAGAGGACATCTGCCAGGAAAGTCTGCGCAAGGCCTACCAGCGCATCGGCAGCTTCAATCCCGAGTACCTTTTCAAGACCTGGCTTTTTTCCATCGCCCGCAACACCTCGATCGACCATATCCGGCGGAGGAACACCTTTTCTACAGTCAAACTGGCAGAGACCGACGAACCGGCTGTAGAGAATCATGAATCCGAAAGATCCCCGGAAGACCACATGATTGACGAGCAGTCCTACGACCTGTTCATACGCTCCATAGCATCCCTGCCCGACCGCTACCGGCAGATAGCCGAGCTTCGTCTCCTGCACGATTTTTCCTATCAGGACATATCCGATGAGACAGGACTGCCCCTCAACACAGTCCGCACCCGCATCCGCCGGGCCAAAATCCTGCTCGAGAAGATGATGAGCCAGTAACTCTCCGAACCACCTCAGTATATTTTTGTAATTTTGCGGCATGAACGAAGAAATTGTATTCAAATACTTTCCAGAGCTGGACGCACGCCAGCGGGAACAGATAGCCGCCCTCGGTCCGCTGTATGCCGGGTGGAATGCCAGGATCAACGTAATATCGCGCAAGGACATGGACTCGCTGTACCTGCACCACGTCCTGCACTCGCTGGCGCTGGTACGGTACATCAGGGATAAAGGGCTTATTCACACTGGCAATGCCGCCGTCCCCACAGACAGTTCCGCCGTACATTTCCTGGATGCCGGCTGCGGAGGAGGCTTCCCTGGGATTCCGATGGCCATAGCCATGCCCGAATGCCGCTTCACCCTTTGCGACTCCATTGCCAAAAAGATACGGGTAGTGACTGAAATATCCAACGCACTGGAACTGACCAATGTGAAGCCGGTCTGGAGCAGAACCGAGGACCTTGGGGACGAATACCGCTGCGACTATGTGGTGTCCCGGGCCGTAACAGAACTGCGCCGGTTTGTTCCCCTTGTGCGGCATCTGTATTCCAAGGGTATCCTGTACCTCAAGGGAGGAGACCTCAACGAAGAGATTGCCGCATGCGTACGGGAGTGCCGGATACCCCCCTCAGCTGTCTCCACCGCATGCATTTCAGAATATTTCAGCGAAGAATTTTTCGAAAGTAAAAAGATTATTTGCATTTTCCCGCAAAAGCACTAACTTTGCGCTCCATTTTACTGACAAATAATAGATAATAGAATATGAAACGTACTTTCCAACCGTCACAGCGCAAGCGCCGTAACAAACACGGCTTCCGCGAGCGCATGTCCACCCCCAACGGACGCCGCGTACTCGCAGCACGCCGTCGCCACGGCCGCAAGAAACTGACCGTTTCTTCCGAGGATCTGTACTAACAGAGACTCACGTCAGCTTACAGCATAGACAGGCCGGTAGATTTTCTACCGGCCTGTCTGCGTTCTTGTAGAACGCCTATAATTTGCGGAACTACGACAGACCGGCTCACAGCCCATGTCATTGATTACCGGAAGGTGACGATGAAAAGACACTTTCGTCGGCACTGCAATGCCAACTTCCGCACTTGCTACAGTTTTGCCGTTCAATAGTACAGGCAGCGGGATCCTCCCCACCTTCGGCGGGTCCCCTCCCTTTTCGGGAGCCAAAGTCCCGCAGCCTGTACTATTGAACGACCTTAAACTCCGACTCCTTCCGAAGGAGTAGGAAAACGGTTCACCTGCGTGATATCTGACACCTGCGTGATGCAGGCGTGGATAGTGAATTGCGGACAGATGTGATTAGTTGAAAGGCTGCTTGTGGACGTTCTATGCAGGGCGTGCAGAAGAGCGGTGTCCACTACGGCACCGAATCCCGGGAACTGCTGCCGTTGCGGTAAATGTTATTGTACATGGTGAAAGAGCATCATTAGATATATCTGCAACGCCATGTGGCTGACATTTAACGACCTTCACAGGTCTTCACGGTGTTCCAAGGCGGTTTTACGGTCAGGCGGGATTCCGCAACGGCAGCAATTCCCGGGATTCAGTGCCGATATGGCAGACGATCGTGAGGAGATCGCGTCTCAGACACTTGCGTCTCATGTGCAGCCATTTTGCAATATCCAACATATCGCCAAAATTTATCTCGTTTATTATCAGAGATATACGTTTTAACAATTTGCCGGACCCGACAGATTTTGCCACCAAACGGCCATTCAGCCCTGTATCTTCACAAGTCCAGCAGATGTCTTTTCCCAGAATATCTGATTATCAGGCATTTCTATAAGCGCGCTTTGTTGGACTCCTAAAGTCTGACCCGCTGGAAACCAATAGGCCTTTCACTATTGTGTATCCGTAATTTTACAGTAACAGTATGCATACCCCACTGAAAATCTACTGACACTGATTGTGCGGAATTGCGAAAAGTATATGAACAGGCAGACCGGAAATTCTGTATCTTCACGTCCGCAAAACGCAAAAACGGAAAACGAAACACAAAATACCAACGATGAAAAAGACATTTGCAGCTATGATGATTCCCATGATGATGCTGGCCTCGACATCCTGCCAGCAGAAAGTGGAGAAGGTCCCCGCCATCGACATGACGGACATGGACCTGACAGTATCCCCCGGTGATGACTTCTTCCGGTATGCCAACGGCGGCTGGATCAAGAAAAATCCCCTGAAACCCGAATACGCCCGCTTCGGCTCGTTCGACGTGCTGCGGGAGAACAATGTGGTACGCCTCAACGACCTGTTCGCAGAGATGGCCAAGATGACTCCCGAGGCTGGTACGGTGGACCAGAAGATCGTGGACCTGTACAAGCAGGGACTCGACTCAGTGAAGCTGAACGCAGAGGGCGGACAGCCGCTCCAGAAATATCTCGATGCCATCTACGCCGCCAAGGACAAGAAGGCCCTGGCCGTAGAGCTGGCTGAGATGAACAAGTACGGAGAGGGCGGCTTCTTCAGCATCGGAGTAGATGCTGACCTTATGAACAGCAAGATGCAGGTACTCTACCTCGCTCAGAGCGGCCTCGGGATGGGCGACCGCGACTACTACGTGGACCCTGCCAACGCGGAACTGCACAAGGGCTACACTGAGATGCTGGCCAGACTCTTCGCCCTCAGCGGATACGAAGATGCAGCACAGAAAGCGGAGAACGCCGTGAAGATAGAGGACCGTCTCGCTGAGGTATCCTGGACCAGCGTCGAGAACCGCGATTACACCAAACAGTACAACCCGATGAGCACCGGACAGATCTGCCGCCGCTGGAAAGGATTCGACTTCGCATCCTTCTTCAAGACCCTCGGCCTCCCCGACCAGGACAAGATCATCGTGCAGCAGCCCTCGTTCTTCGACGGATTCAGCAGGCTGTTTGCCTCCGCCACCCTCGGACAGCTTCAGGACTACCTGGCAGCCGGCCTGCTCACTTCCGCCGCCGGCAGCCTGTCGGATGACTACTACGATGCATCGTTCGACTTCTTCAGCACTCAGATGAGCGGTATCACCGAGCAGAAACCCCGCTGGAAACGCGCCATGAGCGTGCCCAACAGCGTACTCGGCGAGGCTGTCGGCCAGATGTACGTACACAAGTACTTCCCCGAGGAGTACAAGGCCAAGGTACTCGAGCTCGTACGCCAGCTCCAGGTATCACTCGGCCAGCACATCGACTCCCTCGACTGGATGTCCGACGCCACCAAGGCCTACGCCCGCGAGAAGCTCGCCGCCTTCACCGTGAAGATCGGCTACCCCGACAAGTGGAAGGACTACAGCACCCTGACCATCGATCCCGCCCTGAGCTACTACGAGAACCTCCGTGCCGCCAAGGCCTGGTACGTGAAGGACAATCTCAGCAAGCTCGGACAGCCCACCGATCCCGACGAGTGGGGCATGACTCCTCAGACCGTCAACGCCTACTACAACCCCACCACCAACGAGATATGCTTCCCTGCCGCCATTCTCCAGCCCCCGTTCTTCAACGCAGACGCGGATGACGCCGTCAACTACGGAGCCATCGGCGTAGTCATCGGCCACGAGATGACCCACGGCTTCGACGACCAGGGCCGCCTCTTCGACAAGGACGGCAACATGAACAACTGGTGGGCACCCGAGGACGAGGCCGCCTTCAAGGCCAAGACCGCCGTTCTCGAGAAGCAGTACAGCGATGTGGAGATTCTCCCCGGTATTCATGCCAACGGAGCCCTCTCCCTCGGAGAGAATATCGCCGACCAGGGCGGACTCAGCGTTGCCTGGACAGCTTACCGGAACTCCCTGAACGGCACCGAGCCCGCCCCTATAGACGGTCTCACAGCCGCCCAGCGCTTCTTCATCGGCTATGCCCACCTCTGGGCCCAGAACGCCACCGATGAGGAAAAGGCCCGCCTCAACAAACTCGACGTACACTCCCTCGCCGAGAACCGCGTCAACGTGGCTGTCCGCAACTTCCCGCAGTTCTTCGAGGCATTCGGCATCTCCGAGGGAGACCCGATGTTCCGTCCCGAGGCCGAGCGCGTAATGATCTGGTAGATCCTCTCCCTACCCAAAGCCTCAACGGAAAAGAGGCTGTACCGTAATGAAGTTCTTATGACTACATGGAAGGGCAGGGAGTAAAGCATATACCCTGAAAAGGACTTGCCGCCCTCGGCACTAGAGGGAGGGGCCCGCCGCAAAGCGGTGGGAGGGCCTGGTCCTTTTCAGGGTATATGCTTTACTGCCTAAAACTCGAAATTCAGGCCGCCGATGACATTGGCTCCGGGCATGGGGAAGCCGGCATTGATCTCGTAGTGATGGTTGAGAAGATTCTCGCCGCGTACCCAGACGGACATCCAGTCGAGGATACGGAAGGAGGCGCGGATGTTCCAGAGGACAAAATCCTCCTGCACCGGAGAGCTGCCGACAGCTGTGTACAGCCCGGCTACGTACTGCACTCCGGTCGATACGTGCCAGCGTCCGTGGGTGAAAAGACCGCCGACATAGAGCTTGTGCTCGGGAGCGGCCACCACCGGATTCTCCATGTGCAGGAAACTGTAGTTGGCATCCACCGACCAGTCACGGGCGATACGCCAGGCCACCTGGGCCTCCACCCCTGCGTTGTGGATCTCTCCGGTATTCTGGTTCAGCATCCCGGCTCCGGAAGGATTGGGCAGGGTCTGTATCGTATTGTCTCCGTCGATATAGAACACATTGACCCCGTACGACACTCTTCCGTCCAGAAGCTTCTGGGAAAATGCAAGTTCGTAGGACCATAGCCGCTCTGGCTGCAGATCGGGGTTCTGAGGAGGGAACATATACATCTCACGGATGGTCGGATAGCGGAAGCCCTTGCTTGCCGATGCCTTCAGTTCAATGGAATACGGTAGATGGAAGGCCAGTCCGGCCTGAGGCACCCACTCCGTTCCGAGGTGAGAATGATGGTCCACGCGAAGGCCGGCATTGAAGGTCAGCCAGGTTCCGATATTCTGCCGGAAATCCACATAACCGGCCACTTCATGCTGCGCGATATCCACGATGTCCTCGCGTTCTCCGTTACGCTCCCCGGCCACATACCGGTTCCATGCCGAACCGCCGAAACGGTACCAGTCCACTCCGGCTGTCAGGCGGTTGCCCCTGAAAAGCCTCACGCTCTGATATGCGGATATACCCATCATGTCATCGTGGGAATTGAAACGGTAGTCCAGAGGAGTCTCGCCTTCCGAAGGCATGTAGCCGTCGTTGATAAGGTGGTCGCCCCAGTTGTAGAACACGCTCAGGGCACCTGAGGTCCGTTCGTACTCGTTCTCCACGGCCAGGGATGTCATGCCTCGGGTAACACTCTGGTCGGCATCCACGAGAGGCTCGGAGACTGTACCGGGATTGGATGCGTTGAAATGGGTCACATTGACATCGGCCCTCATCCTCCAGTTCTCGGTAAAGTCGTAGCCGAGCTTGGCGTAGCCTCCGTACTGCTCGAAGCCCATATCGGCACGGTGGCCGTCGGTACGGTTGTACGACAGGCTGACCACACTGGAGAAACCCCCGAACTTCATGCGATTGGTAGCCTCAGTCTGGACAGTGTTCCACGAACCGTATCCGGCATTGATGTTTGTCCTCACCCCGTCCTCCTCCATCTTGCGTGTGACTATGTTGACCACACCGCCCATCGCATTGGAACCGTAAAGCACAGACGCAGGCCCACGCAGCACCTCTACCTGCTCGGCCATAAGGGACTGGTAGGCGTCCGAGATCGGATGCCCGAACATGCCCATATACTGCGGATGCCCGTCGATAAGCACCATCACCTGCCCGGAACCGCCGCTAAGACCACGCACCGAGATATTGCCGGCCGCTCCTCCGGAAACTCCATACCCCATAATGCCACGGGAGGTCGAGAAAAATCCGGGAACCTGCTCCGTAAGTACCGGAAGCAGGGAGGGGGTAAAGGAGTACTCTATGGTCGGACGGTCCAGAATGCTGACAGTCAGGGGAAGATGCCGTATATCCGTCTTATTGCGGGTACCTGTGACAACCACCTGCGAAAGGGTATCGGTCCGGACTCCGGCAGTATCCGCCGGCTGTTCAAAACTGCGGGCCTCAGCCCCCGAAAAGGCAGCGACACACAGGAAAGCTGCCGAAAGAAAAACTTTTCTCATCTTGATCGTTCATCCGGAGAGTGTACGGTTTTCAGCGATTCCGGGTACACTCTCCATGGCCCTGCGAAATCGTGGGACCGCCACAACTTATTCCGGGGGCGGTCACCCGGTTTTTCTTTGCGGAGAGTGCACCGTTTCCACCTATTCCGGGGGCACTCTCCCGTACGCACTGCATCGTGTTACGTTTTTACAAAAACTTACTACTGACAGGCCAAAAAAACAGGTGGTCTAATCCACCCTGCTCATCAGCAGCTTCCCGTGCCGGACTCCGTTGATGGAAGTGAGCCTGTCCGCTAAAGCAGTAAGACTCACCGCCTCACCTTTGAGAACGACAACATAAAGGCAACATGTTCCGCTCACGAAATACACTGTTGATGACAGCACAAGTCCCTCATGCATGCGGATCGTATCCTGAATCCTGCCCTGTACATCGCCCGCGTTCTTGTCGCAGAGAATCATCACTGTTCCGGCTACGATATTATTGCAGGCCCACTTCTCCTCCGTCACATATTTCTCAATGAGGAAACGCAGGGCCCGCGAACGGTTGGAAAATCCGTTCTCGGCAGTATACCGGTCCAGTTCATCAAGCAGCCCGCTTTCAAGCGAGACTCCGAATCGTTTCAGCGACATGTCTGTTGTTCTTTATTTTTGACGTTGCAAAGATATGGAACGGGGCCGGCCATAAAAAGATTTTTAACGGAAATTATAACCAATTTTACATGAACCCGCCTGATTTTCCACAGACGGAGCAAATCGGGCAACTTCTTTTGCATTGCTCTCGGCTTCTTTGTACATTTGCAGAATGAAAAAAATATTCCAGAAACCTTTCAAGGTCTCACTGACCAAGAACATACTCCTGATCCTCGCCATTCTGGTTGTGGGATACTTCATCATTAATCTGTCTCTCAAGCTGATAACCCGTCACGGACAAGAGTTCGAAGTCCCTGATTTCTACGGCATGACACTCGATGAGGCGGCAAAGGCTGCAGAAAGCCTTGACCTGCGCCTGGAAGTGACCGACTCGGTGTATATCAGAGGCATGGAAAGAGGAGCCATTTCCCGTCAGAACCCTGAGCCTGCCAGCAAGGTCAAGAAAAACCGCCGCATCCTGCTGGTAATCAACTCCGTCATTCCAAGACAGTCCACCATGCCATCCTTAGTAGGATTCTCCCTGAGGCAAGCCAGGACAGAACTGATGGCCAACGGCCTGAACATCGGCAGACTCATCTACAAAGAGGATATGGCCACCAACAACGTCCTCGGCCAGCAGTACAAGGGACAGGATATCGCACCCGGCACCCGAATCAACAGCGGCACATCCATCGACCTGATTCTCGGTCTCAATCCTGCCGACAGCATAACCTATGTCCCCAATGTCATCGGATACCGCTATCAGATGGCCTCAGAGCTGCTGCACGACAATTCCCTGAATATCTACGACTGCGAGTTTGACAATACTGTCTCCGACTACTCCGACAGCCTCGAAGCCTACGTATACGGCCAGTATCCCCCTGCCTCCGATTCCGTCAGCGTAAGGATCGGCTCCCCTGTCACACTCTATCTTTCAAAGGACGTAACACGCATACCTGTACCAGAACCAGACAGCACCGATGCCGAACTCCGATAAACCGATACCGCTTCCCGACCTGCCCGATGACAGCACCGTCGCCGGAGACGAGGACAATCCGGAAGAAGAGAACGATTCCGGTCTCTTCGAACACTACCGTATCACTGCAGACCGCGGCCAGGGACTTTTGAGAATAGACAAGTTCCTGACGGCCCACATCATGGGTGCCTCACGCAACCGCATCCAGCAGGCAATTGATGCCGGATACGTCTACGTAGGCGGAACCCCCGTAAAGGCCAACTACCGTGTAAAGCCTCTCGACGACATCCGCATATGCCTCCCGTACCGCCGCCGCGGATACGAGATTCTCCCTGAGAAAATGGACCTGGATATACGGTATGAGGACGATGATGTACTGGTAGTGAACAAGCCGGCAGGTCTTGTGGTACATCCGGGATGCAGCCACTACACCGGCACCCTGCTCAACGGGCTGGCCTGGTATCTTGGCCGAAGCCAGGGGCCTGATGCAGAAGACGACCGTATGGGGATTCTCGTACACAGGATAGACAAAGACACTTCCGGAACCCTCCTGATAGCCAAGAACGATGACGCACAGGCATACCTGGCCCGCCAGTTTTTTGTCCATTCGATAGAAAGACGCTATACGGCCATAGTATGGGGGGATATGGAAGAGGACTCCGGCACAGTCATCGGAGACATAGGCCGGGACCCTTCCAACCGCATACGTTTCAAGGTTGTAGAGGACGGTACAGGCAAATATGCCGTTACCCACTGGAAGGTCATAGAGCGGTTAGGCTACGTTACGGTGGTCGAATGCACTCTTGAGACAGGCCGCACCCATCAGATAAGAGTCCACATGAACCACATCGGACATCCTCTTTTCAACGACTCCCTCTACGGCGGAGACCGCATCCTCAAGGGCACCCTCTATTCCCGCTACCGGCAGTTCATAGACAACTGCTTCGAGATACTGCCCCGACAGGCCCTGCACGCCGGCACGATAGGTTTCATACACCCGAGGACACACGAAAAAATAGTCGTCAGCAGCGAACTGGCTGACGACATGAAAGCACTTATCGAAAAATTCAGGAATTTTACCGGAAACCGTCAGTGACGCGGACGGGGCCCGCCAGGTCCTCGCCTGAACCCTCCCTTGTCGAAATTGCCGAAGCGGTATACGAGCGAAATCATGAAATACTGCCCGAGGGTATTGTTGTACGTATCCTCCACATAGTTGTCAGTGGTCGTGCGGTAATTGTTACGGGACTGGTTGAGTATATCGTACACTTTGAAGCGAAGAGTCATCTTGTCCTTGAGAAAGAGCTGGGATATTTCCGCGTTCCAGGTCAGTTCGGGATCTCCGTATCCGGCTTCATATCCTATGTAGTAGTTGTACCGCGCATCGGTACGGAACTCCATGCCCCACGGCATTGTGGCATTTACCTCCGCGAATACCGAGTTGTCCCATGTATCGGCACGGGCCTGCGACGCTATCTCATACCATGCCTTGCTGTAGGATGCACTGGCCCCGAGGCGGGTCTCTATGAAGTCATTGCGGTATACAAGAGTAAGGTTCTCGCTTACGGACATCGAAGTGGTACGTCCTCCCACAAGGTAATCCTGGATCTCGTCGAATGTCTCCGCTTCCGGGTTGTCACCGGTATAGGAAAGGGAACTGGTCACGGAACCGCGTGTAAACGACATCAGGGAAAATCCCGACTTGCCGAACTGCGAGTTGGTCATCAGCATAACATTACCGCCAAGAGTAGGACGGTCGGAGTTGACGGGCACCGTGTACTGCGTTCCGGTCGAGCTGTACCAGCTGGCATTGATAATATCGTCCTTGGTATAATTGAAGCTTCCCATTACCGAATAGGTGGAGAAAGATTCCATGTCCGTGTAGTTGTAGTGTATGCGGAAACGGTTGGAGAACTCCGGCTTCAGGCTCATGTTTCCGACTGACACATAGAGAGGATCGGAATTGTCAGGCACCGGCATCAGCTGGTTGACCGAAGGCTGTGATGTACTGCCGTTGTAGTTTATCCTCATGAACTCGTTGTCGGAAAAATTGTAGTCGAACCTGGCCGAGGGTGCAAAATTCCAGACCGTATATCTGACGTTCCTTTCCGGATTGAAGTCATCCCGTGTAATGGTAGTGGATGGCTGCGCATTGACTCCAAGCTGGAGATTGTACATTTTCTCCTGTTTCATGAAACTCACCTGCATCCTGTGACGGAGGAAGGTGTTCTCCATCCTTGAGGAATAGACGGAATCTATTTCCTGGCTCACTGTTCCGTCCTCGAGGATATCCCTCGTATTCTTCTCGGTCTGGCTGTTGCTCCAGTTGAAACGATAGGAACCCAGAAGGAAGAAATTCCTGCCGAGGGGCTCGGTATAGGTAAGGTCAGCCGAAGCCGAATAGCTGTCCTCCCTCTGCTCGTATCTCTGGTTGACCAACTCCGTTCCGGAAGGGGAACCGTCAGTGTAGGTATTTGTCTCCGAATAGTTGGTTCCGGTATAGTCGCTGTTGGATATGGAATAGTCTACATTGAGGGACAATGTCCTGCCGGCCTTTTCCCCTATCCTCTGACGGTACAGCAGACGTCCGTTTGTCCTCCACGAGACACCGTCCGAAGTGGCCTCGCTGACACCGTCATTGACCTTGCCCGTACTGGTATTGTCGGTGGAATACTCGCTGCTCTCGCTATATCGGGAGGTGCTGTAGTTGAATCCAGGGCGGAAAAGGAGGGAAGTCTTGTCATTGAACTTGTAGTCGAGTTCCAGACCCGCACGGTGCCCGTCGCTGAACATACGGCTGGTTTCGTTGTTGGAGGTGTGCTGGCTTACACTGTCATTGAGGAAGGTCGTCCTGCTGCTGCGTTCCAGCACATCACGGGTAGACCCGTTATACAGATAGTTGCCGCCAAGTTCCCGGTCACGGTCACCGCCTATATTCATATTGGCATTGACTCCGGCCATCCAGGAAGTCATGATACCTCCCCGGTTGCTTCCGAATCCCCGGCCCCGCATGCCTCCGCCCATTCCCATGTCACCGAATCCCCTGTTGTTGGTATTGTTGCCGTTGAGAATGATACTTATCTGGCTGTTTTCGGTAAAGCGTCCCAGCATACCCGAAGCCTGATAGCGGGCTGCATGGTCATCCGTCTGAAGGTCATGTCCCCCGCCGGCCGCAAGATTGCCGAACCATGACTCCATCAGTCCCGGTTTGACACTCAGGTCCAGCACTTTCTCCTCTTCCCCGTCATCGATGCCTGTAAACTCGGCCTGGTCTGACTTCTTGTCCACCACCTTCACCTTATTGATGATCTTTGCAGGTATATTCTTGGAAGCGAGCGAGGGGTCGTCCAAAAAGAACTCCTTCCCGTCTATCATGATCTTTGTAATGGACTCACCCTGATATGTTATGCCTCCGTCGCTGTCCACCTCTACCCCCGGAAGCTTCTTGAGAAGGTCCTCGAGCATGTCATTGTCGGTAGTCTTGAAAAGGGAGGCCGTATACTCTACCGTATCCTTCTTGACCACAACCTGATTGCCCACTGCCGTGACAACCACCTCATCCAGCATGGTGATATCTTCGTTCATAAGCATTTCCCCGAGGTCCGTCACCTTGTCCTTGAGTTCGATCTTGGAGGAAAGACGGTAATAGCCCATAAGTTCGGCAACGAATACATACTTGCCTCCGGGGATGTTGGAAATGACTCCTACACCATTTCCGTCGGTCATGGCATAGAATGCCTTTTCCGCTGATCCGTCTCTGGAGACATATATCGTGGCATAGGAAACCGGCTCTCTGGATACCGAGTCGGTAAGTTTTACTTTTACAGAATACTCTCCCCGCTGCTGGGCATACAGTCCGGATACTGACAGGAGCGCCATGATGAGGAACAAAAGGGTACGTTTGGGTATCATCGCATTGCTTGATTGGAAGAACTGAACACGCCACTTTGACAACTCCCGGACGGCATGGTTTAATCGCACGCGACGGAAATGAATTCACTTGATTCTGTCAGGATGGGTCTTTATGAATTTCTCCCAGGATGTCGAACTGTCAGTATCCGCAAGAGGATTGACCAGCTGATAGAAATGACACATCGCTATGGCCAGTGCATCAGTGGCATCCAGAAACTCTGACCTGAATTCGGTATTGAGGGTCCTCGACATGATGAGCGCCACCTGCTCCTTGGATGCCCCGCCCTGCCCCGTAACAGCCATCTTTACCTTACGGGGAGCATATTCGAATATCGGAAGCCCGTGGGCTATGGCCGCCGAGATGGCAGCACCCTGCGCCCGGCCCAATTTCAGCATCACCTGAGGGTTCTTTCCGTAAAACGGGGCCTCGACCGCCACGTCGTCCGGACGGTAACGGCTGATTATGGCACTGACTTCCGAGAAAATCGTATTGAGTTTGGCGAAATGGTCCTTCTCCCGCCTCAGGTCCACCACACCCATGTCCACGAAATGGACCTTGCGCCTGTCAACGAGAATGACCCCGTACCCTAAGATCATGGTACCGGGGTCAATTCCTAAAATTATTCTCTGACGCTCATCCATACGGACATCAGTCTATACGGAAGAAGCGGGTATAGTCATGCAGCGACTTGGGGATAAGGATGCCGTCCGGTGTCTGGTTGTTCTCCAAAAGGGCAGCCACGATCCTGGGCAACGCCAACGAACTGCCGTTGAGCGTATGGGCCAGCTGGATATGTCCTTCCTCATCCTTGTAACGTAGTTTCAGACGGTTTGCCTGATAGGACTTGAAGTTGGATACGGAGCTGACTTCCAGCCATCTCTTCTGGGCTGCGGAATACACCTCGAAGTCATACGTGATGGCCGAAGTGAAACTCATGTCCCCTCCGCAAAGACGAACGATCCTGTAAGGCAGCTCAAGGGAGTTTACCAGCCTCTCGACATGGAGTACCATCTCGTTCAGCGCCTTCTCGGACACATCGGGGAGAGTGAGCTGCACGATCTCCACCTTGTCGAACTGATGCAGACGGTTAAGCCCACGGACATCCTTGCCATAAGAACCTGCCTCACGACGGAAGCAGGGGGTATAGGCCGTCAGCTTTATCGGGAAATCGGACTCGGAGAGAATGGTGTCACGGTAGATATTGGTCACCGGCACCTCTGCGGTAGGCACGAGGTAGAACTTGTCCTGCGATGCGAAATACATCTGGCCTTCCTTGTCCGGAAGCTGCCCTGTGGCAAAACCTGAAGCCTCGTTGACCAGCACGGGCGGCTCTATCTCCAGATAGCCGGCACGGGTATTGAAGTCCAGGAAATACTGTATCAGCGCACGCTGGAGTCTTGCGCCCTTGCCCTTATATACGGGGAAACCGGCGCCGGTAAGCTTCACGCCCAGATCGAAATCGATAATGTCGTATTTGGACGCGAGTTCCCAGTGAGGAAGCGCCGTCTCGGGCAGATCGGGAATGTCGCCACCCATACGGACTACAACATTGTCATCGGCATTCTTGCCGGCCGGTACCAGCTTGTCCGGAATATTGGGCAACAGAACCAGCAGGTCATCCTGTTTCTTCTGGCACTCAGCCATCTTCGCCTCCAGTATTTTGGAATGCTCCTTCATGGATGCCACTTCCTTCTTGGCGGCATCCGCATCCTCCTTACGTCCCTGCTGCATAAGCTTGCCTATCTCCTTTGCCTTTATCTTCTGATCTGCAAGCGACGCGTCAAGTTCTGTCTGGCAGGCCCTGCGGCGAGCATCCTGCTCAAGTATCTGTTCTACTATCTTCGTAGCGTCAAAGTTCTTGACTGCCAGCCTCTCTATTACGAATTCCGGCTGTTCTCTCAAAAGTTTAAGAGTCAACATCTGTATTACATTTAAAACGGGTGCAAATATACAAAAAGTTCCGAGGGACAGACATCCTCCGGAACTTTATTTCAAATCTTTTACAGCCTGATTACTCGGCAGCAGGGGGCAACACCGACACAAAGGATTTGTTCTCCCTTGTCTTGCGGAAAGTAACCACTCCGTCTACCAGAGCATACAGGGTATGATCCTTGCCCATCCCCACATTCTTGCCGGGATAGTGGACTGTACCTCTCTGACGGACCAGAATATTGCCGGCCTTGGCCATCTGGCCGCCGAACAACTTCAGTCCGAGTCGTTTGCTATGTGATTCACGACCGTTCTTGGAACTACCGACACCTTTTTTGTGAGCCATAATCAGTCCTCCTTGTCAATTAAGCGATCTCTTCGATGAGAATCTGGGTTAAACACTGGCGGTGACCATTCAGTTTCTGATAGCCTTTGCGGCGTCTTTTCTTGAATACCAGAACCTTGTCAGCCTTTACATGATCCACGATAGTAGCCTTCACATTGACTCCGTCAACATAAGGGGTTCCTACCTTGACCGCACCGTTGTCGTCGGTCAGAAGCACCTTGGAGAAATCTACTGAAGCGCCTTTCTCGCCCTCGAGGCGGTTTACGAAGACCTTCTTGCCCTTCTCCACTTTGATTTGCTGTCCTGCAATGTCTACAATTGCGTACATTTACTTTTTTTGTTTTAAAGTTAGCGGCAGTAAGCGGTTGTTACTCTTGCAAACAACTCTTATTCAGTAGCTTAACAGCCTATAATCAGTATTTTGGGAGAGCAAAAGTAATACATTTCGCCATTTTTCACAAATTTAAGTCAAAAAACTTACTTTTTTTCATATTTTTGCTATCGCGAAAAACCAGATGACAACATGGAATCCCCTTTTACCCACAACTCCATCGCAAGTGGCAATGATTTTCTTTCCAGAAAGAAAGATGTCAGCCACCTCGTATCCACTATCTCAGATGGCAGGCATG
>DVIL01000071.1 GCA_018711305.1 Candidatus Coprenecus stercorigallinarum
TGGGTCTATACTTACCTGAGATATCCCGAGATACCTCTGCGGGAGGGCATATCGGGGACAGTCACAGTGGAGTTCATAGTGGAGAAGGACGGCAGTGTCACAAATGTGAGGGCTGTAAGGGGCAATGACCAGTATCTGGAGGATGAGGCTGTAAGGGTAATATCCGTTTCCCCCAAATGGAAACCTGGATTGCTGGGAGGACAGAAGGTAAGGGTGAAGTACTCAGTTCCGGTGGAATTCAGACTTAAGAAGAGATAATATTTGAAAATATATGTCGACTGATTACAATTTTTCGGAAATCGAGAAAAAGTGGCAGGAGTTCTGGGCACAGCACGGGACTTTCCAGGTCACTGAGGATACGTCACGGCCCAAGTTCTATGTCCTGGATATGTTCCCCTATCCATCCGGGGCAGGACTGCATGTGGGGCATCCTCTCGGATACATAGCAAGTGATATCTACAGCAGGTACAAAAGGCTCAAAGGCTTCAATGTCCTGCATCCCATGGGATTCGATGCATTCGGACTTCCGGCTGAGCAGTATGCGATACAGACCGGGCGTCATCCGGCGAAGACTACCGAGGAGAACATTGCCAGGTACAAGCAGCAGCTGAACCGCATCGGTTTCTCATTCGACTGGTCGCGCGAGGTGCGTACCTGCGATCCGGCTTATTACAAGTGGACGCAGTGGGCGTTCCTGAAGATGTTCGGCAGCTGGTATGACAATTCTTTGCAGAAGGCCCGTCCTGTGGAGGAACTGGAGGCCCGTTTTGCGGCTGAAGGCTCTCAGGGTGTGGATGCCGCATGTTCCAAGGATCTGCACTTTACTGCCGCCGAGTGGAATGCCATGGACGAGAAGCGCCGTTCAGAGGTCCTGATGAATTACCGCATAGCATATCTGGGCGAGACTTCCGTCAACTGGTGCCCTCAGCTGGGCACTGTCCTGGCCAATGACGAGGTCAAGGAGGGACTCTCTGTAAGGGGCGGATATCCGGTGATACAGAAAAAGATGCAGCAGTGGCAGCTGCGTGTCTCGGCCTATGCTTCCAGATTGCTGGAGGATCTGGACAGCCTGGAGTGGAGCGATTCCCTCAAGGAGATGCAGCGCAACTGGATCGGCCGTTCCGAGGGTGCCGAGATGATATTCAAGGTTTCCAACGGAGAGCAGACTTACGACATGACCATTTTCACTACCCGTGCCGACACCGTTTTCGGAGTCACCTTCATGGTATTGGCTCCCGAGAGCGAGTGGGTGGCCCGCCTGACAACCCCGGAGCAGAAGGCACAGGTGGAAGAGTACCTGGCTGCCGCCGCCAAGAAGACAGAGCGCGAGAGAATAGCCGAGACCCGTCAGGTCACCGGTGTGTTCAGCGGCTCCTATGCGGTCAATCCCATGACCGGTGAGAAGGTTCCCGTGTGGATTTCCGAATACGTGCTGGCAGGCTATGGTACAGGAGCCATCATGGCGGTGCCTGCGCATGACAGCAGGGACTATGCCTTTGCCCGGCATTTCAACCTGCCTGTGCGTCCCCTTATCGAGGGCTGCGATGTCTCGCAGGAGAGCTTTGACGCCAAGGACGGAATCATGTGCAATTCAGGCTTCCTCAACGGGATGACCGTCAAGGAGGCAATACCGGCCGCTATCCGCAAGGTAGAGGAGATGGGTATCGGACGGAGGAAGGTCAACTACAGGCTGCGCGATGCAATATTCTCCCGTCAGAGATACTGGGGAGAGCCTTTCCCTATATATTATAAAGACGGTGTGGCGACTCCCATGGACTTCTCCGAGCTGCCGCTTACCCTGCCCGAAGTGGACAAGTACCTGCCGACCGAGAGCGGAGAGCCCCCTCTGGCCCGTGCTGCCGGATGGGAGTATCGGGGATGGCCCATAGAGAAGAGCACCATGCCCGGATTTGCCGGCAGCAGCGCTTACTACCTGCGCTACATGGACCCTCATGACGACTCCGCCCTGGTGGACCGTGCCAAGGATGAGTACTGGAGGAACGTAGACCTTTATGTCGGTGGTACAGAGCATGCTACCGGACATCTGATCTATTCCCGTTTCTGGAACAAGTTCCTCTATGACCTGGGCTATGTATGCGAGAAGGAGCCGTTCAGAAAACTTGTCAACCAGGGCATGATACAGGGACGCTCCAACTTCGTGTACCGTATCAAGGGTACGAATACCTTCGTATCCTGCGGTCTGAAGGATCAGTACGACACTACCGAGATACACGTGGATGTCAACATAGTGCACAACGACCGCCTTGACACTGAGGCCTTCCGGAAGTGGATGCCGGACTACGCTACGGCCGAGTTCATCCTCGAGGACGGTGAGTATGTATGCGGCTGGGCCATCGAGAAGATGAGCAAGTCTATGTTCAATGTGGTCAATCCTGATAACGTATGCGATACATACGGGGCTGATACCCTGAGACTGTACGAGATGTTCCTCGGTCCTGTGGAGCAGTCCAAACCCTGGGATACCAAGGGAATAGACGGAGTCCACCGTTTCCTCAGAAAGTTCTGGAGGCTTTTCTATGGCAAGGACGGGGCGCTGTTCACCGACACCAAGGCCTCGGCCGCCGAGCTGAAGGTGCTGCACAGGCTCATCCATAAGGTGTCTACGGACATTGAGAACTTCTCGATGAACACCTCGGTGAGCGCCTTCATGATAGCTGTCAATGAACTGACAGAATCAGGATGTACCAGCCGCGAGATACTGGAACCGATGGTTATCCTGCTTTCTCCCTTCGCCCCTCATATAAGCGAAGAACTCTGGAGCAGGCTCGGCCATACCGGATCCGTGGCA
>DVIL01000072.1 GCA_018711305.1 Candidatus Coprenecus stercorigallinarum
GGGGCCGGAGTTCCCATAACTACAGGCTTAAAAAGGTCGTGTTCCGTACATGCAAGGCTTCGGGAAAAAATACCGCAAGCCCTCCGGGGCGAGGATGATTTTTTCCACGAACCCGAAGGGCTTGGCCTTGCTTGTACGGGAAGAACACGAATTACCTTTGCCTGTGGTTATGGGGACTCGGCTACGGTATGCTCGTTTTTCCCGATATGTTTTTATTCCGTAAGATTGCAGCCGTTTATATGGCCTTTTCAGAAAGAAATGTTATCTTTGCAGGTGAGATAAAGAGTTATTTGAAAGCATGAGAAATATGGCGGTTCGGAACAGTCCGGCTTTTTCTTATCCATTGCCCGTTCTCGTGCGAGTTTTATCCAATCTGTTGATAGTCAAATAAAACCTACCTGATTACAACAAATATACGCAGAAGCCGAGAGCAGAGCAAATTTATTTACTCTGCCGAGGCAATGACAAAGTCAAATGTAACGAGAATCCGGGAGAACAGGAACTTTATATCATAAGACTCGCAGCCTGACACCACAACCGGAGAGCAGCTGCCAATGCCGGCCTTATGATTGGTGTTTTCCGGAAAGTCAGGGAATGCATTTTACAACAAAAGTGCTTACCTTCAACGACTTGCGAAACACAAAGGTGCCCCGTTCGGCTTTCAAACCAGAACAGGGCACTTTTCAATTCTATTAAATCATTGATAATCAAGATAAACCATCAATCAAAGATTCCCCTGAAGCAAAAAAACCGTCGTCGAGGTCTACAGTATTCTGAGGGCAATGGCGGCGCAGGCCTCCGCATCCGCCAGCGCGTGATGGTGCCGCGTCAGGTCAAAACCGCAGCGGGCCGCGACAGTCTGCAGCTGGTGGTTCGGCAGTTCCCGCCCGAATACGCGCCTGGAGGCAATGCAGGTGCAATGGAAAGTATAATCCGGATAGTCCATGCAGTAGGTACGGAACACCGCCCGCAGGCACCCCTCGTCGAAACGGCTGTTGTGAGCCACGAGCGGCAGTCCTCCGATAAGCGGAGCAGCCTTCTCCCACACCTGCGGAAATACCGGAGCCTCAGCGGTGTCCTCCCTCGTAAGGCCGTGGACGCGGGTGTTCCAGTAGCAATAATACTCCGGCTCGGGACGGATGAGGCTGTAGAAGCGGTCCACGACCTCCCCGTCGCGGACCACCACAAGCCCCACGCTGCACACACTGGACGGTTCCATGTTGGCCGTTTCGAAATCTATAGCTGCGAAATCTCTCATTTTCCATTTCGGGTTAAATATTCTTCAAATCATAATCAAAGCCCATCCTGCGCATGGAACCGGATTCCTTCCCGGACAATCTCTCAGCCTCGCAGAAAGCCCTGAGGCGGGAATTGTCCAATGCTCCGTACAGGACTTCAGCGACAGAGCATTTGCGGGCGATGTTCTCTATCTGGCCTCCGGAAAAATCATAAAGAGAGGCCAGTTCTGCTGCCGTCCCCGCATCCAGGGACGGTATCAGGGACTGCCAGATACGGGCGCGGACTCCGGCTGAAGGACTGCCGAACTCTATCTTGTAGAGAAAGCGGCGTTCGAAGGCCGGGTCCATATTGCCGGTAAGGTTGGTGGTGGCAATCATTATCCCTTCTAAGGACTCCATCTCCTGCAGGATGATGTTCTGGAGCGCATTTTCCATTTTGTCCACTCCTCCCTCCGCCCCTTGCATGCGGCGGTTCAGAATGGCATCAGCCTCATTGAACAGCAGGACGGGAGCCGGACCGGAAGAATGCGATACCATCGTCCGATAGCCGTCAAACAGGCCTTTGACATTTTTCTCGCTTTCTCCCACCCACTTGCTCCGCAATTGAGAGACCTCTACCCTCAGAATATCCCGACCTGTCTCCCGGGCTATCTGAAGAGCCGTCTCTGTCTTGCCTGTGCCGGGAGGACCGTAGAATATGCACGAGAATCCCTTGCGCATCCCCTTGGATGCCAGACGGGAGCAGACATCCTCAAATGTTCCCGGCCTCAGCAGCCTGGTAAGCTCACCTATCTGCGCTGCCTCGCGGGGCCCGTAGAATAGTTCCCTGACTGCTATCTTTGTATGCGGCAGAAGCTGTCTGCTCCTGATATTTACGGAAGGCTTTTTCAACTGACCGAACAATTCCACAACAGCATCTTCCGTAAGTTTCACGCAGGAAGTATCCGCGACCCCGTCTTCGGTACAATGTTCCACCAGACCGAAATGAAAGAGGTCATTATCCCCGTCCCTCATGGAGTTCTTCATATACGATGCGGTCAGCCTGTCCTTATAGACATTGCGGTAGTCATACCAGGAAATACTGTCATCATCGTCATTCATCAGCTTGTGGCACAGGAACAGCAGCATGACTTTCCCATCCTCATCCAGCTCGTACTTGTTGAAAACTCTCACAAAATCCAGTTCCTTATTCTGTTCCAAAAGCGCATTCACTTCCTCCAGAAAACCGTCATACGTCAACTCGTCCTCCTCCAGATCAGAGAACTTTTCTCCAAGCACCGCAACAAGGCGTTCCATAGACATTCCGGCATAACTCTCGGGCACATAAGGTCTGTCCTCCTTGAGCGCATCCAGAACCTCCATGGGCACACGGTAGGACCTTTGCTTGGAAGTACGGGAGCACCGTATGTACTTCCTCCTTTCCAGGTCATCTATCGCATTCATATTCTTGATAATACGGATAGTACTGCAATTGAAGTACTGTGCGAACTGACTTATGAGAATACTGTTGTCGGCCATGGAATTGATAAAAGCCGAAAGCAGCACGCTCTGCACAGGCGTCATCGACAATTTTGACGACACGATCCTGATATACTGTCCGGCCTTCTTGTAGAATTCCGCACTGAGACCCGAGTTCTTGCCCAGCTCCATGATTTTCTCCATTGCCTCCAGCAACTTAGAAGTATTGTTCTGAATCTTTTCCATTGCGTTCCTTTACTTTTACGCTGCAAAGGTCGCATCAACATAGGAAACATGACAGCACAACTGTAAAAATTTCAGCAAAGGTATCATTGCGCGGTGCCGCGCGCTACTTCACGACTCACTATATTTGTTAACTCTTTTACTTTGTTGACAATTTCTTCGGGGCTAAAATCCGCCTGAGTTATGTTCAGCACACACCCCTCTTCAGAATCCTCTTCGCTACGCTTAAAACCCTCAAGACAACTTGAATATTTCGACACATCCTCACCGTTCCGACTCTTAAACAGAATCTTACAGTTTTTTTCCCTGTTATTATACCAGAGGTCAAACACCAGATGTAAATTTCCATTCTCTACAGCTATGCGATTTCCATACCACCACCAGACTTTCCAGTCTTCATTAAGTTCTTTTCCATCAGCATAACTACTGTTGGAGCTATTCGCACCAAAAGCCCGCAATATACAAAGATTGTGTACCGACACTACTTTAGTTTTATAATGCCTAGTTCTTGACCCACCCACACATAATTCCCAATCTTCAGTATCCCAATTATAAGACATGTCACAAGCTTCTGCACCATGGGTAAAATCCAGCAAATAATTGTCCTTCGCGAACTCAGAATACTGTTTTT
>DVIL01000073.1 GCA_018711305.1 Candidatus Coprenecus stercorigallinarum
TGAAGGGCAGGATGGTGGTGTGCTCGGGCGGGTTGCCTATCGCGTCGGAGGACTCGAACTCGGTGCCGCGGGCGGACTCGGCTGCCAGGTAGTTGGGCCAGGTGCGGTGCAGTCCGGTGGGTCTTACGGGCTCGTGGGCGTCAATCATGATCTGGTAGTCGGCGGCACGTCTGATGCAGTGCAGGAAGTGGTTGACCGTGGACTGGTCGTAGTGGTGTGCACCGCGGGGGATGATGGGGCCTACGTAGCCGCTCTTGACTACGGAGTAGTTGTTGTCCTTCATGAACTGGTATGCCCGGTCGAGGTAACGCTCGTAGTTGATGGTCGAGCCGGAGGTCTCGTGGTGCATGACGAGCTGGACACCCTTGCTCTTGGCGTAGTCACGCAGCCCGGCCACATCGAAGTCGGGGTAGGGAGTGAGGAAGTCGAATACAAACTCCTTGAACTGGCCGAACCAGTCTTCCCAGCCCTGGTTCCAGCCCTCGACGAGGACTCCCTGGATGTTGTTGGCGGCTGCGAAATCAATGTACTTCTTGACGTTCTCGGTATTGGCGGCATGGGTGCCGTTGGGAACGGTCTTGGTGTAGTCGGTGATGCCGAGCTGTACGTTGGGCTCGTTGGTGTAGCTCCAGGTGCCGCGTCCGGGGGCGAACATCTGCCACCATACTCCTGCGAATTTCTGGGGCCGTATCCAGTCGGTGTCCTCTATGGCGCAGGGCTCGTTGAGGTTGAGGATCAGGCGGCTCTCGAGGATGGCGGGAGCGTTGTCGGTGACGATGATGGTTCTCCAGGGTGTGGTCTGGGGTGTCTGGACGTGGCCTCTGTTGCCGAGGGCGTCAGGTACGAGGTGGGAGACGAACTTGGTGCGGCCCTCACCGGCGTCCTGTACCTCGAGCTGCATGGCGGGGAAGTTGACCAGGGCGGCCTCATGGATGTTGACGTACAGCCCGCCGCCGTCGCGCTTGAACATCACCGGGGTCTGCACTCCGGGCACGGGCATGGGGCAGATGCAGGCGTTGCCGCTGCGGTCGAAGTCCGGGTAGAGGGCGGCAATCCGGCTCATGGGCGAGGTTTCGTAGATGAATTCGTTGGAGTCGTAGTCACCGGCAATCCAGAAGGTGGTGAGGTCCTCGTGGAAGGTGAACTCCGTCAGCTCGTTGCGGACAATGAAGTAGCCGAGGGTCTTCTGCTTGGGAAACTCGTAGCGGAAGCCGAGCCCGTCGTTGAAGAGGCGGAAGCGGATGACAATCATGCGGTCTCCGTCCGTTTCTGTGCCGAATGCGGAACTCATGGGCTGGCGGAGATACACGGCCAGTTCGTTGTGGTGGTCGCGGATCTCTTTCTCCTCACCCCAGACGGGCTCCCAGGTGTAGTCGACTGTCGTGCGGGCGGTGCTGTCCAGTATGAATCCCTCACGCATCTGTGAAGGCCGGAGGACGGTGTTGCTTTCCTTGACTTCCCAGCCGTTCATGAAGGGCTGGATGTCGCTGACTCCGCCCTCGTGGCGTATGTCGAATCCGAGGCGGCTGTCATCTATGACATTCTGTCCGTTGAATTTCAGGGAGTAGAAGGGTTCCCCTTTGTCTGTAAGATAGAAGTTGAGCTCCAGTTTCTTGTCGGGTGACAGCAGGCTCAGGCTGTCGCTCTTTGCGGCTCCTGCTCCGGGTGCCGCCATCGCAGCCGCACTCATCATCGCGGCCGCGCTCATTGCAAGCAGTCTTTTCATCTCAGTTTGTGTTTGTCTATCAGTGTTTGTTTTCTTGTTGGTTTGTGAATCCGGCGCTCGGGAGAAAGTCTGCTGGAGAAAAGACTAGCCGCCCTCGGCTCAAGAGGGAGGGACCCGTCGTCGAGTGTCACTGAGTTACGAAGTAACGAACTGACACTCACGATGGGAGGGCCTGGTCTTTTCGAAGCAGACTTTCTCCCGAGCGACTGTGCAGCAGTTCAAATAACGTAAACGGCTAACAAAGATATTACAAATCGAAGACAATTCCGGGAACAAAACGATTATTTGGGATGAAATGACGATAAACATGGATGAATTTTTATAAGTTTGCGCCCGGTTTAACATCTGGAATATGGAAAAGTTCAGGAAAATAGTAGCTGTCGAGGATGTGCTGCTCAGTCCGGAGGCGGATGAGCGGCTGCATGATTTTGCCCGGGAGGTCGAGCTGTACCGGGATATGCCTGCCGACGATGATGAGGTGGCGCGCAGGATAGGGGACGCGGACTGCGTTTTAGTGTCCTTTAAGACGAAAATCAGCCGTAGGGTCATGGAAGCCTGCCCTGGAATAAGGTATATCGGGATGTGCTGTACGCTGTACGGCGGGAGCAGCTGCAATGTGGATCTCACTGCGGCGCAGGAGAGGGGCATCACCGTTACCGGAGTCAGGGACTACGGGGACGAAGGAGTGGTAGAGTATGTGATAAGTGAGGTGGTACGGCTCCTGCACGGATTCGGGGAGAGGCAGTGGAGGCAGCAGAAGTACGAGCTCGGAGGAATGAATGTGGGTGTCATCGGCCTGGGAACCACAGGGAGGATGTGCGCGGACGGATTCCGTTTCTTCGGAAGTGACGTGTATTACTACAGCCGTACCCGGAAACCGGAGGCGGAGAAGGATAGAATTGTCTTTCTGGAACTTGAAGAGCTGCTGCGCAGGTGCGATATAGTGCTCACGACCCTTCCACGCAACACGTACCTGCTGCAGGAAGAAGAATTCCGGATCATGGGAGGAGGGAAGATCCTTGTGAATACCTCGATCGGGGCGACATTTGACCTGAATGCCCTCAAACGCTGGCTCTCGGCCCATCCGGACAGTTTCTACCTCTGCGACGGAACCGGCATGGGAACCTTTGCCGATGAACTCTCCTGCCTGCCCAACGTCATCTGGACACCCGTAGTTGCCGGCAGATCCGCTCAAAGTACTCGGAGACTTTCCCGTAAGGCGCTGGACAATATAAAAAATTACTTAAATTTGTAGGATAGAAACCAACTTCTAAAAATAACCAGATTATGAAATTCAAATTTGCTATTTCCGTGGTAGCCGTACTGGCTGCGATGACTGCCGTGAGCTGCGGCAACAATAAGAACTCTTCGGCCAAGTCTGAGGACAAGTCCGCCGAAGCAACTGCAACAGCCGTACAGGCCGACGAAAGGGGGTATATCGTCAAGGTCGGCGACCAGGTCCCCGATTTCGACCTGCAGATGATGGACGGCACTACCCTCAACATCAAAGAGCTGCAGGGTAAGGTCGTAATGCTTCAGTTCACCGCCAGCTGGTGCAGTGTATGCCGCAAGGAGATGCCCCACATCGAGAGCGAGATATGGCAGAAGCTGAAAGACAACCCCGAGTTTGCCCTCTACGGCATAGACCTGAAGGAGACACCCGAGGTGACCGCCGATTTCGCCAAGGCCATTCCCGTGACCTATCCCCTGACTCTCGATCCTGAAGGAGAGCGTTTTGCCCTCTTCTGCGACAAGGGTGCCGGAGTGACCCGAAACATCATTCTCGACCGTACCGGCAAGATCATCATGCTGACCCGCCTCTATGACGAGGCCGAGTTTGCCTCCATGGTCAAGCTCATCAACGAGGAGCTCGCCAAGTAGTATTCTCACCGCGTCATCAGATTGTATAGCCGACGGACATTCTCCGCCGGCTTTTTCGTATGGCCTACTGCAGTCCGTCGCGGGGATTTGCGGTGGCCCGGCGGTAGAAGACGGCGGTGACGATCAGTGCAGTGACGGCTGATACGGCCACGAGGGCGAGGGCGAAGACCCAGGGGCTGATATGGACGCGGTCGACGAAGTTCTGCAGCCAGCGCGAGGTGATGACGGCCGCTATGGGGCAGGAAAGCGCGAAACAGATGAGGACAATGGTACCGTAGCCGATATTGGCCTGCCCGAGGATGGAGGCTACGCTGGCTCCGAAAATCTTGCGGACGGCTGTCTCTTTCTTGCGGTATTCGGTGTCGAAGAGCACCAGGCCGATGACTCCGCATAGAGCCAGGATGGCGGCAATGACGCTGAACGCCACTACGAGGCGGGATGTGCGGATCTCATTTTGGTACAGATTGTTCTGTATGGTGTCGTAGAACTCTACCTGTGAGGGCCAGTAGGGGTCGACCTCGCGTATGAGGGACTCTATATCGGACGCGGCCTGGAACGCATTGCTGCCGGCAGTGATGCGGAAGTAAAGCACTCCGTTGACTCCGCTATATATACCGGAAGGTATGAATGCAATGGGGGTATTGGGCTCGCGGACCGAGTTGAAGCGGACATTTTCGCATATGCCTATTACCTCACCGGCCGCCGGAAGGATGTCGCCGGGCATGATTCCGAACTGGTCCATCATGTATCTGGTCACTACCGTGACTCCGGCTGAGTCATACTGGTTGAAGTTGCGCCCTTCCACCATCTCTATACCCATCACATCCATGAACTGCGGGTCCACTCCGATAAAGAACATCTGGATGTTCTCCCCGTTGTACTCGATGCCTTGTGTGCTGTAGGAGTCCGAGGCGCCGACTTTCTCTGAGGAATAGGCTATGCCGGCTATCGAGGGGTATTTCTGTGCGGAGCTGCGGAGCATATCCATTTTTGCGGTGATGGTGGCACTGGCGTTGGCGACAGCTATCTCGTCCTTGTCGAATCCCAATATGGTGTTGCGCATCAGCCGGTTCTGCAGCAGCACGAAAGTCATGAACACCAGTGTTACGAAGGCTACTGTGTACTGGATGCCGCTCATCACGTTGCGGAACGTGCGTCCGCCCTTAGAGAGGCCGAAATCTCCCTTGAGCACCAGTGCCGGGGCAAATGAGGTAGCGTACCAGCTCGGATACAGTCCGGCAAGGATTCCGGCCGCAATGGTGATGACGCTGACCGTGACGATGATACCGATGCTGTGAGCCGTGAACAGTCCTTTCAGGATGTTGGCGCTGACCAGCATCGGGGATATCCAGCCGGCCAGCAGGAAGGAGATGATCAGGGCGATGAGCGCAATGACGACTGTCTCCATGGTCAGCATCCAGCGCAGCCTGGAGGTGGATGCGCCCACTACTTTCTGGGTGTTGATGCTCCGGATGCGCACCGGGGCGAGGGAGGTGAAGAAGTTGGCGAAATTGATCACTCCCGAGAGGAGCACCAGTATGCCGATGGCCGTCAGCAGGATGGTCGTGCTGCGGCTGCCGCTGTAGAACACCCTGCCGTCTCCGCCCTGCTCCATGAAGTATATGTCCTCTATCGGCACGAGCTCTATGGGGCTCATCCAGCTCAGGGAGAAGTCGAAGTTGGAGTTGAACTCGTTCTCTACCAGCGACGCGGATTCCCGGGAATCCAGCAGCAGGTAGCAGATGAAGTTCGCCCCTCCGTAGGTGTAGGGCGTCACTCTTTCATCCACTGCGAAATAGATGCTGTTCTGCAGGTTGCTGTTGGAGGGGAAGTCCTCGTAGACGGCTCCCACAGTCAGCTCCCCACCCGGAAAGAACCAGTTGCCGTCGGTACGCATGGTCTTGCCGACAGCATCCCCTTCGAAGAGATTATCGGCCATGCTTTTGGGGATGATGGCGGTCTGGGGGCGGGTCAGGGCCTCAGGATCTCCGCTTGTCAGGCGGACTCCGAATACTTTCATGAAGTCCGGCTGTACCATGTCGCATCTCAGCTCGTATCCGTGCGGTTCACCGGCAGCATCGTCGATGTAGAACGGCAGCTTGCCCAAGTAGGGCATGAGCATCGTTCCGGCCTCGATGTGGGCCGAGGAGTTGATGACGTCCCGGGCGAAAGCGTTGGGCAGGATACTGCGGAAAGTCTCGTCGTTCCCGGGGCAGTCCACCCTGAAAATCCTCCCGGAGGTAGGGTAGGAGCGGTCGAAGGTGGTCTCGTACTCCACATGGGACATGATGATGATGAATGCGGTGAGGGCCACGACCAGACCGGCGAGATTTATGGCCGCCGGGAGAGGGTATCTTCTGAGGGTATGGCCCAGATTTCTGAGTATTAGTTTCAACATGGCAGGCAGTTTTTTGCGGTTTATCTGCAAGATTGTTTTCAAAAGCTGTGCCATTTATTGTAATGAGCTGATTATTAGATGATACGTGTTTTCTGTGTCAGGGGTCGAGTGTAAATTAATTTGACAGATAGTGTCTAATTTTTTGAAAATGTCAAATATTCATACACTTTTTTTAATGGCTATCCACAAATATCCCCAGGGCTGCAAGAACTCCTTAAAAAGACAGGATTCCGTACACCTCCAGTCCCCTTACATTACCTTTCCGGGATTGAATCTGTCATCACTCCTTCCGAAGGAGTAGAAACGTGTGCCTTCGTAGTGGGCACCCAAGATGCCGTTCCGAGGCCGTGTCCACTTCCGCATCATTCCACAACGGCAGAGATTCGCGTAATTCAGTGCCGTTGCGGCATGTGAGATTTATTGTGGCCTAAGGATATTTTGCGGATAGCCATTTTTTTTAATTTTGCGCTCCATTTTGAAGGAACTTTAACAAATAAAAAAATGAAGCAAGTATTAAAAGCATTTATTATGCTGGTATGTGCCGGCTCCATGCTGGCGGCAGTATCCTCCTGCGAGGGAAATGAGGAAACTCAGGAAGTCATCAGCTACTATGCGGATGGTAATGTAAGCACTGGTTCTTCGAGTGATGGAAATTATTATGACAGAGGTCTTACAGATTACAATGATGCTATAAAAGAACTGTTGGGTGGTGTTAATTATGTTATAGGCAGCAACAGGGACAGTGATGTGATAGCGGCGTGCAATGCCGTATATGAGAGACATCTTGGAGAAAACCTGAATTTGAAAGGTACGGTGAAGATCCACAAGGCGACCGGTTCTCAATCGGATTCTTCTTCAGATTCAGAAGAGTCTCTTCCATCAACAGTTATCGCGACGTATACTTACGGCGAATAGAGGTAGTTCCAGGAATTTCAAAAAAGGCGGGCCACACGGATCCCGCCTTTTTTTACGTATTCCCTGAGGGTGCGGGCTTCCATGACGGTCCTGCCTTCCCGCATGGAGGCGTGGATGAAGTGCAGGCTGCCGTCCCCGGCGCGGCGGGCAATGCCGGTGTGGGTGATGTCCAGGCCTGGTGTACTGCTGACTATGCAGATGATGTCTCCGTCCTGGATATTGGCCTCTGCCTCCCGTATTTTCTCGGCAGGAATGTAAAAATAGGCGGCGGCTGTGTCCAGCCGTTCTTCGATCCTGCGTATCTGCTCTGCGGCCGCGGTCCCGGCATTTCCCCGAAGCTGGGGATAATTGTCTCTGTGGGAGGACATGAAGGAGAATTCCTGCTCCAGCGGGATGCCGCCGAGCTCCTCGCTCACCTCCCGTAAAATGCCGTTGTCCCGGGCCTGCAGCAGCCATTCAGAGGTGTAATGCAGCCTCGAAGGATAGCCGCTGATGATGCCGTTGCGGTAGCGTAGGCGGCGGAGCGTGGTGCAGAAGTCCTCAAATGGAGGAATGCCGCCTCCGGGATTGTCCTTCAGCCCGGTATTGTCCTTCAGCAGAAGGGTCATTGCGGTGCAGGCTTCCACCAGGAGGATACAGTCGGTCTCTCTAAGGTTGACCGTGAGATGTTCGGGGGTGCTCTCGAGTGTACCGCCTTTGTATGGTGTGCCGCAAAGGGCTTCTGCGGCAGCTGTCATTATCTCTCCGGAGGGACGGCCGGCAAGGGGCAGGAGTTTCTGCATGGTCCGGGCGTAGATGAGGGAGTCTTCGGGAGTCGTGCTGACCGCAACGGTGGTGTTGGCCCTGAAAAGGGAGTAGGCGGCCTGGAGTATCTTGTTGCGCAGGAGGACGGGGTAGTCGGGATTGTCCTGGAGGAATTTCCGAACTTCCTGCCATGCCTCCGGACTGCGGTGGCTGCCGAGCAGGGCTCCTGCCCAGTTGCGCGGGAAGAAAATGTCGCCGGTGCGCTGGACTTCCTCGAGGATGTCGAGGCCGGGACGGATGTATCTGACAGAGGAGGACTCGCGCAGGGGGTGGTTGAGGTAGCTGAGAACGGAGGATGTCCAGGGCTCTATGCGTCGGTTTTCGGCCCGCATGAGGCTTTGGAAGAGGGTGTCGCGGGCAGCTTCGTCAGGACTTACCGCTCTGGAGATGTAGTCGAAACGGCGGAGCCGGTCGGGGTCGGTCAGGCGTGCCCGTTGCGTGGCGAGTATGTGTCCGGCCCGGTCCGGGAAACGGATGGCAAGTTCCCATGCGAGGGAAGTGTAGTTGTTCTCGCTGTACAGGGGCTCGCTTTGGGTCTCCCAGATGGCGTACAGGCTGTCGCAGAGGGCTGCGGTGGTGAGTCCGGACGGCAGGGAGCGCAGGAGAATCGTGCGGATGGGTTGCTCGGGATGGGTGTGGGCCAGAGTCCACAGCCGCTGCTCTACGGCCTCGCGGTCTGTTCCGTTGAGGTCGTCCATGGCCCGGCCGAGGAAACCGGAGAGGGAGGAGGCGGTGAGCTGGTCGGTCTCCTTCTCCAGGCCGGCGAGGATGGAACGGCTCCAGTCCCGGGCGGATATCAGGCCGGCGAGGTAGTTTTCCTGGAGATTCATCAGAGTGGCGAATCGGGCGGTGCCGTCCTGTATTTCAGACCAATGGCCGAGCAGCCACCGTGCGGATTCCCGTGGCAGGATGAACCGGCCGTATCCCCGGCCGTCGGTGTTGGGAAGGATGTAACGCGCTCCGGTAACTCCGGCGGGAACTGTGATCCGGTCTGCATTCATGTTTATTTCCACCTGTCTGTTCACGGTTCCGTCGCTTACTGTCACTCCGAAACTCTGTGGCCAGAGTATGCCGCGTCCGAGCGGGTCGCTCTGGGTGACGGTGAGGCTGTCTCTGTGTTTGCCTGTGATGCGGAATGTGAGGTCCGGCATGCCTTTTTCGTAGACCCAGGCCTGGCTGAAGCCGCGCAGGTCTGCAGAGGTGAGGCTGTCGAGGATGCCTACGAGGTCATCCCAGGTTGCGTTGCTGTAGGCATACCGTTTCAAGTAGGTCTGTATGCCCTGACGGAAAGCGTCGCGGCCCATGATCTCTATGAGTTTTTCCATCATTACCGGGGCCTTGTTGTAGATGATCTGGCCGTAGACGAGCCCGGCATAGCGCAGGTTGGGCAGTTCCTGGGATATGGAGACGGTGCCCTCGGTGCGGTCTTCGCTCAGGGCCGATGTGTTGAACGAGCGCAGGCGGTTGAGACGGTGGTTGACTTCCGGATACAGCGGCTCGGATATCCATGCCGCGAAATGGTTTGCGAATACTTCTTTGGTCCAGACCTCGTCGAACCATTTCATGGTGACCAGGTCTCCGAACCACATGTGGGCTGTCTCATGGGCTATCAGTTCTGTCCTTGAGAGTCTGTCACCGAGGGTGGGGTTGGGACTCAGGAACATACGGCCGTCGTTGTACAGAGTGGCTCCGGTGTGTTCCATCCCGCCGTACTGGAAGCCGGGCAGGATGATGAAATCGTATTTGGCGAAAGGGTAGGGTACGCCGGTGTACTCCTCGAGCCATTCGAGCGAGGCGGCTACTTCTGCAAAGATGTCGTCGAGCTGGGCGGTCTTGGCCGTATCGGTCTCCCGGTAGTAGGCGCTGAAACGGTGCCGGCCGTCGTCATAGTCTTTTCGGTAGAATTCTCCGGCCACGAAGGAGAAGAGGTAGGTGCTAAGTGGCTCGGTCCGGGAGAAGGTTATCAGTTTGCGCGTGGAGGCTTGCTCTTCTGCCGCATCGCCGGTGTGTATCAGTTCCTCTTTTTCTATATACGTGTTGGATACGGCTTTCCAGTCGGCAGGCACCTCCAGTGAAAGGGTGTAGAGGGCCTTCATGTCCGGCTGGTCGAAACAGGGGAAGAGGGTACGGGCCCGCTCGGGAACAAGCAGCGTGTACAGGAAGCTGTCGTTGCGGTTGAGGGACTGGTCACCGGCCGTGAAGGTTATTTCCACGGTGTTCTCTCCGCTCCGGGTCATGGCCGCCGGAATGATTATGTGCTCATTGGCTATTATGCAGGAGTGCTGTATGCCTGCATTCTCCCCTTGTGCCTCTTCACCATGCAATATGTTTCTTTCTGGAGATCCGTTGCCGTGTGATGCATTCTCCTGCGCTGACAGGTGTTCCGTCGGGACTGTATGCCCATTGACCTTGACCGAATGTATGCTGGATGCCGGTTCACGGAAATCCAGTACTATGTCCTCCGGCTCCCTGAGTACCAGACTGACAGCAATCCGTCCATCCACTCTCTCCGAGCGTTTCTCCGGTATGTCGAAGTGCAGTCTGTATCTGACATCACTGTAGGCGGCCTTGCGCCATTGTGCCAGCTCTTTCGGAACACCTTCCTCCGGAATGTCCGATGTAATGGCGTTTCCATGTACAGTGTTGGAATTTATTGTGCCTGCAGACAGGACGGTACTGCAGATTGCAGCCGTTATAAGGCTAAGAATCAGGTTCCGTGTTTTCATCATATTCGTAAGCATTTCATTTCGGAGACAGTCGCCCCGTCTCCGTACTGCAAAAATACTTTTTTCTGCCTTACAAGTAGCTATGATTTTCCTGAAAATTTTCTCGAAATGCCCTCATCCTCTCCCCGTAGTCTTACCGGCTATGGCAGGTTAGTCCCAGCCGAAGTTGAAGGAGAGTCCGAGGATGTGGAGGTACTGCCGCTCCTTGTTGAGGTAGATGTCGTAGATGCCTGAGGAACCGGTGGTGTAGCTGACATCGCGGGAGTTGCGGATGTCGAAGTAGTAGTACAGTTCTATGCTGTTGAAGTCAGATGTCTCCCATTTCAGACCGAGGCAGAAACGCAGGCGGTCTACGAAGGGACCTCCGCCGTAGTCCACGGTGTTGAGGGTGTTCGACAGTTCGAAGAAGGCGTACGGGCTAAGTTCGGTCTTGGGAATGTCGTAGTCGACCTTGAGTTTTGAGCGGATGAGCCATTCGGCCTTGGGGTCGTAGATGTCATCTGCCCACGGGCGGAGATTGACCAGAGGCCTTTCGGTGAGGGACAGTTTCCAGTCATCCAGCTCTATCTGAGCTTTAAGGTCCAGATACACTCTGTGCCTGTACTGCCACTCTCTTTGGTATTCTACGTCTCCGATATTGAGTATTGACTGGAATATGTAGCCGGCATCCAGGGAGAAATAGTCGCAGGTCTCCCAGGAGAATGCGCCGAGCAGGTAGTTGCGGTCTATGCGGGAGGCATTGTCCCTGAAGCGGAGCTCATTATTGAGAATAAAGGAGAAGTCGTCTGCAAGTGGGAATTCGAACTCTATATCTGCTCTCGGCTGGAAGTCAGAAGGGATGGTGGATTCGAAAACATCATATCTGGGGGTCTCCTGGGCTCCGGCACACAGGACTGCGCTGAAAATGGCTGCTGTGGCTGCAAGTAGTCGAAGTCTGTTCATATTCCAAAAGTATAAATTTCAGCGGCGCAAATATGGAGAATAATTCTGAAATGAATCTGAAATATCATGTTAAAAAATTGTTACAAAAATTAAAAAAAGGCGGGGCTATAAGCCGGGTTCTGTACCGTCGGAGCGGACTCCGTCGGCCTCTATCATTTATCTGAGCAGCCTACCCCCCGGCAAAGGACGAGCAGCCCTTGTCTGCCGGTATATTTGGCCTTGCAGGCCGCAGGCGGATACTCCGATGATGTCACCATCGAACGGACGCAGGCTCTTACCCTGCATTTTCACCCTTACCTCTCCCGAAGGAGGGGCGGTTGTTTTCTGTTACCCGTGACGTAAGCTTTCGCCTACCTGTGCTTTCCACAGTGCGGTGCTCTGTCCTGCCCGGACTTTCCTCCCTCATGCTCGCGCATGACAGCGATAGAGCGCCCCGCCTTGGTTATTTCTTGTCGTAATACTTTCTTATGTTACGCTCCACCTCGCGTTTCATTCGCGGGGGAAGGGTGCAGTTCTCGTGGCACTGCATGTCGTAGTTCCAGATGCGGGCCACGCAGTAGTTGGCGTGACGGCAGCCGCTCTCTGTGCAGACACCGTCGCGCAGCTTGTTGACGAAGTCTGTATCATAGACCAGAGGACGGGCCATCTCCACAAATTCGAAGCCTGCATCGAGGACCCTGTTTATGGTGGCCATGGAGTTGACGCCTCCGACAAAGGCCAGCGGAAGTTTCAGCTCCCTGCGGAACTGGATCGAGTCATCGAAGAAGAAGGCTTCCTTGAAAGGTTCGTCCTTGACCATTATCTTTCCGAAAAGGTTGACTCCGAGTTTGAGCCACCACAGCCTCCAGGGCATGTATCCGGTGAGTACGCTGATAGGCATAGCACCTCGCATCACGTACATCGGGGCCTTGCTGACGAAGCCGCCGCTCAGCACCAGGCACTGTGCGCCGTCCTGCTCGAGCCGCCTGGCAACCTTTATGCAGTCCTCCACTTCGAGGCCGCCCTTGAAACCGTCGCGTGTGTTTGTCTTGACCAGTACCGCGATATCGTCTCCTGCAGCCTTCATTACCTCTTCCATGACCATGTCCATGAATTTCATCCTGTTCTCCAGAGGTCCGCCGAACTCGTCGCGGCGGTGGTTGGTGTAGGGAGAGAGGAACTGCGAGATAAGGTAGCCGTGTCCGGCATGGATCTCGACGGCATCGAACCCGCCGTCTTTGGCGATGCGTACTGCATTGCCGAAATCCTTGACAATCTGGAGTATCTCATCCTTACGCAGGCCATGTACAAAGGTAGGGGAGTACATGTTGAATCCGCTGGAGGCTCCTACCGGTCTCTGGCCGCAGTACATGCGGTGGGACATGTTGCCGCAGTGGCCGAGCTGGATGCAGGCCTTTGCTCCTGCCGCGTGGATAGAATCTGTCAGGTCCCGGAGTCCGGGGATGATCTCCGGACGCATCCACAGCTGGCGGTGGAAAGAGAGGCCGCTCTTGTTGATGGAAGCATAGGCTACGGAGGTCATGCCGACTCCGCCTTTGGCTACTGCAGTATGGTAGTCCTTCAGCTGCTGTGTCGGTACGTGTCCGTCGCACATGCCTTCGTAGGCTGATGCGCGGATGACACGGTTCTTTATTTCTATGGGGCCTATCTTGGCCGGAGTGAAGAGCAGTGATTCCATTTCTAATATATAAAAGGTATGAGTCGTTTCCGTTTGAGGGATGTGAATTCCTCGCCGAATTCCTTTGCGTATTTTTCGTACAGCGAGTTGGCTCTCGGGGCGAGGTTGGCGAAAGTCCACATGCAGAAAATGATGCCCGGCAGCGACCATGTCAGTAAGGCAAAGCCGAACCATTCTGTAATTTCTCCGTAGTAGTTGGCTGATGAGACGTACTTGAACATTCCGCCGCGAGGGATATAGTGCCTGGTGTCACCTGGCTTGCGCAGATGCCGGATGATGTAGTCGGAGTGTAGGTTGACCACCATGCCGAAGATGAATATCAGGGCGCCTGCTATGAACTGGGGGGAGTACAGCCACTCGGGAGTGTAGCGTCCCTCGGGGGCCAGTACGAAAAGCCAGCCGCAGATCAGATAGGCGTTCACCACGTTGAAGACGGCTCCCATGAGTACGACTGAGACAGGTATCCGGCTCTTGCCTCTCATCAGGAAAGGATAGATGAGCGAGCGCTGGATGTAGTGCACAAGCAGGAAGGACACTAAGACAAAGGCCGTGATATTCTCCCAGCCGTGGGCGGGAATGATGATCAGCAGGGATGCTATCAGCACGGGAATCTCCATCAGGACCCATCCTAATTTGTTGTCTATCATGGGGCCCCAGCCCTTGGAACGGAGGTAGCCGTAGCCTGCCTTGAAATACTGCAGCGCCACAAATACAACTACGGCCAGAACGATCATCACACGCTCAACTATATGGAAGAAGTCGGGGTCGAATATTGTCAGTCTTGTCAAATCCACGGTATAGGTTTTAATACGGTTAATATAATTTTCTGTTAAGGTTTCAGTTTTATCGATGCCTGGAATACGGCTTTGTCCGCGCAGCGTCCCTCGATATAGTGGTCTCCGGATGCCGTAGACGCACGGTAGAGCTCTACAGTGTCTCCGAGGCGGGTCTCATGGTTGAAGTTGATCTGGAAACTGTCGATTCCTCCTCCTGCGGACATGGCTTCGGCAGGAACGGTGTCGAAGGCCCATTCTGCGTATTTGGCATTGTTGGTATGGGAGTTGAAGTCGATATCGGAATACATGACCCGGTGCGTGCGGGCGTGCTCCATTTCTCCGGCCGGGGGGACGAGCTTGCCGCAGGTCTCGGCTATGGCATTGCGATCCAAGGCGGTAGCAGTACTTTTATCTCCGAGGACGTGGTCGGGGCGGAGCATCCGGCGGGTGTTCACGTCTATGAGCAGCCAGGAACTGGTGGCCTGGACAAGGACTGTACTGCCGTCTGCAGAGGTGAGTTCGAAGTCCCTGAGGGAAAACACACCCTCGCGTCCCTTGTGCCATGTGGCCAGCTGTACTTCGTCTTCCCATTTGGGGGACTGGAGGAAGCGGACTTTCATGCGGGACAGGACCCAGACAATGTTGTCCTTTATGAGGTCGTCATACCCGAAACCGATGCGGGAGGCATGGTAGTTGGCTATCTCCTGAGCCTGGTTCATGAACGAGAATGCCTTGTAGTTCTTCCGCAAGTCCACGTCGCAGGTACAGATTCTGTATCTTATTGTATGACTTTTCATTCCGGATTGAGGTTGAAAAAATATCTTGCAAAGATAGTTTTTTTACATTAACTTTGTACCCCCGTAAGTAAATAATATAGTATGTCAGCAAAATATGTTTTCGTTACGGGAGGTGTCGTATCCTCATTGGGTAAAGGCATCATTTCTTCATCATTAGCCAAACTCTTGCAGTCCAGGAACCTGCGTGTCACAATCCAGAAGTTCGACCCCTATCTGAATGTCGACCCCGGCACGCTCAATCCATACGAGCACGGAGAGTGCTTCGTGACCGAGGATGGAGCGGAGACAGACCTGGATCTCGGTCATTATGAGAGATTTCTCAATATCTACACATCCCGTGCGAACAATGTTACCACGGGCAAGATTTACCGCACCGTCATAGACAAGGAGAGGCAGGGCGCGTATCTGGGCAAGACGGTACAGATCATACCTCATATCACGGATGAGATCAAGCGCCGCATGCTGCTCTTGGGCAAAAGCGGTCAGTATGACGTGATAATCACCGAGATAGGCGGAACGGTCGGAGATATCGAATCGCTCCCCTTCATCGAGGCCATGCGTCAGCTCCAATGGGAACTCCCGGACGAGGACTGTCTGGTCATACATCTGACTCTGGTCCCTTATCTGAGCGCAGCCAAAGAACTGAAATCCAAGCCTACGCAGCACTCTGTGAAACTGCTCCAGCAGGACGGTGTACAGCCTGACATACTTATCTGCCGTACCGAGCACAAGCTCTCGCAGGATCTGCGCAAGAAACTGGCGCTTTTCTGCAATGTGCGGCCCAATGCCGTCATCGAATCCATCGACGCCGATACGATATACAGGGTGCCTCTCATGATGAGGGACGAGAAACTGGATGAGATAGTGCTCGAGAAGTTCGGCCTGACCGATGTCCCTGAGCCTGACCTGAAGGGATGGAAGAGTTTCCTCGACCGTCTGGGCAGTCCCGAGTCCCATATAACGGTCGCCCTCGTGGGCAAATACGTGGAGCTGCAGGACGCATACAAGTCCATACTCGAGGCCTTTATCCATGCCGGAGCGGCAAACCGCTGCAAGGTCAAGGTGGTTCCGGTACACAGCGAGTATCTGACTGAGGACAACGTAGAGGAAAAGCTCGAAGGCATGGACGGCATACTCATAGCCCCCGGATTCGGAGAAAGGGGACTGGAGGGCAAGATCAAGGCCGTACGGTATGCCCGTGAGAATGGTGTGCCCTTTTTCGGGATCTGTCTCGGCATGCAGATGGCAGTGGTGGAGTTTGCGCGCAACGTTCTCGGCCTGAAGGACGCCATGTCCACGGAAGTGGAGGCAAATACCGCAAATCCCGTCATTGACCTGATGGCAGACCAGAAGACCACTACGGTAAAGGGCGGTACGATGCGTCTCGGTGCATACAAGTGTCTGGTCGAAGAGGGTTCGCTGGCCTACAGCATATACGGAAAACCTCTGATAAGCGAGCGCCACCGTCACAGGTACGAGCTCAATAACGACTATGTGGACCGCCTCAATGAGGCCGGAATGCGTACCAGCGGGCGCAATCCCGAGACAGGGCTGGTGGAGATCGTCGAGATACCTTCCCACCCGTTCTTTATCGGAGTACAGTTCCATCCTGAGTACAAGAGCACTCCGGAGAATCCCCAGCCGATATTCGTGGCTTTTGTCAAGGCCGCTCTCCAATACAACAAGTCGAAGCAGAAATGAGCCGCAAGTTCGTAGTACCGGTTGCGGCGCTCCTTGCGGCCGCAGTATTTACAGGTTTCGCATCCCGGATAAACGGAGGACATCCTGCAGGGCAAGGCAGTGTGAAGGAATACGGAATAGCCGCCAAGGAAGCGATCCGTCATGACATGTCGGCCTATACCCAGGGGCTCTTTTTCCACGACGGTTACCTGTATGAGAGTACGGGGCAATACGGGGAGTCATCTTTCCGCAAAGTGGATCCGGCAACGGGCAAGGTGCTGCGCCAGGAGGTGTTCCCTGCCAGATATTTCGGAGAAGGCTCCTGCGTGTTCGACGGGAGGGCCTATATTCTCACCTGGTATGAGGGCACGTGTTTCGTGTATGACATAGAGACTTTCACCAAGCTCGCCGAATTCCCCTATCAGGGGGAGGGGTGGGGACTGACTACAGACGGCCGGTCGCTGATCATGAGTGACGGCACTTCCACCCTGTCTTTCCGCGACCCGGTGACTTTCCTCGAGCAGAGGACCCTGACCGTCAGGGACGGCGGCAGGGAGGTCCCCTTTATCAATGAACTCGAGTACATAGACGGGGAAATCTGGGCCAATGTCTACGGACTCGACGAGATATACATCATAGATCCGGTTTCCGGCAGTGTGACAGCCAAGGTGGACTGCCGCGGGCTGCTGGATTCCAGGTACCGCACTTCGGCAGTGGACGTGTTCAACGGGATTGCATACAATCCTGCTGACAGCAGTCTGTACCTTACAGGCAAATACTGGCCGATGATGTACAAGGTGACCGTTAAATGATAAAAAGATAAAGCAATGAGCAATTTCAGGATCAGGGCTCTGCAGGAGTTTTCCACGCACAGGGCAGAGAGGTTTTTTGAGGAAAACAGGCCGGTGTCCGAGTATTTCGGACAGAACGTGTTCACATTGGAGAAGATGCGCAAGTACCTGTCTCCTGATGCATATGCACAGGTGGTTTCTTCCATCAGGGAGGGAGTCAGTATCGACCGCAGGTTTGCGGACCAGATAGCGGCCGGCATGAAGACATGGGCGGTCGAAATGGGTGCAACGCACTATACCCACTGGTTTCACCCCATGACCGATTCGACTGCAGAGAAGCACGAAGCCTTTGTGGACAGGGATGCCGAAGGGCATATTTTCGAGAACTTCAAGGGCAGCACCCTCGTGCAGCAGGAATCGGACGGATCGAGCTTTCCCAACGGAGGTCTGCGCAACACATTCGAGGCCAGGGGCTACACTGCCTGGGACCCGAGCTCTCCGGCATTTATCCTCGACAATACACTCTGTATTCCTACAGTGTTTGTCGCCTACACCGGCGAGTCCCTGGACATGAAGCTGCCTCTTCTGAAATCGCTCAGGGCACTGGACAGGGCCGCAGTGGATGTGGTGAGGCTGTTTGACCGCAATGTCCGGAAAGTGGAGGTCATGCTCGGTCCGGAGCAGGAGTATTTTCTCGTGGATGATGCATTCTACAGGGCCCGTCCCGACCTTCAGATATGCAACCGTACCCTTATCGGCCATACGGCCGCCAAGGACCAGCAGCTGGAAGACCATTATTTCGGGACCATCCCTTCGAGGACAATGGCTTTCATGAAGGATTTCGAGACAAATGCCTACAAGCTCGGAATACTTCTCAAGACACGGCACAACGAGGTGGCTCCCAATCAGTTCGAGTGTGCTCCGCTATATTGTGAGGCCAATCTGGCCATCGACCACAACCTTATCCTCATGCTGCTGATGAGAAAGGTGGCCAAGAAGCATCATTTCAAGGTCCTCTTCCACGAGAAGCCTTTCGACGGGGTCAACGGCTCCGGCAAGCACTGCAACTGGTCCCTGGTGACAGATACCGGTGTCAATCTTCTGTCCCCCGGCCGCACACCCAGGACGAATCTCCAGTTTCTCAGTATATTCGTTTCCGTCATCAGGGCGGTTTACGAGCATAATTACCTGCTGATGTCGAGTGTGGCCTCACTCAGCAATTCCTACCGTCTTGGCGGGCATGAGGCCCCTCCGGCAGTGATGTCCGTCTTTGTTGGCACGACTCTCGACAAGGTCCTGCGCAGCATAGAGGACATGAGCGACTACGGTGAGGGGGATACGGAAAGGGAACGTCTCAGTGTGGTGAGCGAGATTCCTGAAATTCTGCCCGACAATACTGACCGTAACCGCACGTCGCCTTTCGCCTTTACGGGAAACAGGTTTGAATTCAGGGCAGTCGGCTCGTCTGTCAACGTGTCGGCACCCATGTATGTCCTCAATGCGGCAGTCGCCCAGCAGCTCCGCAGGTTCAAAGGACTGGTGGATGAAAAGATGGCGGCAGGAGAGAAGCATGACGATGCGATATTCCAGGTCATCCGTCAGTTTGTCTTGGAGTCAAAGGCCATACGTTTCGAGGGCAACGGATATGGCAAGGAATGGAAGGAGGAGTCCGCCCGTCGCGGGCTGAAGCCTCTGGATTCGGTTCCCGAGGCCAACAAGGCCCTGATCAGTCCGGAGACAGTGAAGCTCTTCGCCGAGGATTCCATCCTTTCGGACAGGGAACTCTATGCCCGTTACGAGGTACAGCAGGAGACTTATACGAAAAAGCTGCAGATAGAGGCAAGGGTGTTGGGTGACCTGATTGTGAACCATATCGTGCCTACCGCAATAAAATTCCAGAATACCCTTATCGACAACTGCAGGGGGCTCAGGGACCTTTTCGGTCAGGAAAAGATGGAGCAGATGTGCTCATCCCAATTGAAGATGATAGAAAAGATATCCCGCTATGTGGATTCCCTGCGCCGGGATGTCCACGACATGATAGAGGAAAGGAAGAAAGCCAACCAGCTGCAGGATGTCACTGACAGGGCCACGGCCTACTGCGAGTGCGTCCTCCCCTATATGGGCCGGATCCGTGAAGTCTCGGACAAACTGGAGATGCTGGTGGATGACGAGCTGTGGCCGCTGCCCAAATACAGGGAGATGCTGCTCAGCAGATAAAGACCGTAAACTGTGCTATGAAAACTCCGATTGTCATTTTCTGCAGAATGGCGGCCCTCTGTATTCTGACGGCCGCAGCGGCCTGTGCCCCTCTGTCCAAGACCCAGATGGAGGCCGTGCAGGAGCTTGCTTTCAGAAGCGATACCGTCTCGCGTTCCCCGGCAGTGCTTTTCCGGCAGATGTCGGAGATAAGGACGGAAAGGGGGCTGTTCTATGCCGCATCCCTGTCTTCGGGGCAGATGCGCTACGAGGAGGTGACGGCGCTGGCCGAGGCCTCGATGGATGAGGAGTCCATGGTGCGCAAGGCTGAGGGATACGTGGATGTGCTCAACAGCTATGTCCGGGCCCTGCACAGTGTGAGCTCCCCCCAGCGCTGGAAGGGAGCAGGAACCCAGCTCAGAGGTATCGGTTCAAGGGTGGATTCAGTGCTGTACCGCTACAACAGGCTCGATACCGGATATGAGGATATCCCGACCGGTTACGCAAAGATGGCCGGCAGGGTGCTGGCCTATGTGGCGGAAGAGGTGATGCAGACAACCCAGGCTGTGGCGGTGAGGAATATAGTAATCGCGGCGGACACCCTTGTGGCGGCCGGCTGCGATTCACTCATGGACATACTCCGCAGCGAGGAAATGAATGCCCTGATAGAGCATGAGAAGGAGAGTGTAGGAGACAACTATTCCGCTTACCTGAGGGCAATGGAACTGTCAGGAGCTGTCGTGCCGTTGGAGAGCGACCGGCAGTATGTGGCCCTGGTGCGCAGGGCGGAGGAACTGTCCCGGATCCGCAACAGCTGTGTATCGGCACTTCGCTCCCTGAAGAACGCACATGCCAGGCTGGCGGCGGACTTCGTCTCCGGGGACAAGGACATTTCCGGAGAACTGATGGATGAACTCGTAAGATTCAACAGACTGGCCTCACAGGTGGCCGGTTATATCGACTGAATATCATGGATGCGGATAACAGACAGCGGACACTTGCGGATGTACGCAAGGCAATAGCGGAAAACGACGGCCTGCGTCTCGATCCGGCTGCCGGAACAGAGGAGCGTCTGGCCCTGGAGCAGACGGCCCTGGCACTGCGGACCATCGAGCGGGAACTTTTAGAGGATACGTCCGAAGCCCTCCTGGACAGGCTGGAGGCAGCTTCTGCGCCGATCAAGGATCTGGCCCGGGAAGTCAGGGAAAAGGTGACGGAAATGAATGCACCTTCTAAGATTCTCGAGCATTTCAAGGGGCTGCTTTCACTCGTTGTCCGTGTGCTGACTGAAGCCGGACGCTGGTAGCGTTTACTGCAGAAGCCGGCGTACAGTCCCGTGTACGGAGTCTCCGGAGGAAAAAAAGGCGGCCCTGAGTTCTGTCTCGCTGACTGAGTTCTCGAGGCAACGGTTCCGTCGCAGGACATCCCCGTAGGTCATCTCAATCTTGTCGCAGTGCAGGCGGGAGAAAAATTCACGTCCTTTTTCAGTATTGACCAGGACTGCGCTGACTCCTCTGTCGTCGTCGAAGTCCGGCAGAATGTCGCCGATACCCCAGAAGTCCCCGATGGTCAGGTCGCTGCCGCTCCTGAATTCCCTGGCAGGGCAGCGGTAACAGCTCGGGCGGGAGTAGAAATCGGACAGAAAGCCGCGGATAAACAGGTTCCGGGCCTTTCCCCGTTCGCTCAGTACGGGGCTGCAGGGTGCGCCGGAGGAGTCGGTGGCCCTGAAATATATCTTGAAATTATAGCCTTTCCATCCGACTTTACCTTCTTCCTTGTCCCTGAAACGGACTTCTTCAACCGAGACGTTGCTGTATCCTCCAGCTTCCATGGCCGATACTTCCTCGGCGAGATACCGTCTCCATACTCCTGGAGAGGGCGCTCCGTGGCAGATGAGGTCCACTGTGAGCAGGCGCTCCGTGGGGACTTTGCCGGCTCCGGAGGCGAGAAAATGGTTGAGACCGGCCACCTGGCAGGGTGTACCGGTGAAAAGGACTGCGCGGCCTTCCCGGAGTGTGGCCCTGACTCTGCCGTAGCAGTCTTCCATCCGGCTTTGCATGTATTTGGAACCTATGAAGGCAGCCGCGTCTGCAGAGGTGTCCGCGCTGTCATGCACCGCTTCCATGTCATTGTCGTATCTGGACCCGAAGACCCTGCCTCCATCGGCCAGTACTGCCTCTGCCAGCAGCGGGAATGCCCCTCCGGAGGCACTGCCGTCCCTTACTGCACTGTCGGGGTGTTTTACCGCAAATACCTCAAGCGGTCTGCGGACCGGGAATTGCGAGATTACGGGGCAGACCCTGGTACATAACCCGCATTCTATGCAGGTGTCCTGGTCCACTGACGGGTACAGGAATCCTTCGGAATCTTCTTTCATGGTGATACTGCCTCTCGGACAGGCCGAGGCACATGCCGTACATCCGCAGCAGCAGTGCGGGTCGGTGATGGTGATGTGTCGTATTTCTTTCATAAGAGGGTGCAAAGTTTATAAAAAATTCCTATATTTGCCACCCGAATAAGAATATCTCTCAGGGCAGGGTGCGATTCCCTACCGGCGGTGACAGTCCGCGACTCCCTGATGCTCAGGGACTGAATCGGTGAAATTCCGATACCGACGGTGACAGTCCGGATGGAAGAGAGGTTATGGCCGGAGGCTGTATCTGCAGCACCGGACCATACGGTTGTCAGGAATGACAGACTGCCCTGAGTACCAAGAAGGTATTCGGGTTTTTTGTTATGTGTGACAACGAAGACATAAAATTTATGCAGCTGGCCCTCGCTCTGGCGGAACGGGGACGCGGTCATGTGGGACCCAATCCGATGGTAGGGGCTGTGATAGTCAGGGACGGCAGAGTGCTGGCTCAGGGATGGCATCACCGGTATGGCAGTCTCCATGCCGAGAGGGATGCGCTCGCTTCGTGTACTGAGTCCGCGGCAGGGGCGACAATGTATGTTACCCTCGAGCCGTGCTGCCATCACGGCAAACAGCCTCCGTGTACGGATGCGATAATCGGGGCGGGCATTTCCAGGGTGGTCATGGCCATGACTGATCCGAATCCATTGGTGTCGGGCCACGGTGCCTCCATTCTCAGGGAACACGGCATAGAAGTGACCGCTGGAGTGCTCGAGGCCGGGGCGCGTCATCTCAACCGCATATTCATCAAGTACATAACTACGCATATCCCATGGGTGGTGATGAAGTGGGCGATGACCCTCGACGGACGTATAGCCTCTGTCTCGGGGGATTCGAAATGGGTGAGCGGAGAGGAGTCAAGGCATCTGGGACACAGGCTCCGCGGCAGTTATATGGGGATATTGGCCGGCATAGGTACCGTGCTTGCGGACGATCCTATGCTCAACTGCCGTATAGACGGTATGCGTCAGCCGGTAAGGATAATCGCCGACTCGTACGCGTCATTGCCCGTGGATTCTGCAATCGTACGCAGTGCCGGGAGCTACAGGACGGTATGCGCCCATACGGCGGCGGCTCCGGCAGAGAGGACAGGGAATCTCCGGGCCTTGGGTGTGGAGACATTGGAATGTGCAGCAGAGAACGGGCATGTGTCGATGACCGACCTTATGTGCCGTCTCGGGGCAATGGGTCTCGATTCGGTGCTCGTGGAAGGAGGCGGGGAGCTCGGCTGGAGTATTGTAAGTGCGGGTCTGGCAGATGAGTACTATGTCTTTACAGCCCCGAAAATCATCGGAGGCAGCAGTGCCAAGGGACCGGTAGGAGGGAAGGGCTTCGGACTGATGCGCGAGGCTGCGGGACTGTGGGTCGAGTCTGTGGAACGCAGCGGGGAAGATATTCTGATACACGGATATCCTGAAAAATACAGAAAGGAATGTTTACAGGAATAATAGAAGAGACGGGGACTGTCCGCTCGATCCGCGGCGGAGGTTCCGGTGTGGTGCTCGACATCGAGGCATCTGCGGTGCTTGAAGGTACGCGGACAGGCGACAGCATTGCGGTCAACGGGGTGTGTCTGACCGTGACTCCGGGAAAGGGGCATTTTACGGCGGACGCCATGCCCGAGACACTCAGGCGGACATCGCTCGGGGCTCTGGCTCCCGGCTCAAAAGTCAATCTGGAGAGGGCAATGGCCTGCGGCGGACGTTTCGGGGGGCATATCGTCTCCGGGCATGTGGATGCCTGCGGACGTGTCGGCCGGCTTGTCCGTGAAGGCATAGCCGTGCTGATGCAGGTGAATGTGCCGCACGGTGTCCTCAAATACGTAGCGGAGAAAGGCTCGGTGACCCTCGACGGGGTAAGTCTCACCGTGGCATCGATCGATGACACTTCGTTTACAGTGTCGCTGATTCCGCATACTATGGCTTCCACCACCATGGGCATGATGCGGACAGGCTCTCCTGTCAATGTGGAGGTGGACATGCTGGCCCGGTACGTGGAGCGGATGCTTGACTTCGGGCGGGAGCAGGGCGCAGAGCCGGAAAAAAAGGATATAACTGAAGAATTTCTAAGAAAATATGGATTTTAGGACAGAACGAAAATTCAACACCATCGAGGAGGCCGCCGAGGATTTGAGGCAGGGCCGGATAATAGTGGTGATAGATGATCCCGACAGGGAGAATGAAGGGGACCTTATATGTGCGGCCCGCCATGCCGATACGGCCAATGTCAACTTTATGGCCTGTTACGGCAAAGGGCTCATCTGTATGCCCATGAGCAGTGCCATGACCCGTAAATTAGGCTTGCAGCAGATGGTCTCGCACAATACTGACAATCACTGCACTGCCTTTACCGTGTCGATAGACCATGTGTCGACCGGTACCGGTATTTCGGCCATAGAGCGCTCCGTTACTGCGATGAAGGCTGTGGAACCGGATGCCAGGCCCGAGGATTTCCGCCGGCCGGGTCACATGTTCCCGCTGGAAGCTAAGGAAGGAGGCGTGCTGGAGCGCAGGGGGCATACGGAGGCCACTGTGGACCTTATGCGGATAGCCGGTCTGGAGGAATGCGGACTATGCTGCGAGATAATGCGGGAAGACGGCGATATGATGCGGACAACCGAACTGGTGGCTTTTGCCAAGGAACACGGCCTGAAAATCATCACTGTGGACGATCTGGTATCGTACCGGAAGCATCATGAGAAATGGATGGAGAAGGTGACGGATGCGGCTTTGCCTACAAAATACGGCAATTTCAGGATTCTCGGTTATGTGAACCGCATTACCCGGGAGCATCATCTCGCAATCGTCAAAGGGGATATCACGACTCCGGAGCCGGTACTGTGCCGTATGCATTCCGAGTGTCTGACCGGAGATGTGCTTGGTTCCCTGCGCTGCGACTGCGGCGAGCAGCTGGCAGAAGCCCTCAGGCGCATAGAAAAGGCCGGAAGGGGAGTGCTGCTCTATCTTAGACAGGAGGGACGCGGTATCGGCCTGATAAACAAACTCAGGGCCTATGAACTGCAGGACCGCGGAATGGACACGGTAGAGGCCAATCTGGCCTTGGGCTTCAAGGCTGATCTGAGAGACTATGATGTCGGCGGGGCAATTTTGTCCGACTTGGGCATCAGAAAGCTGATACTGATGACCAACAATCCGATGAAGATATTCGGCCTTGACCATTACGGTATAGAAGTGGTGGGCAGGGATCCCATAGAGATGACATGCAACGAGAAGAATGAGGCCTATATGTACACCAAGTACAAGAAGATGGGTCATCTGCTGCATTTCCGTCAGGAGGAGGATATGAAAAAACAATCTAAATCAATATAAGGCAATGAAAGTATTAGAAGGCAATCTGTCGGCTGCCGGCCAGAGGATAGGTATAGTGGCGGCCCGTTTCAACGAATTCATCACATCGAAGCTCCTCGGAGGGGCTGAGGATTCTTTCCTGCGTCACGGAGGGTCGGGCGACGACCTCGAGGTGGCATGGGTGCCCGGAGCATTCGAGATACCGTTTGTAGCAAAGAAGATGGCGCTGTCCGGGAGATATGATGCCGTCGTCTGCCTCGGGGCTGTGATACGCGGCGCTACTCCTCATTTCGATATGGTGGCCGGAGAGGCGACCAAGGGCATTGCCCATGTGGGACTGGAGTGCAATGTCCCGGTAATCTTCGGAGTCCTGACCACCGATTCCATCGAGCAGGCTGTGGAACGTGCAGGGACCAAGGCCGGCAACAAGGGTTTCGATGCCATGACGACAGCCATCGAGATGGTCAATCTCGGCCGCAGCCTCAAATAAGCCTCCTGGATTCGGCGCAGGCTATGGCCTCGGTGATGCTGGAGACTCTGAGCTTTGCGAATATGGACTTGCGGTAGCCTTTTACGGTTTCTGCGGACTTGTACATCATCCGTCCGATCTCACTTACTGTCATCCCTCTCTTGGAGAGGCTGATGACAGTTTTTTCATTTTCGCTCAGACTTTCCGTGATGTCCTCTATCCATTGTCCGGAGGACGAGTCGTATGTCCACGCCTTAGGGCTGTTGCCGCAGACCATCCTCGCTGCTGCGGGACGTGAATCGGCAGCCATCGATACAAGGCACATACCCAGCCATATATCGCCCCGTCCGGTGAGTTTGAGAGGCATAAGTCTCTGCTCTACGAGGATAGGGTCCGCATCCTCCCGGTTCCTGAGATGGATGTTGTAGATGACGCTGTAGTATTTCCGTTTCTCTACAGGGAGACTGTAGAAAAACGAGAAACTGGCCTTGTTGATTTCGGCCATCATTTCGATTTCATTCCGGAGGCAGACGGTCTGGTAGTATCCGAATCCCATCTTCATGACCTCCTCGGGAGTCCTGCCGCAGAGGAACAGAGGGTCTTCGGACACATACAGAAAGTTGCCCCTGTAGTAGTCAATGACATAAACCGACTGGTATGTCATCATGGAGACGGTCGTAAGGGTGTCGATATATCCCTGAAGCGAATCGTAGTCAGAGTCTTTTATGCCCGATATCCTGAGCTCGGCCGGGATGGGGCTTACTGCCGGTTTTGTTTTGGATTCTGTCATAATCAAGTTATTTCAACAATTTCTATCCAATACCCCCATTCGGGGGTTGACACTCCGCGCAGGAGTATGGATATTTGCATACCGAAACAGTTTAACTGCACTACTGATGTCCGGCATCACAGCTTCTGGTCAACCGAGCTGTGATGCCTTCTTTTTTGCATGTCCCTTCACAGTATGTAATTGTAGACCTTCAGGTCCGTTATGCGGCTGCGGAAGTTTCCTGCCCGGTCAAGGGGGAATACAAGGGTCGGTACATAGTACATCGTGCTTTTGCCTTCGTTGTACCAGCGTTTTTCCGTCTCCAGGCGGTCTATGACCCTGCCGTTTACAATCAGGGTCGTGGAGTTGCCGTCTCCCTGTACGGTGACATGCAGGCTGTCTCCGTCCAGAATACGGTAACGGAAGGTGTTGAGGTATCCGTCACGGGCAAAACCCATCATGCCGCTCACCGGGTCGCTGAGGTAGAATACGGCATCTTCCGAACGGAAAAGCTCGGTGCCCGGAGTTTCGGTACATCCCTCTACGGTGAAACTTACAGTGTAGCCGTAGCCTATTTCCGGATAGGGCATGGCGGAGCCGGGTGCCACTTCTTCCATTTCGAGCACGCAGGCGGGTACGGTGCCGATGCGGCCCGCGAAATTGATGCCGGGAGCCTCACGGACATATTTTCTGGTGCTGTCGAATGCAGAGTAGGGCAGGGCAGTGCCCTGGCCCGTCCACATCTTGACAGAGAGGGTCTGCATGGCGGGGAAAAGGCGGTAGTGGATGTCCTTCACGGATATACCGTTGCCGGCATGGTCGTTCCATACGGCGAACATGCCTCCGAGGATGGCGCTGTCCCGCTCCGAGAATACCGTCTCGCCGACATGGGCCGGAGTCCATTCCTCGTAGAGGTATTTTTCATTGAGATAGTCGTGGTAGTATCCTGCTGCAGGAACGATGTAGACCAGTCCGTCAGGAATGGAAATGAGCCTGTATCCGTCTGCGGCCATCTTTTCAGGGTCGGCATAGCCGTTGTACCAGGCGTTCATGATTACATTTTCCGACTTGACCGGTGTACTGCCGTCAGCATGGGTAAGGGCCCCCCATACGACCGCCTGTTTGCCGTAGCTTTCCACAAATCGGATATAGTGGTCGGTGAAGTTGCGGAATTTTTCCACCACCTCCGGGTCTTTGTTGGAGTACTCGTCGGTGCCGATGTGCACTTTCGGACCGACGAATACGGGCTTGTCCCCTTCGAGGTATTCCCTGAACAGACCGTCCACAAATTCGTAAGTCTCCGGGTTGAAGAGATCGAGGTGGTCCATACCGTACTCTTCGGAGCCGATATCAGGCCTGTAGCGGGTAAGTGCCAGAGAGTGGGCAGGAACGTCTATCTCAGGGATAATCTCCACGAAGTGTTCTGCGGCTTCTTCCTGAAAGCCAGTGAATTCCTCTTTGGTGTAGTATCCGTCCCTGGCTGTAAGTCCCGGGTAGGTGTCGCACTCGAGGCGGAAGGCGGCATAGGTCCTGTCCCAGCTGTTTCCGAAATATTGCTTGAAACCGTTGTCGTTGAGGTGTATCTGGAGGGTGTTCATCTTGTAGTAGGCCATGATGCGGGAGAGCTTGCGCAGGTAGCTCATCGGAATATATTTCCGTCCGCAGTCCATCATGAATCCCCTGAGAGCATAGTCCGGCCAGTCTTTTATGCGGCCTTCAGGCAGGGAAGTGCATTTACCGGCATCTGCCATCTGGAGCAGAGTCTGAGTCGCCCAGTAAGCACCCTTTGCGGTGGGGGCCGAGATACGTACACGGTCACTGATGTTTATGGTATAGCCCTCGTCCCCGGTAGCTTCAAGCTGGTGGTCGGCCTTGAGTTCCAGGGTGATGTCCCCCTTGCTACCTTTGTCAGCGATGACCGCCGGTGCATAGCCCGATATGGTCTCCCAGTCCTCGGCCAGCATCTCTGCGATACGCATCAGCTCCGTATCACCGGAGGGTACGGCTATATTGAAATTGTCAGGGAAAGTAAAACCGCCCTTCCCGGCCTCCCAGGATTTGAGTTCGGGAATCACGAACGGTTTGCCGTCGCCGGCAGTCCGGGCCATGCCGTCAGTGCAGCTGCACAAAGTTGCGGACAGTGCGGAGAGCAGTAGTAGGATGATGTGTTTCATGGTTCTAAAATATGTCAGTCTGTTCTGTTTTCCGAAAGCAGGTTTTCTACGAGTATTTTCTTTTTCCCGTACAGCTTGATGGAGAAAGGTTTTCCATGTTCCTCCATCAGCTTTTTGATGTGAAGTATGACAGGAATTGAGGAGCGGTCTCCGGAGAATGCCAGGTTCCTGACTTCTACGGTAAGATAGCGGTAAAGTGTATTCCAGTTGTTGTCAAGCCGGAACTCCCAATCCAGTTCCTTGTAGATGCTGATCCACTTTTCGTAGTATCTGCGGTTTATCGCGATATCTGTCTTACGGGCGTGGTCACAGCCTGCAATGGTGCCGAAAAGGATCTCGCTTATGTATCCCTTGTTGACAAACATCTCTTCTATGAGACCGAGCAGCTCGGAAAATTCATCCTTGCCGGATGTCATTTTTGTCAGGAATACGAAAGATTTGTCTGTGAGAATGTCTTCCAACCGGTGTTTTTTTATGAAATCATTACATAGACTGTAACGTACATTGCCGGCGTCTTTTAACTGGGCAATGCCTTTCAGGGCGTTGTTGAGTGTCGTTGCCGTGAGACTGCCATAGACATTGATATAGCGCTGTTCAATCATTTTCAGTATCTCTTCCGGTGTTTTTGCTTGTCCTTTGCCCTTAGTGGAGCCGGTCCCGCCTGTGTTTTCCTGGTCCTGCACTATCTGGACAATATCCTTGTTCGGAGCGAGTGTGGCGGGCTTGCCTGACCGTTCATACCAGTCGAGGTAGTATTCATAAACGGCTTCTATGTCCTTGCGGTCGTATTTTTCGGTTTTGAGGAAATTCAGGATGTTGAGGAAAGTCTTCCGATCCCGTGCACCTGATCCTTCCATATCGGATTTGAAATCCTGTGTGACAGTACCGTTCCGGACAATGTCGTCTTTCCTGAACGAGCGGTACAGGCACGAGTAGTAGTGCTCGTCAAGTACAAGACGGCTGTTGTCAGGATATTCGTTTATCAGTTTCTCGTACTTCTTCTTATATATTCCGTATTCTTTTTCATCAATGCCGTATGTGTAGAGTTTTCTCATGAAGGCCCCGTAGAGGTCGGCCTTTATCCTGAATGATCCCTTGAACTTTTCATGGTATTCCCTGAGTAATTCATACGCTTCATCCACACTGCGGTATGTCTTGCGCAGTTTTATATTCATGATCTCCAAAGAGGATTCTACGGTCTCGTGGATGTATCTGTATCTGTTTTCATCCGGAAGGTCGCTCTTCAGCATATTTTCAATATATGTCTCATGCTCCTTGGCCGTGGCTGTCTTATAGAGATTGCCGATGGCATGGATACCGTCTCTGAAGGCTTTGAATTCCGGGCGGTTGATTATCTGGTAGGCGAAGATGAACTTTTTCTCGTCTTTGCTGTTGGCACAGTATGACAGAAGGTTGTTGAGTGTAAAGTCATCTATCTTGCTCAGTCTGCCGATTATAGGCATGGCATCGTCAATTGTCGGGGCGATGCTTATCATCAGGTTGTAGAGGATGGGGCTGATCTGGATCGAGGGGGTGTTTTCAGCTATGCGCAGGGACATTTCCCTTTCGTATTTCAGGACTGTCTGGAAATCGTGTCTGGATGCGTTCCTCAGGCACATTGCAAACAGTTTCGGATTGTCTTTTCCGGTCCTTTCCAGATTCTTGAGGTAGAACGAGTAGGAGGTGTCCAGGTCAGGAGAGTTGGAGATGAGAAATGCGATGGCGAGTTCCCTGTGGCAGTCCGCCAACAGACTGCTGTAAGGAGAGCCGGGGTCTGTTGTGAGGGAATGGAATTCATTCAGATATCCGGATTCGTGGAAGCCGGCACGTATCATCAGGATGAGTTCATAGGGCTCGACAGGCATGCCTGCCAGAAGGTACATTTTCAGCAAGGTGCGGCAGTCTGCAATGCTTTTTATCCTTTTGCAGAGGAGATGGAAGACGGCTTTCGAGTTGGCATATTCCAGAGACTGGGGCTCAGTGCTGTACTGTCGGATATCATCCAGGACTTTCCGTCCGTTTATGTATTCGGCGGCTTCCCCGAAAGTCCCGGTAGTGCATTCCAGTCTGCGCAGGTGGGTGTAGATTGTATCATCGATGCCGGACTTCGTCTGGATATCCGATGCCAGCAGCATGGCACGCTCCCTTTCGGAATCCTGGTGGAAGACCGCGAAGCGGTAGATCTCACCTATCGTGTTGGAATCCGGAACTATTGACAGATCCATCATCTCGTCAAGCAGTCCGTTTATCGTATCGCTGTCGGCGGCACGTCCGATAAGCATGCTGTATGCCAAAACGATGGCAGGTTCACGGACCTTTTCGGGATATCTCCCGAGGAACTCTCTCATTTTCCCGTGTATGTATCCGAGGGCTTCCTGTACCCCTTCCGATGTACATTCATGGGCGGGGATTCTCGGGATAATCCTTCTGAAAGTCTCGGCATCCGGATATGTCATGTAGTAGGTGTCGATGGCATTCAACAGATTTACATAGTCTTCTGTAACTATGGTCAGGCAATCGGTGTTTTCTGAATCCGTTGACTTGACCGAGATTTCCCTGTCATATT
>DVIL01000074.1 GCA_018711305.1 Candidatus Coprenecus stercorigallinarum
TGTTAAGTTTGGTTATTCATATTTGTCTTGGATGAAGTGCGTCCGCATTCTCGGTTCATATTCCGGCTTGCGAACGCCGTTCTTCCGTCCGCTTTCAATGCACTTTAGCAACCACGCCATATTTTGCCCCAAGATGCGCATGGTCTGCAAGCCTTCCTTGTCCTTGCGCACATCGTCGGGTGTGAAGCCGTGTACCGAGTTCCAGTATTGCGATGCTACGATAGGCATATTCGCAATAGTGAAATATTGATTCAATTGCTCGAAGGTGGCGGAGGCTCCACCACGGCGGCACGATACTACTGATGCGCCGAGCTTGCCCGCCATGCGGTTCTCCGTGGCGAAGAACAGGCGGTTCAGGAACGAAACGAGTTGCCCCGTTGGTGCACTGTAATAAACCGGAGAACCGATGACGATGGCATCAAATTCATCCAGCCGTTTCTGTATCTCTTGCACGAGGTCGTCGCGGAAACAATGTCCTGTATTCATGCAGGCTCCACAGGCGATGCAGCCCGCTATGGGCTTCTTGCCTAAATACAGCAATTCCGTCTCAATGCCGTTTGCCTGCAAGGTGGTTTCCACTTCGTGCAGGGCGGTATAGGTGCAGCCCGTTTGATTCGGGCTGCCATTAATCAACAATACCTTCATACGTTCAGAATTTATGCGCCAGTTCAGCCGCTTGCTTGCAGCCGTCCGTCTTGTTGATGTCACCTTCGTTCAATACTCCGGTAATAAGCACTTCGCCAGCCATCTCCCATTTCAGCAGAGCGGCAGAACGTTCCAGCGGCATACGGATGCCGTCCATTACCGTCACGTCGTTTTCTTCGCAGCAGGCTATCAGTCCGCATTTCTTTCCGGCGATATCCTTTCCGCCCACCACGAATGAAAACAGGCGGTCAATCACACCCTTTATCTGTGCCGGGATGGAATACCAGTAGGTTGGCATGGTGAATACAACAGCATCGGCTTCCATAATGGCAGGTGCGATAAGGTTGAAATCGTCGTCGAACGAACAAGCCTTGCCCGTCTTGAAGCAGGTCTGGCAGGCACGGCAACCGCCTATCTTCATCAGTGCGGCATCAAATCGTCGCACCGTGTGGCCGAGTGTCTCCGCTTCCCTGATAAATGCGTCCGTCATGGCAAAGCTGTTGCCATGCTTGCGTGGACTTCCCGTAATAACTGTTATCTTCATGACGCTTCCTCCTTACTTTTGAATGGTATTCGAATTCTGATTGTACGCCTTCGCCACGCACCGCCACTCGCCGTCCATCTTCATCAGCAGCAGGTAGTCGGTGAAGTCGATACGGCCTCCCCATTTCTCTTCCAGCACGCGCACCACGGCGAGGGTCTCTTCTACGTCCACCACGTCGATGCGTGCCTTGAAGTCATCGCCTGCGCCTACGGTGTCCACATTGTGGTAGAACTGCTCGATGCTGCCGTGCTCCAGCTTCCCGTCCAAGTAGCCGAATAAGACGGCTTCGTCAATAAACAATTCGCGGGCATACTTGCTGTTGCCTTCTGCCACACTTTTCACAAACTTCATGGCAGCTTCTTCCACTGCCTTGTACTCTTCGATATTTGCTCTCATGATGCTAATGTTTAATTGATTATCTTGTTTTGATGCTGCAAAGGTAGGTGATTCCTCCAGTTTGCACAAGTACCGAAAAATTATTCATATACTGAAAAATTATTCGGTATATACCCGTTACGATATATTATCCTTACCTTTGCAGGCGTAACATTCAATAAAGATAAAACCATGTACGAAAGAAAGATACCCGTAGATTTGGACTGTCCCTTGCGGCTGACCATGAGCCTGATTGATTCCAAGTGGAAGTCATGCATCTTGGACGAACTGCGCCACCGTGCCCTGCGTCCCAGTGAATTGCACAAGATATTTCCCGAAGCCACGCCTCGTGTGCTCGACTTGCAACTGAAGGAACTGGTAGAGGACGGGCTCGTATCGAAGACCATCTACCCTGAACTGCCTCCTCGTTCGGAGTATGCTATCACTCCGTTGGGGATGACGCTTATTCCCATCATCGATGCTATGATTGCATGGGGAGAGAAGAATACAGAATTATTTGAAAAGAAATATGGGAAACGGTAATAGAATTTGGTTGCTTTTCGGTATCTTTGCGCTAAGACAAGAGTTGTTTGACAGAAATTTACCGCATATTGCAGAATTTGTGACTGTTTCCAAGTCATTACCTCGTTTTTTGAGTGAAAAATTCTTGGAGTCAAACGAAGAAATCCTGCCACGTAATTACGAATATCTTAAATTCATAAAACATAGAAATAAGAAGGTCGGGGAACGGCCAGCGCCAAGGGGCGGGACCACCCGTCCCGACGAGAGTAAAAATACGGCAAGCTAATGTAGCGAATCTGTTGTTATAGCACACGACATGAAACTGTCACGCCCGACGCGGACATCCGCCGGGAACTCGCGCCGGTACATGTGCCAGAGCTTGACGCCGCCTATCCCGGGGTCCTTGGACCTGACCGACTTGACGAAGCGCACTATGAACTCCTCCATGGCGCGCCTGCGGAGTTCGGACCGGATGGAGAATACGGCACAGGGAGGCTTGTCGAGGGGGGGGGGGCTGCGAGACAGCTCTACCACAACGGCACTGAATCGAGGGAAACACTGCCGGTGCGGCATCTACATGACAAAAATGCGTATCTTTGCACCCTGTAATCAGTAACAACACAGAACCGACACCGATATGAAATTTATCTCGTGGAATGTAAACGGCCTGAGGGCCTGCTGCGGCAAGGGATTCGAAGAGTCCTTCAAGACACTGGACGCAGACTTTTTCTGCCTGCAGGAGACCAAGATGCAGGAAGGACAGCTGGACATAGCCTTCGATGGCTACCGCTCATACTGGAACTACGCCCAGAAAAAAGGCTACTCCGGCACCGCCATATTCTCCCGGCATGAGCCGCTGTCAGTCACCTACGGCCTGGGCCTGGAGGAGCACGACACCGAAGGCCGCGTAATCACACTCGAGATGCCTGAGTTCTACCTGGTTACGGTCTACACACCCAATTCCCAGGACGAGCTCAGACGGCTGGATTACCGCATGACATGGGAGGACGAGTTCCGCGCCTACCTGCTGCGTCTGGATGCCGTCAAGCCGGTCATCGTCTGCGGCGACCTCAACGTGGCCCACAAGGAGATCGACCTGAAGAACCCGAAGACCAACAGGATGAATGCCGGATTCACCGACCAGGAGCGCGGCAAGTTCTCCGACCTGCTCGCCGCCGGATTCACCGATACATTCCGCTATTTCTATCCCGACACCGAGGGTGTCTATTCCTGGTGGTCCTACCGCTTCAAGGCCCGCGAGAAGAACGCCGGGTGGCGTATCGACTATTTCCTCGTATCCAACCGCCTCCAACCCAAGCTGCTCGGTGCGTCCATCCACAACGAGATATTCGGTTCCGACCACTGCCCCGTCGAGCTTACCCTCGACATCTGAGAGTCTGGGAAACGGACTGCCGGCAACACCGGCCCGATCCAACGAATGGTTTTCAGCAGTTAGACTTTGAGAACTACTATCCGCACCGGCAGCAAATCGCGGGAAATGCTGCCGGTGTGGTAAGGGGACCCAGGATAGCGCAGGGCTACAGCCCGTAGTCGTAGAGGGCCTTGCGCTGTGCGTCGCGGGCGTTCTTGACGGGGACGAGGGTGAAGCTCCAGGTGTAGTCGCGGTCGGCGGGGAGCTGGTACTGCGGTTCGGGGCGGTCACCCCAGCTGTCGTAGCCGGCAACGCCCTGCTGGCGCATGTCGACGCAGACCTCAACGTAGTCCTGCGGGACGATGTCGTTGATGTGGTGCATGCGGCGCAGCACGTCTTTCGCGTCAGCGGGATCCTTGGAGGCAATCTGCTCCGGAGTAAAGTTGGGCCACTGGTAGTCGTGTTCCACAGCCTCCTCCGAGTCGAAATCCTCCACGGGATTACGTAGGGCACTGAAGCCTATCGTACTGTCAGCCACCACCATCAGGCCGTTGCCACCTCCATAGAAGGCTGCCCAGCGGGTGTCGCTGCGGTGTCCGTTCTCCTGAGGACGCACGTAGGGGAAGTACATGGTCTCAGCCGAAGACGAATACAGTCCCACCAGCGAGCCGCGGCTGCGGTCGACATAGTTTTCTCCCGGGCCGCGTCCGTACCAGGTCACCCCGTGCATGGCTACGGGCAGACGGAAACGCACACCGATACGGGGAACTTCCGGACGGGCCTTCAGGCCTACACGGGACTCCTGTCCGGGCGTATAGGTCGCCGTCAGGGTCGCCTCGGAAGCCTCGGACTCAACCTCTGGCATCAGGGCCGGGGTAAAATGCAGGCGGGCATCCACCACCCCGTCGGGATGCACACGGTACTCCGCGATATATTTGTTGCCGGCTGCCAGCAGGTACTCCACCGTCATCACGGCATCAGTCCCGTCCATGACAGCTGACACAGCGCCCACGCGCAGTTCCTGCGAGGAAGTCTTCCAGATCTGCAGCCGCTTGGGAGCCCCGTTGCCGTAGTCATTGTCATTGGGTCCGCGCCAGAAATTGGGACGCAGTCCGAAGCCGTCGGCAAAATACTCCACGCCCCGCACCTTGTAGGAGGTGACAGCGGCGGCGGAGCGGTCGAACACCCATTCCACCGAAGGGGAGAAAATGCGTATCACACCCTCGGACGACACGGAGTCGACCGACAGGGCCGGACCGCGGCCCTCAGCATAGACAAGTCGCCCGCCCGTGACAGGGAAGGCTATCTGGTCGGAAGCCAGCACATGTCCTGCAGGGATACCCGGCACCTCCGAACGCTGCTTAATATACAGGTTGAGAAAATACTCCGTGCCGCTGCTTTTCAGTGCCGGCACGGGAATCTCCACCGTCACGGTATCCTGTGGAGCTGCGCTCACGCCCAATGTCCCGGAAGCGGCCACCCGTCCGTCAGCGGTCAGCTCGTAGGTAAAATCATACGCATCCAGGTCAGTAAAGTAGAAACGGTTGATGACATCCACCGACACCTTGCCGCCTGAAGGCAATGAGGAAAATGCGAGCCGTCCGGTCGCAAGGGTACGCTCCGCCGTGGGATCCTCGGCATAGCCGGAAGGCCGGAAAGCGGCATTCTGGTAGGCATGCTTGACTTCCGTCATCGCCGGATGGGGATTGCGGTCGGGATTGACAATACCGTTGCAGAGGAAATTGCCGTCGCTCGGGGCATTGACGCCGAAATCTCCGCCGTAGGCCCAGAAGCCTCCGTCACGGTCCTGCCAGATGCCCTGGTCAACCCAGTCCCAGATATAGCCGCCTTGAAGGTTGGGGTAGCGGTAAATCTCGTCCCACTGCAGGGAGAGGCTTCCGGAGGAATTGCCCATCGCATGGGAATACTCCGAGGGCACCACCGGACGGTCACTGCCGGAACGGCCTATCTGCCGCAGCCAGTCCGCTCCCGGATACTGCGGCACGTACATGTCGCTGTTCCATTCCCACTGTGCCCGCTCGTAGCAGACGGGACGGTCCATCCCTCCCCTCTCGCGGTCCTTGATCCAGAGATAGGTCTGGTAGAAATTGTATCCGTTGCCGGCCTCATTGCCAAGGGACCAGACGGTGATGCAGGGATAGTTCTTGTTGCGCTCGTACATGTTGACGGTACGGTCCATGTGGGCTGCGAGCCATTCGGGATTGTTGCCGAGTGTCCCGCCCTTGCGCAGGTTGTAGTACATGCCGTGGGACTCGATATTGGCCTCGTCGTAGACGTACAGGCCGTACTCGTCGCACAGCTCGTAGAAGCGGCGGCCCTGGGGATAGTGGGCCAGACGCACGGTGTTGATATTGTTCTGCTTCATCAGCTCCAGGTCGCGGCGGATAAGCTCCTCGGTGACATAGTGACCGGTAAGAGGGTTGTGCTCGTGGGTATTCACGCCCTTGAGCTTGACCGGCTGCCCGTTGACGTAGAAGAGCACGTAGGGACGGCCCTCAGGGGAAAGCTCTCCGGACGGCTTGATCTCGAACTTGCGGAATCCCACATGGTACGGCACGGTCTCCACCGCCTTCCCGTCAGCATAGACGGTCATGGTCAGCCGGTACAGGTCCGGATGCTCCGCAGACCAGGGCTGGACATCGGGGATACGGTTCTCGAAGAGCACTTCCGAGGTACCGTCGGCATCCAGAGGCACATTCCGGACATCAGACCACACCACGGCCCCGTCCGGCCCGGTCAGCGTTCCGCGCAGCACCGCCTCGGAGCCACTGGCAGATGTATTCTTCAGCACCGCCCTGAGCGAGAACAGACCGTCAGTATAGGTGTCATCCAGTGTAGACACGACCGTGAAATCCTTCAGCGCAGCCTCTCTGGGCTGGCACCACAGGTACACGTCCCTCTCGATACCGCTCATCCTCCAGAAATCCTGGCACTCCAGATACGAGCCGGTGCTCCAACGGTATATCTTCAGCACCAGGGTATTGACCCCAGGCACGAGAAAGTCGCTCACGGCAAACTCCGCCGAGGTCTTGGAATCCTCGCTGTAGCCCACCTCGCGTCCGTTCAGGTACACGTACACCCCGGACTTCGCCCCGTCGATATTCAGGAATATCTCCGAGCCGTCCCATGACTCGGGAACGGTGAACTCCCGACGGTAGACCCCGACGGGATTGTCCTCGGGCAGGACCGGAGGCGTGGGATTGCGCGGCTTGAACTCATAGCCGTGGTTGGTATATATGGCCGTACCGAAGCCCTGCACTTCCCAGTTGCCAGGCACGTTGATGTCGTGCCACCCGGAGGCATCCACGGAAGGATCGGCAATATTCTCCGGCAGGTCACGGTAAGCGTCAACGAAGTAGAACTTCCACACCCCGTTGAGCAACAGGTAACGGGGGCTGTTCTCATAGCGGTACGCGGCGGCTGTCGCCGAGTCGGGATAGCTCATGAAAGCCGTCCGGGGATATTCCCGGTTCACCTCCACGGTCTGCACGTCCTGCCAGTAAGGCAGCCGGTCCTTCTGATCCTGAGCGGCCAGTACCGCAGGACAGAGCACAAGAGCGAGAGGAATCAGTATGTTCTTCATAAACGTTATAAATTAAAAAAGGCTGTGTCGAATTGCTTCAACCACAGCCCGTTGATTTCTAAAGTCTATTTGGTGGCGTGTCAGATCAGAGCAGCTTGCCCGTTATGACGCACCGTTACAGTATAGCGTAGGCCTTCAGGCAGGATACTACAGCCACTGCCACAAACACCAGGCAGATGATGGTAGCCACGATGTAGGAAATCACCTTCAGGCGGCTGATCCATATATTGTTGTTCCAACCGAGAGTGTGGAATGCGCTCCAGAAACCATGGGTCAGGTGCATCCACAGAGCCACGAACCATACGATGTACAGGACGGTAACCCACCATGTGCCGAAGGTCTCGAGCAGGAGGCCATAGGGATCGGGCAGATTCTCGTGAGCCACACCCTGGAACTGCAGCAGCTGCATGTCAGCCCAGAAATGGGTCAGGTGGAAAGCCAGCAGACCGAGAACCACGATACCGAGCACGAGCATGTTCTTTGCTGCCCAGTTGTCGGCCTGGCTCTTGTTGGCTACTGCGTAGCGGTTATTGCCGCGGGCCTTGTAGTTGGTCCATGAGAGGTAGATGGCATAAATGATGTGGATAATGAATCCCGCTGCAAGAATAGGCACCATCACCGTGATGATAGGCAGAGCCATGAAGTCGCAACCTGCCCTGAAAGCGTCAGCGCTGATGAGGGACAGACCGTTGATGGTCGCATGCAGGAGAAGGAAGATTATCAGGAATAATCCCGTTACACTCATTATAAGTTTTTTCCCGATGGAAGAAGTAAAAATATTAGCCATTGTGTGTTGTTTTTGTTTTTCGCGGCAAAGATAAAAACTTGCTTGTAATTTTCACAATCTTTAAATACTTTTGTTGAGCCTTATGAGCGATTTTTGTCAAATACAGGATTGGAAGCTCTTCTCCGGCAGCATACGGCCGTGGGTCATTGCAGGTCCTTGCAGCGTGGAAAACAGGGAAAGTCTGATTTCAGAGGCGTTCAGTCTCAAAAAAGCAGGAGTCAGAGTTCTCCGTGGAGGCTTATGGAAGCCCCGCACACACCCGGGATGCTTCGAAGGTGTGGGAGAAACCGGAGCACAGTGGCTACGCGAAGCGGGTGCGGCAGCAGACATGCATACAGCCACGGAAGTCGCCAATGCCCGCCACGTAGAAATCGTCCTTAAAAACGGAATAGATGCAGTATGGATAGGAGCCCGCACCACGGGCAATCCGTTCCTCGTTCAGGAAATAGCAGAGGCACTGCGCGGTACCGACACTCCGGTATTTGTCAAAAACCCCATGGTCCCGGACCCGGAACTGTGGAGCGGGGCCATCGAACGTTTTGCCCGCTGCGGTCTGGACTGCATCTGCGCCGTCCACCGCGGTTTCCATTTCTACGGAGAAAACCTGTACCGGAACCCTCCTTTCTGGCAGATACCAGTCGAGTTGCGCCGCCGCTTTCCGGGACTTCCTCTGTTCTGCGACCCGAGCCATATCACAGGACGCCGGGACCTGGTGGAGGATATCGCGCGGCAGGCCCTGATATTGGGATTCGACGGGCTGATGATAGAGGTACACCCAGATCCCGACCGGGCACTGAGCGATGCCGCACAGCAGATCACACCGGAAGACCTTGCCGGCATACTCGGCCGGTTGAAAATACGGAAAACATCGACTCAGGATGCAGAGGCAGCAGCGGCCATCGATGACCTGCGTACAGGCATAGATCGCATAGACGCAGCCCTTATAGACCTGCTTGCCCAGAGGATGGACATCTCGGCATCCATCGGTCTCATCAAAGAGAGGAGCGGCATGACAGTCCTGCAGGCGGACCGATGGAACAATGTTCTGGAAAGAGCCAGAGCCATGGCAAAAGAAAAAGACCTCGATGAAGATTTCATCACCGAGATCTTTACGACTATCCACCGCGCCTCGATGGAGCGGCAGCTTAAAAAGTGACTTCTACCTCTCGCTATAAGTGAGGATTACAGTTGCAGCATCATTGTCCGGATCGGCATTGGTCGTCAGAACGATGTCAGTATTCTCCGAATGCAGGGTAGCCTCGACACGTACATATCCCATGACCATTCCACACCCGAGATCTGTCTGTTCCTGTGCGTCAAGCGGCTGGTCATTTGAACCATTTGAATATCTGTTCACCAGATCCACATACTTGCTGTCCGTAGTATTGGATATCGGCTGACGCTTGCATGTTTCCGGATAGGCCGTTTCCAGAGTCCTGAGCGCTGCATCAAACACTGAGAACACTCTCTGATATGACCTGCTGGTACTTGGTGTCACGCTGAATTCCTCTGTTATCCCAACCAGCTTCTCCTTCTCGAACTTATACTCCAGATGCACATTCTTGGTGTATGCTGACATTGCGTGTATCGAGCTCACGCCTTCCCCGCTATACACCCCATCACTGGTAGGCGTAGGTGACAGACCGGGCTCTCTATGCAGTGTGATTTCTACGGAATCACCCCAGAACGAATTTCGTGCGTCGCACTCATATACGGTCAGTTCTGCGGTCTTTGACACAGTCTTCTCAGCCTCACCGTTGGGAGCATTCGCGAACATCATGCGCACGTTCAGCTCCACATCGAGAGCGCCTGTTTTTGTAGGTGTATAATAGCAGGTGTACTCTCCGATGCCGCCTACAGAATCATAGTGGGTAAACTCCTCTACGACCTGATTGCCGTTTATTGTCCAGGTTACCCATATCTGATACAGATTGCCTGACATAGGAACATCATCCTTCGCGGTGAGCACTATCTGTTGCCCTACACCTATCTTTTCCTGACTGACATAAATCTCACTGATTTCCGGAGGAACGGGGGATGCAGACTGCTTATTGCACCCAGAAAGAACCAGAGCGGCTGTCAGAATCGCTCCGGATAAAATGAAAATCCTTTTCATTGCCCTTTCTTTATACTGTCATTATCTCTTTTTCCTTATTCGACAGAATGGTGTCGATCTTCTTATTGTAGTTGTCGACTTCCTTCTGCACATCGTTTTCGGCATCCTTCGCCACATCCTCGGGCATGCCGTCCTTCTGGGCCTTCTTCAGCAGGTCATTGGCCTCCTTACGGGCGTTGCGGACGGATATCTTGGCCGACTCTCCGGCGGCTTTCGACTTCTTTACCAGTTCCTTACGGCGGTCCTCAGTGAGGGGCGGAACGTTGATGCGGATATGCTCGCCGTTGTTCTGGGGGGTGAAACCGAGGTTGGCGTCCATGATGGCCTTCTCTATCTTGGGTATCATGTTCTTCTCCCAGGGCTGGATGAGCATGGTGCGGGCATCAGGCACTGTTACGCTGGCCACCTGAGGCACCGGAGTCGGATTGCCGTAATAGTCCACCATGACGTTGTTGAAAACAGCCGGATTGGCCTTGCCGGCCCTGTAGGTCTTGAGGTCCTCTTCCAGATAGTTGACGGCCTCGTTCATCTTTTTCACTGCTGAGGCAATGATGTCTTTTGCATTGTCTGCCATAATATTGTGATTTAGTAGTTATTTCCCTTTTATTTGTGGACCAGTGTGCCGACCTGCTCTCCTGAGAGCAGTCTGCCGAGGTTTCCCTCCCGGTTCATGTCGAAGACGATAATATGCATGCCGTTGTCCTTGCACAGGGCGAAAGCGGTGCTGTCCATCACCTTCAGCCCGTCAGAGAGGGCCTTGTCAAATGTCAGCTCATCGTACCTGGCAGCCGCCGGATCCTTCTCCGGATCTGCGGTGTAGACTCCATCCACCCTGGTACCCTTCAGCAGAGCGTCAGCTCCGATTTCGCAGGCCCTGAGAGCCGCCGCCGAATCCGTAGTGAAAAACGGGTTGCCGGTACCTCCGGCTATAAGGGCAACCGCACCGCGCTCCATGGCCGCTACAGCATTGTCCCTGGTATAATACTCCGCAATGGGCTTCATCGGAGTAGAGGTGAATACCTCCGCATCCACCCCGGCACTGCGTATTGCCATCGCCAGACCGAGACTGTTGATCACCGTCGCAAGCATCCCCATGCGGTCTCCGCCTACACGGTCAAATCCCTTGCCGGCTCCAGAAAGTCCTCTGAAAATATTGCCGCCACCCACTACAATAGCGACCTGTACTCCGTTCCTGACTGCAGCGGCCACCTCTGCGGCATAACGGGCCAGCATACCTTCATCGATGCCGCGTCCCTCATGTCCTCCAAGGCTCTCCCCGCTGAGTTTGAGCAATACCCTTTTATACTTCATATTATCCCGAATTTGCATTTATCCTGCAAATTTACTGAAATTTCTCTTTCGACATAGCTTCCATCCCTCTTTTTACCATCAGCCCCATCGGATTTCAAACAATTTTCGCAAAACTCCATTTTCAGCTCACTGACAACCCGAAAATTGCACATTGTTTTATACCCGCTTAATAATAAAGAACTTACAAAAGGTCCTGCATTTCTCACACGCACGGACATCATCATAATGAAACCTGCCTTGGACAAGCAGATCATTTCTCCTCCGCGAGCAGCCCGTCGATGTCGGAACAGATGGCGGTGCCGGAAGCGTAGTCCCAAAGGGTGACGGAGCGGATGTTGTAGTAGTAGTACCAGTAGTAATAGAGTTGCTGGACGTAGTCCTGGCGGGCGAGGTCCTTGGCGTCGCGGGCGTCGTTGAGCTCGAGGACGCTCATGCGGCCGAGCAGGAAGGATTCGACGGAGGCCTGATAACGGGCCGAGGCCACACGGTCGGACTCCTGGGCGAGGGTGAGCTGGCCGGCCTGGTTGTTGAACTGCTCGGTAAGCAGGAATATATCCTGGTTGAAGTTGAGTTCCTCCTGCTGAAGCTGGGAGCGGACCACGTCGCGGTTGCTCTCGGCCACTTTGACCTGCCCCTTGCGCTTGCCCCAGTCCAGAATCGGAATCGACAGTCCGATAGACACCACTTCCTGGTCCCGAATGTCGTTGTAGGCCATGGCCAGCTCGCGGTTCACTCCGGAGTATCCGACTGTCACGTTCAGGTCCACCTGGTACCGCTGGCCCTTGGCTGTGGCTACATCGTAGTCGGCTTCGAGTTTGCGGCGCAGGATGTTCTGGGCAAATGAGCTGTTGGACAATGCCTTGCTGAGTACATCCTCATAGTCGAGCACAGGCAGGGGAATGGCTTCCGGCAGCACGGCCCGGATGGTATCGTTTTCAGAGAGGCCGAGGAAGGCTCTGAGGGAGAACATGGCGGAGTTCAGACTGCTGCGGCAGGAGGTCACCTCTGCCTTGGCCTGCAGGGCAGAGAGGCTCAGCTGCATAAGCTCGGTCTCGGATATCTGTCCTATGGTCCGCCGCTCCTTGGCGATGGCATAGAGCTTGTCGGCGTTCTCGAGGTTCTGCTCGGCTATCTTCAGGTTCTCCACGGCGAGGATATAATTGAAAAAATAAGTGACCGTATTCATCTTGACTGTCTCCATGTCCTCGATGTAGGCGGCCCGGGACTCGGCGTAACGCACAGGTTCAATTTTCTTGTCCCAACGGAAGGTGTTGACGGAAAACAGAGGCTGGTTGAGGGTCAATGCCACAGGCGCGGCCATGAACTCGTTGTATCCGTTCGCCCCCAGCTGCCGCGTCATGTCCAGGCCGGTGGTCAGGGAGACAGTACCTCCGGTAAACGGAATGTTCTGGGTCACGGACAGTTCTCCGGTAAGTCCCAGCCAGTTGCTGCGCACGTAGCTGTAGGTTCCGTCGGCATTCTGGTAGGAATTGTAGTTGTTGTTGAATGTCGGGAGAGTGCCGTTGAAGACCAGTTCCGGCAGTCTCTCCGCCTTGTAGGTCCGGTACTGCCAGTATGCGCTCTTTAGCTGGTTAAGAGCCACCGCCGCATCCACCGACTGCCCGCAGGCCAGGTCCATCGCCCCCTCGAGGGTCAGCTCCATCACGCCGCCCTCCTGTGTCCCGTCCATCCCATCCGGGACATTGCCCATTTCCGGCAGGACGCTCTCACCGGTATCCTGCGCCGCCAGTCGCTGCCCCGGCACCGCTACCAGCAGCACCGCAATAATCATTGCCGTTTCCCGAAAAATACGTTTCATTTTATTCGCACTTTAACATTTTGGTTACTATTCAAATATCTACTCTTCCCTGAGCGCTTCCGAAGGCCGCATCCCTGTGACTTTCCACACGGAGAGGAGGGCCGCCAGGGCATTTATCAGGAATATCGTTCCGGCCACAATCACTGTCACCACGACTCCCGACAGGAAGCCGGACGTAATCAGAGGCCACGGTGCCATCGACTCGGCGGACGGATATGCACCGTAACGCACTGCTCCCAGCACTGCCGGTTCTCTTCCCATTGCAAGGGAAAGGTTGAATACGATCAGCACTCCTATGCCGACAGCGACAGCAGTTATTCCCACGCTCTGCAGCATGGCGTCCAGTCTCAGCCGGGAAGGCGTCGCTCCCATGGCAGTACGGACTCCATATTCGTCCTTGCTCTTGCGAGAATACAGAAGCCAGAATGACAGCACGCCCAAGGCCATGTTCAGGAGCAGGAACACAATACCGACACGGTAGAAAGTCACATCCTGATTGCTTTGCACCTGATTGAGCATAGGCCATGCACTTCTGGCCCGCACGTTGCCGAATGCCGCCTGCGATGATGAGAGCCGGAGATTGACAGCCGCCGTAAGCTCATCCATATCCGTACCCGGCTCAGCACGCACCGCCCATCCGGCATAACCGTTGGCTATATCGGAGTTCAGCCCGGACGCCCTGACATTGACAATCATCACGGGCACAGGGACTCCGGTAGTCTCCCATACCTTCTGGCGGGACACCACCCCGACTATCGTGTTGGAGCCGCTCTCGTTGGTATCGAAAGACCTGCCTATCGGATTCTCCCCGGGGAACAGGAACTCCGCAAGATCCTCCGAGACAATCACCCTTCCGGGTATATCCTGTTCAGGAGGCAGACCTCCCTCCGGTAATACCCACCGGTAGCCCAAGGTCCCGATAAAGTCACTGCCGGTCACTCTATGCATCACGGCGCAACTGATAAAATGGGAAGAATCCCGGAATGCCCCGACAAAATGCTGATTGTTCACCCCTGGGGAAAACGCCCCGTAGGGAGTGACGGCCTCCGCACCTTCTACAGATGCCAAAAGTTCTCCCATCTGATTGAAATTACCCAAAACACGCTCAGGATCAGCCGCAGCGGCATCATACATCGGATCGTAATCCGGCAGCACCCTAACAGGTACCATCAGTACCTTCTCCGGCTCCCAGCCCATCGGGATCAGAGCCTTGCGCAGCTGTTTCATAATCTCCTCATCGGCCAGCAGCCAGCCTACCGTAAACACCATGACGGTCTCTATGACAAACCATGTCCGGCTCATTCTGTTCTTGTGTCTCTTTCTCATGGCAGATTTACTGTTTTTCATTCAACGAATCGACAACACTGGACCTCATAGTCCTCAATACCGGGATAAGGGAGGAGAGCAGATTGAGCAGCAGCACGCTCATAAACACAGCCGCATAGACGTCAACCCGCAGGAACATATCCGTCGGGAAGACCAGATCAGCCTGCAGCACCCCCGTTCCATATCCGGATTTGGAGCCGGCCAGCACCGGAGAGAGCAGCCTCAGCAGACCGCCGGCACAAAACATTCCTGCCAGTCCTCCGATCAGAGTCAGGAGGAAATTCTCCGAAAGCACCTGCTTCACCAGCACCCCGGCCGAAGCCCCATAGGCCTTGCGCACTCCGAACTCGGCAATCCGCTCCTCCACGCTGGAAGACACCATGCCGCTCAGATTGACTGCCGGAATAAGCATCAGCAGGAGCACCATCGCAGCGATTGCCGAGATGAATACTCCGACATGGGCATCTGTGGACGCGCCCAAATAGGTCAGAGGGACAGTCTCCTCCGGGGATATGTACATGCCGTCAGCCTTGCCGAACGAGGCATTGTATCTGGCTATCACCTCCTCTACCCCTGCCCTGATTGCAGGGAAATCCCTGCGGCTGCCGGCCAGCAGGCACATCATGTCAGTTCCTACGTAAGGCTCGTTGTGAATGAGCGAAGCCATCTCGCGGCCCATCTGTATTGGCAGCCATATCCCAGCATCGGCAAGCATGGCCATAACTGACACGTCCCGCACCACCCCGCATATTCTGAGCGACGTACCGCCGTACATAAGTTCCCTTCCGGCCGCATCCTCGGTGCCGAAACATCTGCGTGCCGTAGTGGCGGACAGCACCGCCTCGGGGAGCGCCGGATTCCATTCTCCGGAAGGGGCCCTGCCGGAAATGAACTCGAACTGACAGACTTCCCAGAAGCCGTCATCCACATACAGTTCAGGAACGGTGACAATCCCTCTGCCCGGAACTTCCAGATCCACTCCCTTGGTCAGACCGGAATAGGTAATCACGGCCGTATTCTCCACCCCATCAATACCGGCATCCTCCAACAGGGCTGCGAAACGGGAGCTGACCATAGTATTCAGCTTGGGATTCCCGTCCTCATCACACAGGAGTACGCTGCCTATGAGCATCATTCTGTCACGGTCTCTTTCAGGGTAAATACTTCTGGAAGCCATCAGGACAAACATCAGAAACGCCATGATGAAAGCCATGGACAGAGTGACGCCCACTATGTAAAGCAGGCTGTACTGCCGGTTCTTAAGCATTATCTGCCAGCTCTGGCGGAGGTAAACGGGGAGTTTCATCTTTTCTCTTTTTTATCCGATGATACGGCCGTCGAGCATACGGACGATGCGGTCGGTCTGCTTGGCCTGGGACTCGTTGTGGGTCACCATCAGGATGGTCTTGCCGCGCTGCTTGTTGACCTCGTGCAGGAGCTCCATGACCTCGGCTCCCATCTTGGAGTCCAGGTTACCGGTGGGCTCGTCCGCAAGGATGATCGAGGGGTCTCCGACAAGGGCACGGGCGATGGCAACTCTCTGGCACTGACCTCCGGAAAGCTGTGAGGGGAAATGCTTCACCCTGTGGCTCAGTCCCACGGCCTCGATCATCTTCATGGCCCTTTCCTTGCGCTCGGTCGCTCCCATCTTGCGGTAAAGCAGGGGCATCTGCACGTTGTCCAGGACGTTGAGCGAGGGAATCAGGTGGAAGCTCTGGAATACAAAGCCTAACTCTGTGTTGCGGAAGCGGGCGGCCTCCCGGGCGTTGAGTCCGGAAACGGCCTTGCCGTGCAGCTCCACGGTGCCGGAAGAAGGCTCGTCGAGCAGGCCTGCGATGTTGAGCAGGGTGGACTTTCCGCAGCCGGAAGGTCCCATGATACTTACAAACTCCCCGTCGCGCACTTCGAGGTTGATGTTGTCGAGAGCCATGGTCTCGATCTCGGAGGTTCTGTAGATTTTGGAAATTTCGATAAGCTTGATCATGATTTTAAATTTTTATGTGTTTTTAAATATTTTGCAAAATTTAAATTCTTCGTTTATTCGTCCTTGAGCACATCCGCCGGCGACTCCCTGAGGGCTCCGAGCACGGGCACAATGGTCGAGAGGGTCACTACCACGAACAGCACGGCGGCAGTGATGCCGGCCACGGCGAGGAAGTGGCGGACAGGCTCGAACAATACCGGCAGGCTGTCAATGACGACGTCATTCAGATAGCCGGCATAGAGGGCGGTGGCACAGAAGTCGATCTTGCCTATGACAAGGACATTGATCACTATCACCAGCCCTACAATCAGGGAAATGAGGAAGAGAATCCACACCTCGGCGAGCTGCTGCAGGACGATGCTGCCCACAGGTCCGCCCATGGCACGGCGCACTCCGGTCTCCCCCCGCCTCTCCTGTGTCCTCAGCCATGCGAAGGAGGCCACACCTATGAGGATGCACACTAACAGGAAGACGAAGAGGGCCCGCCACATGAAGGTGTCGTTCACGGTTGACTCCAGATTGCTCTCCAGCGCACTGACGGATGCCACCCTCCAGTTGCCGAAAGCAAGGTCCTCCCTCCATGTCTTCTTGGCCTGCTGTATGAAGGCTTCCCCGTCCACACCGGGAGCCAGACGGAATATCCACACTACGGACATCCCTTTATCGAGAGCCACGATATCGGCCCCGGCATACATCACGAAACTCCGGTACTCCTTGTCCTTCTCGATCTTTACGGGTGCAATCACGCCTGAGATGCGCCAGTTGTACGCCGCATAGTTGCTGAACTGCGAGAGACGGCGGCCTACGGGATTCTCCCCGGGGAAAAGCATCTGAGCCAGATCCTCGGTGATGATTACAGTGTTCGGAAGGTCCTCTATCGGAGCTCCCTGCGGCCACACCTGCCGGTACTGCAGCAACTGCAGGTCGCTTGCCCCTGCCTCGCGGATATGGTACGCATACTGCACATAAGCCTTGCTTGCGGTATCTGTAATTACCGCCTGGTTGTAGTTGCTGTAGTTCAGGCCGGGAAGAGTGGCACCGACCGGAGCCGCGTCCTGTATCTCCGACATCTCCCTGAGAGCGTTGCCGATACGGTGAAAGTCCTCCGATATGTGCTCCGGAGTATCCATCTCCGGACGGTATCCGCTCTGTCCCACTCCCAAGCGGTCGAGCGTGACGGCATACACTCCCTCCGCCTCGTATCCGTCCGGAAGATGAGTACGGTATATCCCGGGCCATACGGCATTGACCAGAAACCACGATGCTGCCGCGATGAGAGTCATCTCTATGAAAAGCCAGGCATTGCCGCGGCGGTAGTACCAGAGCTGTTTGAATATCTGTTTAAGCATAGCTGTCATTATTTTGCAGAGTTCAGTGAATCAGTGATGGGCCGGCGGATAACCTTGGCGGCAGGTATCAGGGCCGAGACAATATTGAGTACCAGGACTATCGCCAAAAGCAGCACATAGAGCTTGAGCCTGAAGAAATCCCGGACGGAGAACACCGCGGCCTCCACTTCCTCCATGGAGAAAGCCGTTGCCATGGCCTCCCCTGGCACCATGCCGTTGAGCTGTTCCGAGAACACGCCTAAAAGCAGGTAGGACAGGACGAGTCCGAGAACTCCGCCCAGTAGGGTCAGCAGCAGGTTCTCGCCCGTAATCTGCTGCAGCACGTCCCCCCGCCAGGCCCCGAAGGACTTGCGCACTCCGAACTCACTCATGCGGGCCTCCATGCGGGAGCCGACCATGCCGGAGAGATTGATCATCGGTATCAGCAGGATGAAGAACATGATGCCTATCCCTATCCATGTAAACGAGGCAGAGGTCATGCCGGTCCATCTCAGGGCCATCTCCCTTACCGAGGGTATCCCGGTCTGGTAGGAGTACACCCACTCCACGTCAGAGCCGTTGTTGTACCTTTCGAGCCTGCCTTCCAAAGTCTCCCGTATGGCCCTGAAGTCGCTCCTGTCCCGGGCGAGCAGATACACGAAGTACTCTCCGAGCAAGGTAGGACGGCCTATGAACTGCTTCAGCCCGGCACTCCGGGCGTCTCCGTCCAGGTCCGGAAGCCACAGCTGGGAGAAAGCGAACGAGGCCGTCTGCGGCACATCCCGCACCACTCCGCACACCCGGAACTCCCGGTCATTGATGAAAATCCTCTCCCCCACTATATCCTCCCGGCCGTACAGAGCCCTGGCAAGCGACCCGCAGACCACCGCCTCTGGCGCGGCCTGGTTCCAGCTCGTCTCCGACAGGGCGTGACCGTAGAGGAAATCCAGCTCGAAGACCTTCCAGTACTCCGTATCCACGTTTGAGGCCACGCTGCTTACCGCCTCACCCAAGTCATTGACCACCATCGCCGGCTCATAGGCCACAGCCGTCAGAGCCTCCAGGCCCTCCACCGGCTCGTTCCGGATGAAGCGGTCGATGAATTCCTGGCTGACCCGTGCGTTGGATCCGCCTTCAGAGCCCCGTTGGGCCTCCACAAACGTGGGAATCACCAGCATCCTGTCCCTGTGCACCTCCGGATAGGAGTTGTCGAAGTGCATCGACTGCACCGTCAGGTAAGCCATCACCAGCGCCAGCGAGAAGCCCGTACCGATGATATAGACCGCGCTGTACACCCTCGACTTGCGCAGGTCGTACCACGCCTCTTTTATATACATTCCAAGTTTCATATTTTCTCCTTTTTCTGATTTATTCGTCCTTTAAAATATCGGCCGTCCTCTCCCTCAGAGCCTTGCCGAGGGGGATCAGGGCCGCGAGGGTCACCGCAGCCAGCAGCACCGCCGTCACTATCCCCGCCACCGCGAGAAAATGGACCGTCGGGTCGTAGAGCAGCGGCAGGCTGTCATAGAGCACCGGCAGCACCTGACCATGCGGGGCAGCGATGTCTATCTTGCCTATGACAATGATATTGACGGCCAGGATAAGTCCCAGTACCAACGCAGCGCCGAAAATCAACCACGCCTCGGCCAGTTGCTGCAGGACAATTCTACCTGCATCCGAACCCAAGGCCCGCCGCACCCCTATCTCGGAACGCCGCATCCTGAGTCTGAGCCAACTGAAGGAAGCCATTGCTATGAGCACATTGGCTATCAGGAATACCCAGAGCGCCTTCCATTTGAATATTCCGGTAACGACATACATTCCCATCAGTTCCTCCATCGGAGCCACCGAAGCAACTCGCCAATTGCCGTATGTCATCTCACTGCGCCAGGTCCGGGAAGCCCGGTCAATGAAAGCGCGGGCATCCACATCCGGACGGATACGGAAGATATAGCACGGGGTACCGTACCAGAAATTCAGGACACTGACATCGGAGGCCAGTACTGTCGGCACGGGATCCTCGTCAAAACTGAACTTCAGGGGTTCGACAACTCCGGATATCACCCAGTCCCACTCCTTTGGAGGAGGGCAGGAGGAGGCATCCGAAAGCCGGCGGCCCACCGGATTCTCTCCGGGAAAGAGAGTCATGGCCAGGTCATTGGTTATCACGGCCGACCCGGGAACATCCTCTATCGGAGCATCCTTGGGCCATACCTGACGATAGTTCAGAATCTCCATGTCGCGGGCTCCGGTCCTGCGGGTGTGGATACAATAGTATATGTTGTTCTCTGCAGAAGAGTCCACAGGAAAGAAATTATTGATGTAATTGCTCTTCAGTCCGGGAAGAGAAGCGCCGGTCTCCGCCCATTCGCTCACCTCCGGCATCAGGTCCAGAGCCTGCCCGAAGCGTTCTAGTGCCTCCTTCCGAGCATTTCCCATGTCCGCTTCCGGGGCATAGCCGTCCTGCCCGTCATACAGGGATTCGAGCTTCATCACATACACGCCCTCGTAATCATAGCCGTAAGGCGCCCTATCCGCGCGGTAGTGCACGGTCCATATCTCATTGACCAGAAACCAGGAGGTAACCACTATCACTACCAGCTCCAGCAGCAGCCAGAGGCTGTTCCTGCGGTAGAACCACAACTGTTTGAATATCTGTCTGAGCATACCTGTCTATTTTTTAGAGTTCAACGATTCGGTAATGGGCCTGCGCAGTACCTTGAAGGCCGGCACCATGGCAGACAGCAGATTGAGGACAACCACCAGCACGAACAGCAGGAGGTAGAGCTTCAGCCGGAAGAAATCCCTGAAGACAAATGCGGGAGCTTCGGCTATTCCCCGTATATCCGCCACTCCGTTCAGCGGCAGCAGGTCATAGAGCTGGTCCTGCAGCAGGTACAGCAGGAGGTAGGAAAGCAGCAATCCGAGCACACCCCCAAACAGCGTCAGCAACAGGTTCTCCGCCGTCACCTGACGGATGATGGCCCCGCGCCAGGCTCCGAATGACTTGCGCACTCCGAACTCGGCCATGCGGGCCTCCATCCCGGAGCCGGTCATGCCTGAAAGGTTGAGCACCGGCACGAGCAGAACCAGCAGCACCACACCGATACCGATCCAGCGGTAAGCCACGGCGCTGCCGAGCATGAATATCCGTTCTTTCTGGGAAGGTATGCCGTGGGTAAATGTCATCTGCCAGTCATCGCCTCCTGTGCTGTTGTACATCTCCACACGGTCCTCTATCTCCTGGCGCACCCGGCCGAAGTCTCTCCGGCTGTCGGCCAGCAGCACTATCTCGTAACTGCCCTGCATCCCCCCAAGCGAGGGCACGAGAAGACGCTCAAAGAATGTCTCGATATCCGGAGCCCAGATCTGGGCAAAGGCATAGGTAGCCGTCATCGGCACATCCCGGACGACTCCGCAGATGCGAAATTCCCGGCTGTCGAAAAATACTGTCTCACCTGTCACATCCTTGCGGCCGAAAAGCAGCACTGCCGCAGACTCGGAAATCATAATTTCAGGCACCGCCCGGTCAGCGGCATCTTCGGGCATCCAGGTACCGTCGGTTACATCAAGCGGGAATATTTTCCTGAAATCAGTGTCAATGAACTCCACCACCATATTCACGGACTCGCGGGAGGCTGTGGTAACTATGAAGTTGTCTGTCTTCACAGCTGTCCAGGCCTCGAGTCCGGGGATGGGCGCGGAGAGGAACCTCTGCATAAAATCCTTGTTCACACCACGTTCACGCACAGACCGGGCGTTACTGTGTGTGTACGTCATGGAGGGTATCGACAGCATCCGGTCGCGGTGCGTCTCCGGATAGATGTTGTCCATACGTACAGACTGCACCGTCAGGTAGGTCATGACCATGGCCATCGAGAAAGCGACAGCCAGAATATACACCAGACCGTAGGTCCTGTCCGCCAAAAGGTTGTGCCACGATTCCCTGAAATATACTCCTATCTTCATAACTTATTTCTTTTTAGACGGTTTGATTTTCAGTTCCGGCTGCCTGGAGTAGTCCTGCATGTCGGAGATGACCACCTGCTCGCCCGGCTCGATGCCGGAGATGACCTCCACATAGTCGTAGTTGGCCTCGCCGAGAGCCACGCGGCGGCGGACCAGACGGTCACCCTCGCGGACGAAGAGGTCGTAATTGCCCTCACCCTTGTAATATGTGCCCGAGGGCAGGCGGAGGACATTCTCGCGGTAGGCGTAGACCACGTAGATGTCGCACTTCAGGCCAGAGCGCAGGCCCGGGGCAGACTCGTTGTCGAGCTGTACGGTAAAGGATATCAGACCGTCGGTGGACATCGGGGAGAGTACCGACACCATGCCGATGAGGGTGTCCCGTCCGGCCAGCACTGTAGTCCGGTAGCCCTCGGCTATCTTCCCGGCCTGCATGTCGCCCAGCTCGCCCTCCACCTTGAAGCGGGTGAGGTCGGCCAGCATCGCCAGCTTCTCGCCCTGCCCCACCTGGGCGCCTATCTCGCTGTTGATGAACGTAAGGGTCGCAGCGTAGGGCGCACGGACACCCGCGTCGTAGAGCCGGCGGCGGGTCTGCTCCTTGTTCTTGCGGAAGATGGACAGCTCCAGCTCGGCCACGGCTTCATCAGCGGCGGCCAGATCCCGCTGGTTCTGCAGTTTGCGGCGGTTGTCCTCCAGCTTGAGCGACGACACCGTGTAGTCCAGCTCGGCCTCGCGCACCTTGTCCGGAGTACCTGCCCCGAGGGAGTCCAGATACTTCTCGTTGCGCAGGGAAGCCGCCTTGCGGTCCAGCTCCATCTCCTGAATCTCGATATTCATCTCCATCTCCGAGATGCTGTTACGGTTGGTGATACGCAGCTGTTCCAGTTTCAGTTCCTTCATCCGCTCCTCGTCCAGCATATTGTCGTACTCGGTCTGCACCTCCGAGAGTTCCAGGCGCAACAGGGGTTCACCCGCCTGCACCACCTCTCCTGCCCGCTTGTAAACCTCCATCACACGGGAGGTAATCGGGGAGTTGATGATCTCCTCGTAGCCCGGCACCACCTTTCCGGTAGCCGACACCGCGAAATCTATCGAACCGGTGTCCACCGTTGCGAGCCTCAGGCTGCTCTCCTTTACCGAAGGCTGAATCAGCACTGCCAGCAGCACCACCGCCACCACGACAGCCGCGCCGCCCGCACTCCAGCGGATGATGACTTTGCGGCGGTCCTGCCATTTTTCTTTTGTTGTAAGTTCTCTATCCATGTTATTTACATTATACTTCTATTCAGCTTTATCATTTTATTACTCGTCTCTGAGGGCCTCGACGGGCGGCCGGCGGAGCGCTCCGGCAGCGGGAATGAGGATTGCTACGGTCACCGCCAGCAGCATGGTTCCTAAGACAATCCCCTCCACCGCGAGGAAGTGCGCCACGGGATCGAAGAGCAGAGGGAAGTCAGCGGCATTGAGGGGCAGACTGCCTGTAAAATTCTGCGGGGCCGTAATGTCTATCTTGCCGATAAGCAGTACATTGAGCGTTATCAGTATTCCGAGGACAGCTGCCGTAGCGAAGATGATCCAGACCTCGCTCATGTAGTGCAGGAGAATGCCGCGGGGAGAGTCTCCCATTGCCCTGCGGACACCTATCTCACCGCGCCGCTCCTCCATCCGGAGCCAACCGGTCGAGGCTACTGTCAGCAGAGCATTGATTATCAGGAAAATGAAAATGGCATTCCAGATAAAATTGCTGTCCAATACCGTCAGCTGCACATAGCTGTCGATACGCTCCTGATAACTGAACACATCGCTGACCCGGTAATTCCCAAAACGAAGGGTCTTTCTCCACTCTAAGCCAGCCTTCCCGATAAATTCCTCAGCATCCACACCGGGCTTGAGGCGGAAGGCGCAGCATATCTCATCCATGGCATAGGCGGCGAAATCGGGAATGTTCATGAAAACTGCCGGGACATTGTCCGAGCAGCCGTTGGACCTGATACTGCGGATTACTCCCACGATCGGAGTTGTCCAGCCGTACTCCATATCCGGCTCGGCACAGGCCGACTCGAGGTTCCTGCCTATAGGATTCTCGCCCGGAAATACGTACTCGGCGAGATCCTCCGTGATAATCATAGACATGGGCTGGGAGTCGTCTATCCTGCCGTTCTCGGGCCATACCACCTCATAGCCGAACACCTCGAAATCATCCGGTCCCATAGCCCTGTCAATTGCCAGCAGAGTAATGTATGTCACACTGTCAAGCTCGAGACCTCCTGCGGATATAGGGCCCAGTCCAGGGTTGGAATCCGTTATGGGCGCCGCGCACAGTACTTCCGGCATACTCTTGATCCGGTCCATTATGCGGCCGAAATCCCGTGACCACGCTTCCTCGCCGTCAGCCTGCGGGTCGTAATCCCTATTGCCGGACTGCAGCAGGTCGAACGATACGACGTACACGCCCTCGTACTTCATCCCGTCCGGCACAGCATTGATGCGGTAGCGGGGAGTCCAGGTCTGATGGACGAGGAACCATGAGACAGCGATTATGATCACCAGCTCGATGAAAAGCCAGGAGTTGCTCCTGCGGTAGAACCACAGCTGTTTGAATATCTGTTTGAGCATATCTGTCATTTTTTATAGTTCAACGATTCGGTGATGGGGCGCCGGATGACCTTGGCGGCAGGTATCAGGGCCGATACAAGGTTGAGCACCAAGATGATTCCCAGCAGAGCCAGGTACAGCCAGAGCTTGAAGAAATCCCTGAAATCGAAGAATCCCGAATCGGGAATCTCTCCCATCTGCGATATATTGTCCATGAAACTGCCTGGCACCAGTGAGTTGAGCTGACGCGAGAACAGGGCGATGATCAGCCAAGCGGCCAGCAGGCCCACAACTCCACCGATAATGGTCATCAGCAGGTTCTCCCCCGCTATCTGGGCTATGATGGAGCGGGGTCCGGCCCCGAACGACTTGCGGGTACCGAACTCGGTCAGACGGGCCTCCATGCGGGAGCCCACCATGCCCGAGAGATTGAGCAGCGGCACTATAAGGATAATCAGCACCACTCCTATGCCCAGCCACGTATATGCCGCCGAGCTCAGCTCGCTCCAGGCGAACAGCGACTTGCGGTAGGAGTCGAACGACTTCAGTTCCATCGTTATACCATTTGCCTCCGCATGCCGGCTCACTCTGCCGGTTATCTCCTCCTTGATAATGCCGAAATCCGATCTGTCCTCAGCTAAAATCAGCAGCGTTCCCATTCCAAGAAGTCCGCTCGGAGAGAAGTCGCTGTCCTCGCTCAGGCTCTGAGGCAGCCATACTCCGGCAAAAGCCGTGACAGCACTCATCGGCACATCCCTTACGACTCCGCATACGGTCATTGTGTGCCCGCCAAAGTAAACCGTCTCGCCTACCGCATCCGTCCGGCCGAACAGACTCCGCGCCGTGGACTCCGATATGACGGTCTCGGCAGTATTGGGCACCATCCCGTTCTGCGATATCGCCCGTCCTTCAATGAAATCGTAGTCGAACACCTTCCAGAAATCCAGATCCACATATTTCCCGTACACCTTCGTCACCTCCTCTTCCCCGCTCTCCAGCACCACAAAACCTCCGGTCGCCGGACATGCCACAGACCAGACCTCCACTCCAGGCACATCCCGCATGAACTGCTCCGCGAACTTTGAGGTCACTCCGCTCTGCCAGTACGTCTCGTCATTCATCTCAGCAACCGATTTGAGCACCATCATCCTGTCCCGGTGCGTCTCCGGAACCGTGTTGACCACCCTCGACGACAACACCGTCAGGAAGGCCATCACCAGCGACAGCGACAGAGCCGTCCCTGCAATGAACACGGCACTGTACACCCTGTTCATCCGTAGGTTGTACCATGCCTGCTTGAAATACATCCTTAATTTCATATACTGTTTTTTATCCGTTTCTTCATTATTTCTTCCGTCTCACATCTCCTTTCCCTTCCCTATTTCCTTCCGCATCACATCTTTCTTTTCCCCCAATTTCCCCTCATCACAAAGTCCACCCTTAAAGCGGACACTCCTATCCCCCGCACAGCACACGGCAACCACCGTGCCACTTTTATATCGTACTGATTAACAAATATTTACAAACATAAAACAGTGTGCGAAAACGGACAACTGTCCGATATCGGACACCTCCCGGCGGTCAATCCGGACACCCTGTTGCGGACAGAAACACAGCATGCGGAGGCACCGCGGCTATTCCACTCCTTCCGAAGGAGTAAGGAAAATGCGGGTATGGCCGACCCCTTCCGAAGGAGTCAGAAGGGTTAGAAAACGAATAACGGATTCACAACGCCTACAGAGGCACCGCAGCAATTCCACTCCTTCCGAAGGAGTAAGAAAAACGCGGGTATGGCCGACCACTTCCGAAGGAGTCAGAAGGAGTGACGAGGCAAATCTTTCGCCGATGTCTACTTTGGAAAAAATGTTTAACTGAATTATTTTTCTATGTCTACTTTTTCATGCTGGCACATACGGGTAAAACCACAATGAAAGTGAAAGTGCCATATGGTAATGACCTATTGGGGATGAATAATGTGGAAATGCCACTAAACAGAATAGTTAAAGACAAGAGCATAGATGTCAAATACTTAGCCAGAACGATGCCGTTTAGTGATACCAAATAGCCCCGTTTATGCGACAAAGTGCCCCCACTCAGCTAATTGCAAAATCGTAACCCCTTGATTATAAGACCATCCCTTTTAACTAGGCTGTCTAGTGAACTTGTTCACTTTCCAATAAGCCGGTATGCGCGACAGCACCTCGCTGAGCCGGCAGCATTTCCCGCAATCTGACTTGCTTTTTCAAGTGGCTGGGAAAAGTCCATGCAATTCACACACCTTTCTGGGTGGCCGAGAAATGCAGTCCATTTTGTAACATACTCTTTTTAAGCGACTTGAAAAAACCAGTGCAATTCTCAGCATCTCAAAAGCACTCTCAAAATGCACATTGTCTTGCACATCCCTAATAATCAAGCATCTGCAAAAGAGCCCGCATTTCTCAGCCATACCAAAAGGCGGTTTCGCACCGCCACACCTTTCCGTCCGTCCGACCCATCCTTCCATCCCATCCTTTCCTTCCGCAGGTGAACCGATACGCGGTATTTTTCAGGCACCTGAGACTCCTGCAAAATTTATCTCCCGCATCTGAACTTTGTCTGCAAGGTTAAAATATTGTGATAATGATGATTGCGAGAACTCTTCCGGTTCAGATGCCGCATAGCCATAGTCAGACTTTGCAGGTACCGGAGAGGTTCTGACGAAAATGAAAAACAGGGGCACAGCGCACATAGAGGCACCGCAGCAATTCCACTCCTTCCGAAGGAGTGAGAAAAACGCGGGAATGGCCTACTCCTTCCGAAGGAGTGAAAGGGGACAGCAAACGAGATGGGATGGAGAACGCTGCCGGTGTGGACAGAAACGGAGGATGTCGCACTCGGCACATTATCCCCTATGGCAGCAGCTCTCGGATAATGGAGTCGCTGATAAAGAGGCGGTCGGGTGGAATGCGGAGGCGGCCGTCACGTAAAATGAGGGAGCCGGTGCTCAATAGACGGTCAATAGAGGCCTGCATAAAACGGGGCAGGCGCAAAAGGGGCAGGCCGTCCACAGTGCGCAGGGCGAGCATGACAGTCTCGGTGAGAATGTCTTCTTCGGTGAGAACCTCACCGGACGCTACGGACAGCAGGCCAAGGAATCCGAATGAGCCGGAAGCACCTGAATCCCCGGAAGAACCGGAGGCAACCGGCGGCAAAGCAGCCGAATCCCCGAACGCCGCGATATACCGGTCCACATCCGGGACATTCCACGAGCGGCGGCGGTCTCCGTCGAAGGAGTGGGCGCCGGGGCCGAGGCCGATGTATGGGCTGCGGTCCCAATAGCCGCTGTTGTGGACAGCGCGGCGGCCGGGGAGGGAGAAATTGGAAACCTCGTACTGCACGTAGCCTGCGGAGGCGAGGCGTCTCTGCAGGAGGGAGTACTGGGCGGCGCACAGTTCGTCGGAGGGCTCCCGGTACCGGCCGGAGGAGGCCATTTCCCCGAGGACGCTACCCTCGTCCAGTCCCATCTGATAGGCGGAGATATGCTCCGGCCTCAGGCGCATAATGGTCTCGAGGTCATTGTCCCACAGCCGCATCAGTTCCTCGTCCGAAGTACCGTGGAACTCCCGGGCCATGCCCCTGTCCGAAAACTCAGATACACAGGGATGCCCCGCCAGCACATTTCCGTCCGCTGAGTCAGCGGCATCCTGCAGCACCGGATCATAGCCGAAAATCAGGTCGAGGGAGATATTGCCGAAACCGGCGGAACGCAGCACCCGGAACGCCTCCACCGCCTCCGCAGCACCGTGCCTCCTGGCCATCCAACGCAGACTCCTGTCGCAGAATGACTGGACGCCCATACTGACGCGGTTGACCCCGAGCCGGCGCAGGGCCAGGGCATATTCCTCAGTGACATCATCGGGATTGACCTCCACGGTGAACTCAGCGAACGGGAAGATTCCGGCGGCATCGCCTGAAATGGTACTGCCGGAATGGCCGTTGGAATTGACATAATCCGAAACCGTTTCCCCCTGAAGTACCGCAGAAATCGCCCGGACCACCTCCTCGAGTTGCTCCACAGGCCACAGCGAGGGTGTGCCTCCCCCGATGTAGAGGGTTGACGGCCTGGTGCATTGACATAAAAAAGCCTTCCGCAGGTCAATCTCCCGCAGAAGGCTTTCAGTGTATTTTCCTATCTTGTCCCTTTCCCTTACCGAATAGAATCCGCAGTAGGTGCAGAACGATTTGCAAAAGGGAAAGTGAATGTATATCATCTCTATATGTGCCGGGAAGAAAGGCTATCTGAGCAGAATGTCACCGGTTCCGAGCAGACCGGACGAGGTATAGGCCTCAACGGTGTATACGCCCTTGGTGAATCCCTGTTCCGAAGCGAAATAGATGCATACCTCGACCTCGGCTCCCTGGTAATCCACCTCACGCGACTCGGAATATACGAGCTGCTCGCCGTTCATCTCGAAGATTCGCTGCTGGTCGGAGGTCATCAGGATTCCGTCCGGTCCCTTGACACGGATATACACCCGCATGGGGCCTTTGGGAGCAATGGAGTTCTCTATGAGAGACAGGCAGGTACGGAGTTTCTTTATACGGCTGCTGCGGTCGGTTTCCTTGTTGGAGGCATTGATGCCCACGATATTGATGCCACGGCCCTTGATCTCAGAGCCCTGTTCCACGAGACGGGCGTACTCATCGGTGGTCTTGCTGAGTTCCTGATAGCGCTCGGCAGACTTGGCGGCCTCTGCACGGGCCAGCTCGGCGTCCTTGCGCAACGCGATATTAAGAGTGTTGAGCGAGTCTATCTGGAAGATATAGTGCTTCATGATAGAGCGGAGGGTTCCGAGCTCCTTCTCGTACTGACGGATCTTGCTGCGGTTGGCGGCATCGGTCTTCTTGATGCGGTCGAGCAGCTGGCTGACCTTCTCACGCTCGCGGTCCAGCTGGACGTTGAGGCTGTCGTTGTTCGACGAAAGCTGGGCATACTCACCCTGCAGCTCAATCAATTCATTGGTCAGGTTCTGCTTGTCGACAGTCAGGTCATTGATCATCTTCTGTCTGTCTATCCAGACATAAGCAAACACGGCTGCCAGGACGACGGCCACGACTGCCAGAACTATGACTGTAACTTTCAATCCCTTGTTTCCATTGTCAGACTTGTTGTTCTGAGGGTTCCATTCAGGTGTGGAACCGACGCTCACGGGTCTTTTGTTCTCTTCCATTTTCAATTAATCTGCTTTTAGTGTAAGGCAAAAATAATACGATTTGCTATATTTGCGGCAAATTTAATCAAAAACAGCGAAAAATCATGAGTCCTAAAGCCCGCAGGGTCGTCAGATCCGTCAAATACTTCTTCGTTTTCATCATACTCGGCTGCCTGGCACTTGCCATTGTCACCCTCATCACTCCCGGTGCACATATCGCTGACTTGTTCAAGCCATTCGATCAGGGCGGCATGCTCAAGGAAGGTGCATGGTGGCAGATGCTGCTGCTCTTCGGAGCCATAGCCGTCGTGTATCCCGGCCTGGTATTCGTGAAAAAGGAAGTGATGATAGAAGGTGATTTTGAAGACCACAGAGACACCATCGTCAACCAGTTCGAGAGCCTCGGCTACGTAAAGACAGCTGAGGATGAAGACAAGCTGACTTTCCGCATACGCAGCAAGTACACCCGCTTCATGAGGGCCTACGAGGACGCCGTGACCATCACCAAAGGCACAGCCCCGCTGATTCTCAGCGGAAACAGGAAAGACATCCTACGTCTGGAAAGCCACATCACTTACGCCCTTCGCGATGACATCGGAGGGGGCGCGGCACAGAAGCACGATGACCCCTACGATTTCGGCAGCGGTGATACAACGGACACTCAGTCCGACAATGCCGGACAGCAGAACCGGGAAGATAACAAATAGCATCATGAAAGTAGTCAGAAAATTCGACAACGCCATTTCGGCCAACATCTGTAAAGGTGTCCTCGAGGAAAACGGTGTTCCTGCCTTTGTCCTCGGCGAAAACCTCGTCTGGTCAACCGGAGCAGTCAACACCGATCTGGTCTCCATAGAGGTAGTGGTCGACGATTCCCTCTACGACCGTGCCATGGAAATACTCAGTTCCAGCCCGGTAGAATAATCCCGTCAGAATCCAGACTATCCCCTGTCCGCAGGCACTTCTGCCGGACATGCCTCTTCAATACCCTTCGCAACAGCACCGAATCACGGCAATCGCTCAAAAAAAAATTTGGTGGAAAAAATTTTTTACCTACTTTTGTAGTGTAATAGCAAACTAATACACTGCAAGGGTAGGACATCTACGACAATATAACATAAAAAGCATAAAGTTATGGACACCAAAAAAACGGTCGTCAAGATCGACCACCTGAAGTTCAACTACAGAAAACACATTGTGTTCGAGGATCTGAACCTCGAACTGGAACCCGGCCGGATATACGGTCTGCTCGGCGAGAACGGTGTGGGCAAGACCACATTGCTGCGTATCATCTGCGGGCTGCTGCATACCAAAAGCGGAAAATGCTCAGTGGACGGCATACCCTCCGAGAATCGCAATCCTGAGATGCTCAAGGAGCTCTACTATGTCCCGGAAATATTTCTGGCTCCCTCCATTTCCGTAAACACTTTCGCAAAGAGCAACTCACTGCTCTACCCTCATTGGGATGCCGCTCAGTTCAAGAGGTTGTGTCAGACCTTCGAAGTCGACCCCTCCTGCCGGTTCGACAAGCTCTCCCACGGCCAGCAGAAAAAGGCCCTGATAGCTTTTGCCCTGGCCCTGAACACCCGCATCCTGCTGATGGACGAGCCTTCCAACGGTCTGGACATCCCCTCGAAGACCACCCTCCGCAAGGTCATCTCAGAGTGCGCTACCGAAGACAAACTCATCGCCATCTCAACCCACCAGGTACGCGACCTGGAAAACCTTATCGACCCTGTCATCATACTCGACCGCAGCGGTCTGATCATCAACGCCTCCATTGAGCGTATCAGCGAAAAACTGCTCTTCACCATGAGCCAGAACCTCGATCCGGAAGCCTACTGGAGCGAAAGCAGCCTCAGCGGTTACTATCAGGTCGTTCCCAACCGCGAGGGCATGCCTTCCAGAGTAAACCTCGAAGCCCTCTTCAACGCCGCTCTCGGAAACAAGGAAACTTTCAAGGCACTGTTCAGATAATAAATAATTCAAATCAAACTTACCACTGACATGAACGCAACATTCAACATACGCAGATTCGGGCTCAATATCTACAAGGAGCTCCTCGAAAAATACAGGGTCATCCTCGGCTTCTGGGCCGTAATCGCACTGGTATACCTGATGTTCTGGGGCATGGCGCTCCTGCTGGGAAGTAATGTGGGAGAATACTCCCGCGGCACTGTCGCCATCACCTTGCTGCAGTTCTACTGCTGCCTCATTCCCTTCCTGATCTACAAAAACGAGAACCGCCACATCGAGGGCACATTCTACGGCATCGCCCCGGCATCCACTCTCGAGAAGACCCTGACTGTCTTCGTTATAGTCACCCTTCTCTTCCCCGCCCTGACTACCGTCCTGATGCTGTCGCTCGACTCCCTGCTCTCCGTCATGCCCACTGAGAGCGGCTTCAACGGACACATCTGGGACACTGTCTTCTCATCCGACCGGTTCATGAGCGGACTGGAGAATTCCATATCCACAGAAGAAGGCAGGGACATACTGGACACTCTGTTCTTCGGAATCCCCAATGTCCTCTTCAACCCCTTCCTGAGCATGATTCTCGGCCAGGCTTCATTCGTCTTTTTCGCCATGCTGTTCCGCAACCACAAGATAGGCAAGACCCTCCTGGTGATCTGCGGTGTAGGATTTCTGCTCTCGATGGGAGCCACATGGTCGATAGTATCCACCGTAAAGCATCTCGAAGCCGAATCCCTCAGTTCCATGGATGCCGAAATCATGGCGAGATGGATGAAGAATTTCGTAAAGACAGTCATGGTCTTCACCTGCTACATCCTCCCTGTCATATTCTGGGTTCTGACATACTTCCGTATCCGCCGGGTACAATACTGACACATTTTTAAAAATGCAAGCGACCATGGAATTCGACCAGCATAAACCCATCTACCTGCAGATAGCCGACGCGATATGCGAGCGCATCCTGACAGGTCTGTGGCCGGAAGGCGAGCGCATCCCGTCAGTAAGGGAATGCGGCATCTCCCTCGAGGTCAATCCCAACACCGTAGCCCGCTCCTATGACGAGCTCTCTTCCGAGGGCATCATCCACAACAAGCGCGGCATCGGGTACTTCGTCAGCCCGGGAGCCAAGAATGTCATCCGCGACAAGCAGCGCGAAAGTTTCGTCTCCGGCGACCTGAAAGAGGTCTTCAGGAAAATGGAGATCCTCGGCATATCCATCGAGGACATATCTTCCCTCTACCACAAATATATTTCCAAAGGTTCCAAGGAATAACACGGTACAATGAAACACAATACTACAATAAGGGCAGCGACGGCCGTCACCGCCCTGCTCCTCTGGGCTGTCTGCGCCTCAGCCCGTCCGCAGAACGGCCGCAGCATCTCCGGCACAGTCATCGATGCCGCTACATCACAGCCCATAGAGTTCGCAACAGTGGCCCTCATAGCACCGGACAGTACGGTAGTGAACGGCACTACCACCGACTCCGCCGGCCAGTTCACCATTGACCGCATCCCCTCCTCCGGCAACTACCGGCTGCTGGCTTCATTCATCGGCTACAAAGACCTCGTCACAGCCCTGGACGGCATACCATCACAGGGAGCCGTGATAGCCCTGGAGCCGGACACCGAAATGCTGGCTGAAGCCGTCGTCACGGCACGGCGCCCGGTAATCGAGCAGAAGCTGGACAAGATCGTGATGAATGTCTCGGATGCCGTCTCCACCGAAGGCAGCAACGGCACAGACCTGCTCCGCAAGGCCCCCGGCGTGACGATAGATTTCGACGGTAACGTAAAGCTCAACGGCTCTACCGTAGCCGTATGGCTGGACGGCCGTCCCTCCAACCTTTCCGGAAAGGAGCTGGAAGTCCTGCTCCAGTCCACTGACGGCACTACCATCGACAGGATAGAGATAATGGCCCATCCCTCGGCCAAATACGATGCAGCGGGCGGAGGCGGTATCATCAACATCGTCACCAAGAAAAACTTCATGGAGGGCCTGAACGGCTCGGTCAATCTCAGCTACGGCGGCATGTACTTCGACCGCTACAACCAGAACGCCGACGGTTCCCTCAACCTCAACTACCGAGGACGCAAGACCAACACGTTCCTCACCTACAGCGCAGGCTACGATGACATGAACGCGAACCTCCTGTCCGAGTCCCTCTACGGCAGCAACTACGAGATGGCCATGTCCAATACATCCAACATGCTCATGCGCAACTTCAACCAGATGTTCCGCGCCGGCAACGACTGGTACATCTCCGACAAGGACGTCTTGGGAGTGATTGTCAACGGAACGTTCCGCAACGGCAGCACCGATACCTACGGGGATAATTTCACAGAGCATACCCTCAACGGCAGCCCTGTAGCCAGGCTTCTGAGCGACATCGACAACAATGACCGTTTCGACGGAGTCTCCGCCAACCTCAACTACACCCGCACCTTCGACCAGAGCAAGATGCAGGAACTGACCCTCAACGCCGACTACTCCTGGTACGACATCAGCAACAGGAGCCGGCAGGAAGATATCCCAGACCCGGATTTCACTCCCCTGATGATACTGGACTCCACGATCTTCCGTCAGAATGCCGCCCAAAACCTCCAGATATGGTCCGCCAAGGCCGACTACCAGCAGCTGTTCTGGCAGACAGGCCTTTTAGAAGCCGGTCTGAAATGGTCCCGCACCATCACCGACAACAACTCGGTACGCGAGGACTTCTTCCACAATACCTGGAACTACAACGACAGTCTCTCCAACCTCTTCCTCTACGACGAGCAGATAGCCGCAGCATACATCTCGGCAGCCAAGAGTTTCGGACAGAAGTGGTCGGTCAAGATAGGACTGCGGGGTGAATACACCTATGCCCGCGGAGACTGGCGCAGTGCGGAAAAAACCAGCGTCAAGAGCTATTTCAACCTCTTCCCCACCGCATTCGTAAGCTACATGCCCACCCAGAAGTGGCGTCTGGCCGCCTCCTATACCCGCCGTATCAACCGCCCGGGCTACAGCCAGCTCAACCCCTTCCGCACCTACATCTCGTCCAACTCCTACACCGAGGGAGACCCCAACCTGGACCCCCAGTTCTCCGACCAGGTCTCCCTTACAGTCGGCTACGGACAGCACCTCAACCTGAGCCTGCTCTACCAGCACAACTCCAACCTCATCATGCAACACCCCGAGGTCAATCCCGACAACGGCGAGCAGCGCCTGATCTGGGAAAATTTCGGCACACAGGAGATAGCCGGTGCTGCACTGTCCATATCCGAACTGCCCATCACCAAGTGGCTTAACATATCAGCCAACTACTTAGCCGCCTACAACGGCAATACCAGCACAGAAGGCAGCTACTCGGACGGCTCGTTCATCCAGAGTTTCTACGGCAACCTCACATTTCTCCTGCCCAAGGAATGGAAGATCGAGGCAGGAGGCTTCGGAAACGGAAACATGACCATCGGCTACATGAGCATACGCCCTATGTACATGCTCTTCGCCGGCATAAAGAAAAATCTCTGGGACGGCCGGGGCACCATCGCCCTCAATGTCCAGGACCTTCTCCGCTCTTTCGCGACCAATGTGGAGTCCTACACCGGAAACGTCCGCACCTACCGCATCGACCAGCGCATCAACATGCAGAAGGTCACCCTCTCGTTCAGCTGGCGCTTCGGCACAGCCTCGAACGTCCGCAGACGCAATGTGGGCAATGTGGAGGAATCCTCCCGCGTAGGCGGTTCCTCAGGCATCAGCACCGGGCAGACCGGTATGGGAGGCAGATAAGACCGGAGACAATGGGCAATCCGTATTTCAGATTCAAGCAATTCACCGTATGGCATGACCGGTGCGCGATGAAAGTGGGAACCGACGGGGTCCTGCTGGGGGCGTGGGCCGGTCAGGGCTGTCCGGATGCATTTCCCGGGACAATTCTGGACATAGGCACAGGAAGCGGGCTGATCGCCCTGATGCTGGCCCAACGATTCCCCGGAGCACAGGTCACAGGTATTGACATCGATGCCGCAGCAGCGGCCCAGGCAGCGGAAAATTTCGCGGCCTCCCCCTGGCCGCAGCGGCTCAACTCCCTGCACATATCCATCCAGGACTTCCTCTGCAGAGCCGAAGCCTGCCAGAACCGGCGTTTCGACCTGATAGTCTCCAATCCGCCCTTCTACGACACCACCCTCACCAGTCCGGACTCGCAACGCACTACAGCCCGCCACACCTCCACATTACCCTATTCGGAACTGATGAGATGCAGTGCGTCCCTGCTTTCCGACAAAGGCATGCTCGCTATAGTCATTCCTGCCGAATACTGGAAGCCGATTTTCCATGAAGCCAGTGCCAATGGCCTTACACTCCGACATCTGACGAAAGTCCATTCGACCCCGTCTTCAGGGATACGACGCCTGCTTATATCTTTCGGCAAAGGAGAAGGACCGACAGGCTCCGACGAAGTCCTCCTGACCGGAAGCGACGGCAACCGCTCCGAGTGGCACAGAGGACTGACCGGAGACTTCTACCTGAAATGAGCGGCAGCAGCCTCCATCGCCCGGTAGAATTCTTCTCCGAAAGCATCGGTCAACGGCTTCTGCAGAAACCTGTACACAGGGACCCCTTCCCTCCTGCCTTTGGCAAAAGCACAGGCACAGATATTCCAGCGGTGAAGATTGAGAGCGGTCATACCATTGGAGAGTTTCAGTACCCGGATGGGATACAGCCGGCACGAAATGGGCTTGATGAAGTCCGAACCGCCGCGGCACCACGATCTCTCGATGGTACAGAACCAGTTTCCATCCTCATCACAGGCGGCATAGGCACATTCTTCCTTTCCCGGCACAAGCGGAGTTACGATATCCCCGTCCGCATCTATCTCGAAAAAGCCTTTTTCTTCTATCACTGCCCGCCCGCCAGGAGACATCAGTGGGGAGAACTCCGCATAATTGGCCTCGATCCGTTCCGACTCTTCCTCTTCCATGGGAGCCCCGCTGTCGCCTATAATGCAGCATGCACCGCCGCAGACCCCGTAATCACAGGAAAAGCACTCTGTAAATATCTCAGAAGAGACTATCTTATCTTCTATTATCACCATAGTTTCCATATATTCCATCACTGACGCCCCGTTTCCGGAACCACAGAAAGTACTGAAATACGCCCGTCATCCAGGACATCGAGCAGAGCCTGGTTCACCTCTTCCTCCGTAACGGCATCCATAGCCTCCTGACGGCGGGTGTAAAAATCCTTCCTGTCGATATATCTGTTTCTCATGAGGCCCTTCCAGTAATCATAGTCGGTCTCCTCACGCAGTCTGTCCTGCAATTGCATATTCCGTTTGATACCTTCCACTTCGTTCGCGCTCACCCCTTTTCCGGCCAGGTCCATTATTATATCCGCAAACATCCCCTCCATATCTTCCACCCCGTCTCTCGTAGTAAAATGGAAATCAAGAGTAACCACTTCATCCGGGAAACTGTAGTATCTCCTGTGCACATCTGCAAGGATACCGCGCAGGGACAGCTGGCGGATGACCTCCCGCTCTATAACCTTTGCCGTGATATCGGACAGTACCCTGTCCTCTATATTCATCTCGTAGGGAAAAGTGAGCTTGCAGCTGTTCAGATGCCTTTCAAATGCCATCGGGACGGAGACTTCTTCCACATCGTCATAGGAAGCAATGAAAAATTCCTGGTTTTCACGTTGTCTGGCCGCACCCGTCCGACGTCCTCCCGGCAGCGAGGCGATACGGCAGTACACTGAATTGAGCAATGCTTCCTCGTCAAAATCTCCCACGAACATAAACGAGAAATCTGCCGGATTGGAAAACAGCATATTTACAAACTTCAGGGCTCCAAGATAATCCAGGCTGTCAACGGATGCATCAAGGTCGATGTCCTCGCCGTAGCCGGAACGGACATCCCGGTTGTGGAGCATCCCGAAAACGGCTTCGGGAGAATTGAATGCATAGGGAGAGCAGCCGTCCATCATCCTGCGGTACTTCGCGAATGTCTCCATATCAGGCCCGGATCCCAAGAAATACATCGACACAATATCCATGAACTGATCCATGCACGATGTATGGAAACGGCCTGTTATCTTCCTTTCGCCGACTGTTATCTCCCGGTCTATCTCCAGATGCATTGCATTCTGCAAGCGGTTCAGTTCGAACATGTTCATATCTCCGTTTATACTGATACGGGCCACATCGTCAATATAGTTCCTGAGCAGGGACAGATCCTTCCCGACAAGTCCTGAAAGTGATATGCCTCCTCTCGCCACCGCTTCAAAATAGACCCAGCCGGGCTCCACCGACATCTTGCGGTAAGCCATTGTCGCTCCGTTAGGAAGGCGTCTGGAAACCACTCCGGTAGAAGTATTTACGAACTTCTCCTGATATTTCTGGCCGTAAAATGGCGAAGCCTGGGTACACTTGCTTTCCGGATACAGATACAGGCTGTCTCCGTCTACTGGAAGCGGGTCCACAGCAAAATACTCCAGTCCTCCCGATTTTTCCGGAGATGTACAGATCACCGTCCTGCTGTCCTTGTCCGAAAGCACTGTCCTTACAAAATCGGTAACTGTAGAACTGTCTATCAGAGGGCCGGCCGTCTCGATATACTCCTTGTAGAATTCTATGCCGGCCATGGCATACCCCCGGGTATAATTGTTTACGCACAGATCCGTATAATATTTATTGTCCAATGAAGCCCTTCTGGCATAGGTGTTCTCCAGATCAAAGAAAAAATCACTGCGCCCCTTCTCGTATTCCTGTGCGGAGATATCGCTGTCAAGCATGGAGTTCACTGTCCGGAGAAGGAACTGATACGCCTCGGTATAGTCATCAGGTGCACACTCGACAGAGAGCCTCCAGCACCTGCGGTCCATGGAGCGGATCATTTCCACATCTGCACTGCGGGCATAGAAAGGAGCCTGTTCCAGAGCCGCGAGCATACGGCTGCGCATTATGTCAACACCGATTGTGGAGATATATTCGTATATGAAAGGTACCGCAGTGCTGCGCAGGGCCATATCGACAGGATCCATCACGTAGTCGACGGTAACCCTGGCACAGTCAGCCTCACGGTCCTGGAAATAGAAGAACTGTCCGCCCACAGCGTCTGCAACCGAATCCGGAAATACCGGAGCAGGGCCATCTGCCTTCGGTACAACCTGAAAAAGTGAGCGGATCTTCGATTCCACCGCAAGGGGATCGATATCCCCCACTATGACTATCGCCTGCCGGTCAGGACGGCAGCGGGTACGGTAGAACTGCTCCACATCACCGGTCGTGTAGGAATCCACCTTATGTATGAGCTTTTCCATCGATACCGGCTCGAGAGGAGTACCTGTCAAATAGAACCGTGCCACTGAATCCCTCACCCTGTTTTCCATCGTCTCGGTACCGGAAAACACATTCCGGAAAAAATTCTTGCCCCGCTCCACCGAGCGGTCATCAATTATCAGGGCCGAGGACATATTGTATATTGCAAGCAGCATCGAATCCACCACGTAATCGTGTTTGCTCACCGGAACATCGCTGAACGTATACGTCGTATAATATCCACCTCCTTCAATGACCAGCCCATCGGTACGGTCCAGTCCCATATCGTCTATAAAGGGAAATATGGCTCCGTCAGGGAAATTCACCGTCTCAGTCAAAGCCATGCATTCCATAAGGTAAGTCATGCCGCGGGAAGAGCTGTCTTCCAATGCCATACCGGTTTTCTGGATAAAGGCGAAATCGGCATAACCATTTACGGATGTGTTCTTTACAAGATAGAATACCAGACCGTTGGGCATGGTGTCGCGTACTATGCGCGCATCGTCGTCCAGAAGTCCTACCATCTGTGAAAATGCCGTTCCGGCATGAAACAGGAGAACAGAAATGAGGAAAATTTTCAGTTTCATGGGACAAATGTATGAAAATATGAGTATATTTGACGTCCAAATTTCCTTCCAACACTAAAAACAAAGAAAGAATATGAAGAAAGTATTAGCAACACTGGCCATCGCCATTCTTTCCATGGCCTCCCTCTTCGCTCAGGACATGGAATCCGCGACCGCACTGTACAACGAAGGAGCTACTGCGCTCAACGCAGGTGACAAGGAAACGGCATTAGGATATTTTGAGGAAGCTCTCGCACAGGCTGAGCTTATAGGACCCGAGGCTGAAGAGCTTGCATACAACTGCAAGAGAAATATCCCCACCCTTATCAATGCCATCGGCAAGGAACTCGCAGCAGCCAATGAACTTGATGCAGCCATCGAAAAACTCGGCCAGGCTATTGAAAAGGCAAACGAATACGGACAGGAGGACATCGCAGCCGATGCTCAGACACTCATTCCCCAGCTGTACATGCAGAAAGGCAATCTCGCTCTCAACCAGAAGAATTATGCGGAGGCCATAACCTGCTACCAGAAAGTTGTGGAAATCAATCCCAGCGATGCCAACGGATACCTCCGTCTGGGTCAGGCAGCTTCCCGTGCCGACCAGCTTGACGTAGCCATCAGCGCCCTCACAAAAGCCGGTGAACTTGGCCAGCAGAAAGCCGCAGACAAGGAGATGTCCACCATCTATCTCAGCAAGGCTGCCGAGGTGCTCAAGAGCAAGGACTACCAGGGAGCATACGACAATGCCGTCAAATCCCTCGAGATCCTTCCCACCCCCACAGCAATGCAGATAGCCGGAACAGCCGCACTCCAGCTCAAGAACTATGACGCAGCCATCAACAACTTCGAAGGTTTCCTGACAGCATCCCCCAACGCCAGGAATGCTGACCAGATCAAATATCAGCTCGCCACAGCTTACGAGGCAAAAGGCGACAAAGCCAACGCATGCGTCAACTACAAGGCCATCCTGAACAACCCTCAGTTCGCCGAGTACGCAAAGCACAAAATCAACAACGAACTTAAATGCCAGTAGCCTTAGAGCTTCTTGCTCCGGCACGGAATAAAGACATCGGCATCGCGGCCATCGACTGCGGTGCCGATGCTGTGTATATCGCAGGACCGGATTTCGGAGCACGTGAAGCGGCGGGAAACCCCTTCGGGGATATCGCCCTTCTCACCGACTATGCCCACCGTTTCGGGGCAAAGGTATATCTTACCCTCAACACGATTATCTACGAAGAGGAGCTGGAAAAGGCCAGACAGTGCGTATTCGGCGCCGTGGAGGCCGGATGCGACGCCCTCATCATCCAGGACCTGGGCATCCTGAAAATGAGCATCCCGCCCATTGAACTGCACGCATCCACCCAGTGCAATATCCGCACTCCAGAACAGGCCCGCTGGCTCGCATCCTTAGGATTCCGCAAACTGGTGCTGGCCAGAGAACTCAGCCTGGAGCAGATACGCGGAATAGCCGAAGCCGTGCCGGAATGCGAGCTGGAATGCTTCATCCACGGAGCCCTCTGCGTGTGCTACAGCGGCCAGTGCTACCTGAGCCAGTATCTGACCGGACGCAGCGCCAACCGAGGAAGCTGCATCCAGGCCTGCCGGTCCCTGTACGACGTGCAGGACGCCTCCGGCAAAGTGCTGCTGCCCAACAAGGCCGTCCTCTCCCTCAAGGACCTCTCGCTGCTGGACAGACTGGAGCAGCTGGCCGGAGCCGGAGCCACCTCCTTCAAGATCGAGGGACGCCTGAAGAACATCTCCTACGTACGGAATATCGTCCGGGCCTACAGCGATGCCCTCGACAGCATAGTGAAGAACAGCGGCGGCCGCTACACCCGCAGTTCCTGGGGCACTCCCGAAGGAGGATTCACCCCAAACCCCACAGCTACCTTCAACAGGGGCTATACCAGCTACTTCATAGACGGCAAGCGGGGAAAATGGAACTCGCGGGACTACGCCAAAGGCATCGGGGAGCCGGTCGGCAGGGTTTCGGACATCCTCTCTTCCGGCAACGGCACCACCGTATTCCGGCTGAGCCTGTACCCTGAACTCAGCACCCCCGTCAGCAACGGGGACGGCCTGTGCTTTATAGGACGAAAGGGGAAAATATACGGTATGCGCGCGAACAGCGTGAAAAACGGCTGCGAGATAAGCTGCCTGATGCCGGAAGAGACATCGGCCAGACTCGTCAAGGGAAGGGAGATCTTCCGCAGTTTCAACCAGGAGATGGAAAGCAGCCTCAACCACAACCTTCCGTCAAGACTGATACCGGCGGAACTGACCCTGTCCTGCGCAGAAGAAGGAGGATGGGTTCTCCGGGCCTCCACTGTCGAAGGACTGGAGCTGCAAAGACATTTCAACGCAGAGCCGGCCAGGGAAAGAGCCAAGGCCGAAGCCGGGCTCAAAGCTTCCCTGTCGCGGAAAAGCGGACTTTTCACTTTTACCCTGACCGGACTGCCTGAAGACGGTCTCCTGCCCTTCCTGCCATCGTCCGCTGCCAACGCCCTGAGACGGGAGATGGCCGTAGAACTGGAAGACATGCTTTACGACAGGATGGACACCGCCCGCGAAGAGGCCGACATGACTGAGAGCATCCCCTGGGAAAAAATAGACCACAGCAGACTGGTGCGGCCGGAGCAAGTCACCCAGCTCAACTGCGCCAACAGTCTTGCAAAAGAAGTATATGCTGCCGTAGGGATTGAGGCTGCTCCGGCCTACGAACTGGACGGCTCGGGCCGTGTGGAGCTCATGCGCTGCAAATACTGTCTGCGCTACGAGATGGGCATCTGTCCCAAACAATCAGGGAACAGGGTCAGGAAAGCGTCTCCGCTTTATCTGGTCAACAACGGCAGACCCGTCATGGCCACCTTCGACTGCTTCCGGTGCGAGATGGTGATCAAACCAGCCAACCCGTAAAATGGCTATCCGCAAAAATGCATAGTGACAACCTGGAACACGGAATTTAACGGCTGCCCAGCTGTGCGAGTGCCGGAAGGTGACGATGAAACACCACTTTTGTCGGCACCTTCAGACAACATCAACCGATGCCCTTGCTAATACGACGGATGGTGATAGCGCCCCTGTTCCTGCGTGATTTTACCCCAGTCGATGGCACGGACGGGGCATCCCGGAGCTTCGCGACTAAGCCCTCCCTGAGGGAGGGTTTGGGTGGGGTCAGACAACATCAACCGATGCCCTAATACGACGGATGGTGATAGCGCCCCTGTTCCTGTGTGATTTTACCCCAGTCGATGGCACGGACGGGGCATCGGTTGATGCATGCCGTACACTGCACACACCCCCTCCCCCACACCGGCCGTCCATCCTGCATGGTAACCGTACCCGTAGGACAGCTGTCTGCACACAGACCGCATCCGATGCAGTCATCATTGACATGAAATTCCGTCCTGCTGCCCGGCCCCGCCACAAAACGGCGGAAAAGCGGATTGATCACCCTGCTCTTGAAAGCAGGATATGTACCAACAATATATTTGCGGCATGGCTTCAGACCGCTTATGTCATCCACCACCGACCTGACTTCGTCGGGAGCAGTATGCAGTTTCATTTCCCTGACCTCGTCACTGTCCACGCCAAAGCCTTTCATCAGAATGTAGTTGTTGGGCATACGCACTGACCAGCATGCACTCAGGTGCAGTCCCCTGCGTGCAAGGGCCCTGCCTATGATCCTGTCAGTCTCTCCGCAAGTGTCACCGCAGGTACACACCGCATATATGGACTGCCTGGAATATCCGGTCAGAGTAAGCCGCTCCACAAAACGCAGCATCATCACGGCAGGTCCCCACGAATGTACAGGAAAGACCAGTATCAGATGTCCCTCCTTTCCTATTTCATACGTGCAGTCCCCATCCGGATGTTTTCTCAGTTCATCCGTAACTGATACCGGCTCCTCGCCGAAGGCATTGCCGAGCTGCCTTGCAACCCAGAGCGAATTGCCTGTTCCGGTAAAATAGAATATCATATCTCAAAAATTGTTTATTGCATACAGAACATTCGCCAGATTGCAGAACACCATCTTGGAATTGACATTTGCCTCAACGGATATCCTTGCCTCCTCCAGCGCCTTGAAAGCCCTCTCATAAAAACTGTCCCTGAGCACTGACGCGAAACGTGCCGCCTCCGCACTCTCCGAAGGAAGAGTATCCGCAATGGAAGGGAGTCCCCTGCGTATCATCATCACCTTGCGGATAAAATCCTCCATATACACACAGAAGTCCTTCTGCCTTTCCCGTCCGAGAGACAGCACGGCCTCACTGCTCCCGAGCAGACCGGCCAGATCAGCGCCGGCTACGGCTCCGAGCATAGCGGAAACGACTGGCAGATAAGATGCGGCGGCGGACCCCTGAAGTGCCATGCCGATGGCAAGCCCTGGGCTCCCTCCCGAGGTCCTCGCATAGACCTGCGCCTCCTGGAGAGTCACTCCGGCACGGGAGACGATGAAAGGCGCCAGTTCCTGCCCGGCGACCGGATAAAGGCGTATCATCTGGGAGCGGGAGCGGATGGTAGGGATGACTTTCTCAGGGGCATGGGTAATGAATATGAAATATGTATCCGGCATGGGCTCCTCCACTATCTTCAGAAGACGGTTGGAAGCTTCCGCATTCATCCGTTCAGGCAGCCAGATGAGCATATATTTGTTGTACCCCTCATAGGCCTTCAGACTCAGCGCGTCCAATATCCCACGGGCCTCAGCCACACTGATCACCCCGGCCTTGCCGTCTATGCCGAGACGGCTGTAAAGCTCAGCCTCCGTGAAATAGGGATTCTCCTTGTACAGCTCCCGCCACTGCTGCAGGAAGGAAGAACTGAGTGGCTTTTTTGAGGAACTGCCGGCTGCGGCACTGACAGGAAATGCAAAATGCAGGTCGGGATGCATCATCTCCCCTATCTTCCGGCAAGCCGGACAGACTCCGCATGAGTCCTCGCCTTCGCGACGGTCGCGGCACATCATATACTGAATGAAAGCCATGGCAAGCGGCAGTGCCCCATAGCCGTCCTGTTCCACGAACATCAGGGAATGCCCCGTGCGGGAACTGTCCGCCATCCGTATGAGACGACGGATGAGATCCTTGTTTCCTAATACTTCTTTGAATTGCATATCCGAATTCAAAGATAAATATTTATCTTTGTAATTTATGGATATTATGGAAGAAAAAAATATAATATACGACTGCTCCCGCGGCTGCACTACCGAGAGGACCGACAACGGGGAGCTGCTGTGCGAATACCACCACGGATGCTGCAAGCTCCACGACTTCAACTGGCTCGGCGGCATCAACGATCCGAAATTCAACAACATTTTCGAAGTCCGCTTTAAAAACACCAGGAAAGGCTTTTATGAGAACACTTCCCGCCAGCTTCTGAAAATAGGGGACCTGGTGGTGGTGGAAGCCGTCACAGGCCACGATGTGGGCATCATCACTCTCGAAGGTCCTATTGTCGGACGGCAGATGCTGCGCAACCACTTCGACATGGAGACAAAGGAAATACGCAAGATATACCGCAAGGCAAGGCCCCTCGACCTCGAGAAATGGCAGGAGGCCATTGCCCGCGAGAACAGCACAATGATCCGTGCCCGTCAGATTGCCGCCGACCTGGGGCTTGACATGAAAATCGGAGACGTGGAATTCCAGGGTGACGGTTCAAAGGCCATTTTTTACTATATCGCCGACGAAAGGGTAGACTTCCGCCAGCTCATCAAGGTATTCGCGGAAGAATTCAGGATAAGGATAGAGATGAAGCAGATAGGCGCCCGCCAGGAAGCCGGGCTGATCGGAGGTCTCGGAGTCTGCGGAAGATCTCTGTGCTGCTCCAAGTACATCTCCAACTTCCAGTCCATTTCCACACAGGCTGCCCGTTGCCAGGACCTTTCCCTCAACCCCCAGAAACTGGCCGGACAGTGCGGCAAACTGAAATGCTGTATCAACTACGAAGTTCCTGTCTACGTGGATGCCCACAACAATACTCCTGTCGTCAACGCTCCGCTCGAATTCCAGGACGGTCCTGCATGGCTGGTCAAGACCGACATCCTGAAGGGCATAATGTGGTTCTCCTACGAGGAGGGCAACATGTCCAAGATGATGCCCCTGACCACTGAGGAAGTCCGCCGGATCAAGGCTGCCAACCACAAGGGGATCAAGCCGGCCACACTGCTAAAGGAGGACGGGAAGGAGGAAGCCATGGATTTCGTCTCCTCCATCGGCGACGACAGCATTGACCGCTTCGACAAGAAAGGCAGGAAAAAGAAAAGGAAAAAAAGACCGGCAAGGCCCGACGGCAAATCCTCCGACAAGCAATGACCCGGTCCACAGCGCTACATTGTCTGACAGCCGCAGTGCTGTGCGCAGTATTAACATCATGTACCGTCACACCGGTCCCTGACTCCGGCTTTGCGGAATTCTCCGAGGAGAACGGCATGAAGATAACCCTGCCCCTCGACATGTCCGACTCTACCTGCTCCTACAACCTGAGCCTGATGGCCCGGTTCATCAAGGGCAAAGGACCGGAATCGGTCACAATGGACATCACAGTCATCTCCCCTTCGGGAATTCGCGGCCGCGAAACGGCGGTCCTGCCCTCAGACTACTACGGAATCCGCAGTCACCTGCGCTCCAACCCGTCAGACAGCCTCATCAGGATAGCCGGGACCACTTCCTACTACGATATCAGCTGGGTGTACCGCAGCGGAATCATTCCGGAAGAAAGGGGATCATGGAAGATGGAAATTGCCCTGAGAGGAAAACCTGAAGGGGTACTCGGAGCCGGCTACATACTTGACAGAATACCGTACACGAAAGAAGGACAGCAAGATTATGGGAAAAGATAAAATCAGGAAATTCAAGGAAAACGAAGAGTTCAAATGCCTTATCCAGCCCCGCATGGATGAGGTCATGCACAAAGACCATCCGCTAAAGGGAAGATGGGGTGCCGAAATATTCGGCAACAGCCATCCTATCATACTCGAATTAGGATGCGGAAAAGGAGAATACACCATCGCCCTTGCGGAGCGCTTTCCCCAGAACAACTACATAGGCGTGGACATCAAGGGTGCCCGCCTATGGAAAGGGGCCAAGTATGCAACCGGGCACTCTCTGCCCAACGTGGCATTTCTACGTACAAGGATAGACTTCATAGACTCGCTCTTCGGGCCGTCCGAAGTATCGGAGATCTGGCTGACTTTCTCCGACCCGCAGCCCAAAAAGCCGAACAAACGGCTGTCCAGTCCCATATTTTTAGAAAGATATTCACACTTCCTCAGGCCGGACGGCATCATACACCTCAAGACAGACAGCCAGCTGCTGCATGAATCCACTCTTGAAGTCATACGTGAGGGAGGCCATACCCTGCTCGAAGCAGACAACGACATCTACGGCTCAGGCCTCGTGGAGAGGGAACCATTGCTTTCCATCCAGACATTCTACGAACAGATGTTCCTGTCTGAAGGGAAAGCCATAACTTATGCAAAATGGAAATTAAATCCCTCCCACATACCCGGCGACAGCCATAAGATTGTCCCGGCTGCGGGAAGGGGCGAGAACTGAGAGACAGCCCTGCGCCTTGTACACATAGTCCCGGAGTACGGTCGCAGCCGATTCGAGACCGCCGTGTTCAAGGACAAACTCACGGATCTCGGCTGCAACTTCCCTGTCCTGCCCGACTTTCGCCGGATCACAGGTGATATCGTGCATTCTCCGGCGGATACGCTGCTCCTCCTCGGGGGGGGCATTGCGCATCGCACACAGAAGCGGCATGGTAATCTTACGTTCCATGATGTCGGAGTCGCTGTCCTTGCCTGTCTCAGATGTCGGACGGTAGTCCAGGATATCATCCCGGATCTGGAAACTGCATCCGAGCCAGCAGGCATACTGCTCCATGGATGAGACCACCTCCCCGGAAGCCCCTGAAACAATCGCCGGCCCTTTGACTGACGCTATGAAAAGAGAGGCCGTCTTGCGCCTGATAACCTGCATGTAGTCTTCTTCAGTAGCCGAAAGGCTGTCTGCCAGTTCCATCTGGATTATCTCGCCTTCTGCAAGTTCCTCGATTGCCTTGGAATATGCTCCGAGCACCTCGTACGGGCAACCGTAGGAAATGAGAAGGTGAATGGCCTTTGTCAGCCAGTAATCCCCCAAAAGAAGGGAGGCACCGGATGAAAAAAGCCTGCGCACGGTCAGTTTGCCACGACGGTAATCGCTGCCGTCCACCACATCGTCATGAAGCAGCGTCGCGGTGTGGATGAGTTCGGATACGGCGGCACACGCAATGGCTTTCTGGTTAATAGAACCGCTGCAGGCCTTCGCGGTGACGAGGGCCAGCAGCGGTCTGAGCTGTTTGCCGGAAGTATCCAGGAGATAGGAGTTGATCTTGTTGAGAAGGTTGCTGCGTGAAGCCAGGGCAGCCGAGAGGATTTTCTCGAAACCTTCCCACTCGGGAACGATTGTACTCCGGATATCTTCTGTGAGAGTCATTGTAGGATATTAAAAGAAATAAGTGAGTGAAAGTTCTCCTCCGTTGAACTTTGAGCGCTGGCTCACACCCAAAGCCTCCAGCAAGGCATTCATCCTGTCCCCGTAGTCGAATATGGGGTTGAGGTCCCAGTTCCATTTGAAGGCCAGCTGAAAACGCCAGACATACACTCCGGCTCCTATACCGATACCGTACTGGAAACGGTTGAGCTCGTCATTGTACTTTGTAATCGTCTTGCTTTCACCCGCAAGGACCGTCTGCTTGCCGAAGAGGACCCCTCCGAAATAGGGAGAGAATACGACATAGGGCTTGATCAGGTCGAAGAAACGGAAACCCCACTGCAGGTTTATAGGTATGCGGAATGCTCCTGAGGAAAAGCGGTTCGAACTGTTCAACATATAGCCGGACTGGACGTACTGCAGTTCGGGATTGAGTTCAAATCCTAAAGGAAGATTGAAATTGAATACGATACCGGCATTAAACCCTGTGTATGTTCTCAGAAATCCGTTCCTGAACGCATCGCTGGGCTGAGACATGTTGGAGAAGTTCAGTCCGGCTTTGACGCCGAGGTTGAAAAAGTCCTTGCCTGGCTGAGCGTTGGCCGGCACAGCTGCTGTCAGGAAAGCAAGGAGCAGGATCGGGAAAATCTTTTTCATGACACTTGATTACTCTACAGACTGCATTTTGCTTACGATGGCGCTCTTGGTGGTGGAGCCTACCATCTTGTCCTTCATGACACCGTCCTTGAAGAACAGCAGGGTCGGGATGTTGCGGATGCCGAACTTCATGGGAATGTCTGTGGACTCGTCCACGTTGCACTTCGCGATGAGCCATTTGCCCTCATACTCTTTGGCAAGCTCCTCTACGATAGGGGAGATCATGCGGCAAGGACCGCACCATGGTGCCCAGAAATCCAGAAGGACGGGTATCTGGGACTTGATTACCATTTCCTCGAAATTAGAATCATTAATTGCTAACATAATTTTATTATTTAAAAGAAAAACACTAAATTCACTTCCAGGCCGCGGTAGTTGCCCATGCGCACAGGTCCGGTAGGCTGTATCTGGAAGCCTGTCTCGGATCCTGACAGGGACTCCGGCAGATTGCGGGCCAACTGGCCGAAATTCCAGTTGTACCTGACCTGAAGCTGGAACCTCCAGAAATCAACTCCGCCACCGATACCGATTCCATACTGGAAACGGTTGATTCCGGACCACTGCACTGCATCCGGCTGCTTCAGCACGGCATAGCCGATATAGGGAGACAGCATAAGATAAGGACGCAGAAGGATAAGATCCAGACCTACCTGCAGGTTCACAGGCAGTTCGATAAAGTCCGTACGGAGCCAGATGTCTTCAGGACCGCGGTAGACCGCCCCCTTTGAGACATAGTTCAGTTCCGGCTGTATGGTCATGCCCTGCACGGGAAGGTCGAAGCTGAAGGCCACTCCTGCATTGAAGCCCGTGTAATTATTCACGGACTCGGAAATATATCCGAGCTCAAAACGGCTGAGAGAGGTGAAGTTGATACCTCCCTTGACTCCGAACTTGAAGAAAGAGGATCCCCCGTCCTGAGCGGAGAGGGGCACTGCGGTACAAAGTACAGCCAGCACCAAAGCCGATATTGTCTGTCCGAAACGCTTCATCCCGCGAATATACTAAATTTATTGATTCTTTTTAACCAAGTAGGCCAATCCGCCCTCCGATGTCTCCTTGTAGAGGTTGGGCAGATCGTGTCCCGTACGCTTCATCGCCTCTATTACTGTATCGAACGGCACAATGTGACTTCCGTCGGACATCAGGGAATACTGGGTGCAGTCCATCACCCTTGCGGCGGCAAAGGCATTGCGCTCTATACATGGAATCTGGACCAGACCGCATACCGGATCACAGGTAAGGCCGAGAAAATGCTCCATGCCCATAGCTGCGGCACACTCTATCTGGGGAGGGGTTCCCCCGAAAAGGCGGGTGGCGGCTGCACAGGCCATGGCACAGGCACTGCCCACCTCTCCCTGACATCCCACCTCAGCTCCCGAGATAGAGGCGTTGGCCTTGATGACAGAGCCGAAAAGGCCTGCTGTAGCCATTGCATTGATGATTTTTTTCTCGGTCACATTATACTGGGTGTGGATAAGATACAGAACTGCAGGCAGCACTCCGCACGAGCCGCAGGTGGGAGCTGTAACTATCGTACCTCCGGCGGCATTCTCCTCCGACACCGCAAGGGCATAGGAAAAAAGAAGGCCGCGGCGCTGCATGGTATTCTGATAGCTCATGGCATGCTGGTAATACGAATAGGCCTTGCGGCGTACATTCAGTCCCCCGGGCAGGACGCCCTCGTGGTCCAGGCCGTCCTCGATGGCCTTTTTCATCACCACCCAGCGCTCGTAGAGAAAGTCCCAGATATCCGGATCCTCGTGCTGGGCCACATACTCCCAGAAATAGGAATTGTACTTGTTGCACCAGTCCAGAATATCCTTCATCTTGTTGTAGGGATAGATACTTTTCTCGGGCTGGCGCTTTCCGTCCTCGCTTATATCGCCTCCGCCTATGCTGAACAGCGTCTTCTCGCCCATGAGGTGTCCCTCGGAGTCGAAGGCCTGGAAGTTCATGCCGTTGGGATGCTGGGGGAGGAAGACGTCCGGCTTCCAGACGATGTCCACCCGGGGACTCCGCTCATCCTTGAGGGCCTCTATGAGCGCCACGTCGGTCATGTGCCCCTTGCCTGTCGCGGCCAGGCTGCCGTACAGGGTAACAGTAAACGAAGATGCCCCGGGATACATTCCCTTGAACATCTCCGCCGCTTTTTTGGGGCCCATCGTATGACTGCTCGAGGGGCCCTTTCCTATCTTGTAGATTTCCTTTATGCTCTCCATCTCTGTTTCAATGGTATCTCAATGAAGGCGCAAAGATATACAAAATCAAAAATTGTATTCAAAAAATCACACTGTCCGCTCTATATTCCATACGAAAGCCCTTACGCCTACCTCGCGGTTGCGGTTATCGAGCTTGCGCACAGTCTGCAGCAGCTCCTCGACGCGGTCGTCATCTACGACCGTCATCATGGCGGAATTCATCTCAGGCCAGGTGTGCGTGCCGCGGCGGGGCTCACCGTCCCGGCTGCCGCGGCCCTGGACCTGTTCGAAGAAGGTGAAGCCGCGGATTCCAAGCTCATCGAGCATGAACTCTACCCTTTCAGTATTTGCCTGATTATAAACTATAAAAACACATTTCATATCTACTGTAGTTTTTTACGGTCTTCGGGGTCGTCACCCTCCGGATTGGGAGACAACTGCATGAAAATAAACTGTGAACGGGTCTTACGGTCCTTATCCCTCTCGCCGTGACGGGAGAGCAGGGCGTAGAAGACGGGCACCACCACAAGGGTCACCACAGTGGCGACAAGAAGTCCGCCGATGACGACGATGCCCATGGGCTTCCACATCTCGGCGCCCTCACCCTGGCTCAAAGCCATAGGCAGCATGCCGAGGAAGGTGGTGATGGCGGTCATGAGCACGGGACGCAGACGGGAGGCGCCTGAAAGGGCAATGGCCTCGTTGAGCTCGTAGCCACGGTCGCGCATCAGGTTGGTGTAGTCCACCAGCACGATGGCGTTCTTGGTCGCGATACCCACCAGCATGATGAATCCGAGGGAGCCGATCATATCGAGGGTCGTGCCTGTGATCCAGAGGGCAAGCACCACGCCGGAAAGAGCGAAAGGCACTGCAGTCATGATCATCACCGGCTTGACGAAGGACTCGAACTGGGAGGCAAGCACGATGTATATCAGCAGCACGATCAGGGCTAAAAGGAGGAGCAGGTCCTGGAAAGTATCCTGCTGGTCCTCATAGTTACCGGCCAGTCTGACGGTAATGCCGCTCGGCACTCCCATCCGGTCGATGGTCTGCTGTATACCTGCCGCCAGCTCACCCATGGAAGTCTCGTAAGGGGTAACGGAGATAGTCACTATCCTCTGGCGGCTCTTGCGCTCGATGGTGGGCGGGGCGAAGTACTCCTCTATCTTGCCGAGCTCCTTGATCTTGATCATGGCACCGGTGGCGGTGGGAATGGTCATGTCCTCGATATCGGTGATGGAGTTGCGGTCCTCCTCCTGCAGGCGCACTACTATGTCGTACTCGTCTCCGTCCTCCTTGAGGAATCCGGAGGCCATGCCGTTGACACGGTTGCGGACATAGGTGGAGACTGTAGAGGAATTGAGTCCGTGGTAGGCCAGTTTCTCCTTGTCAAGGTTGATCTTGATCTCGGGACGGTCCTTCTCGCGGCTGATGTCGATGTCGCGGGCTCCGGGCACATTGTCGCGGATGGCGTTGCGGACCTCCTGGGCGAACGCGTTTGTCTCATCGAAGCTGTAGCCGTAGATCTCCACATCGACTGTGGACGAAGAGCTGCCCATGAAGCTGGAGACATCGCACTGGTAGTCGATAATCTCCGGATAGGAGGCCAGTTCCTGACGCAGTACCTCGGCTATCTCGAAGATGGAACGCTCGCGCTCGTTCTTCTTGTTGCAGACCACGGTCATGGACATGGTGTTGTTCATGGTGGTGGAGAACATGGCCGAGACACCGTCGTCGTCGGTAGTACCCGCAGAAGTAGAAATAAGCCTTATCTCGGGCACCAGCTCATAGAAACGGCTTTCGATGTGACGGGCCATTTTGGCGGTCTCCTCGATACGGTAGCCTGTAGCCAGCTCAATGGACACGGAGAGACGGCCGTTGTCGGTCTCCTGTATAAAGTCGGTTCCGATCTTGCCCATCAGGAAAGGAGTGATGGAGGCGAAGAAGAACAGGACAATCGCTCCTAATGTTATAGCCTTGTGGTTCAGGCACCAGCGCAACAGACGGGCATAGGCACGGTCCAACGCGTCGAGTACAGGGATCACGAACCTCTGGTAGAAGTTGCGCTTGGGCGGAATGTTCTCGATGACTCCCCTCTCGTTGATACGCACGGGACGGGCCTTCAGCAGCTTGGAACAGAGCATGGGAGTAAGGGTGATGGCCACTACCGTGGAAGTACATACCATGATGGTCACCAGCCAGCCGAGTTCCTTGAACATGATGCCTGCCATGCCTGTAAGCATCGTCAGAGGCACGAACACCACCACTATCACGAGTGTAGTGGCGATGACGGACACCCACACCTCGTTGGTCGCATAGATGGACGCCTCTCTCGGCGACGAGCCTCTCTCAATATGCTTGGTGATATTCTCGAGCACCACTATGGCATCGTCCACCACCATACCGATGGCCACGGTCAGGGAGCTGAGCGATATGATGTTCAGCGAGCTGTCCGCCAGCATCAGGTAGATGAAGGCCACAATCAGGGATATAGGAATCGTCAGGGAAATAATGAGGGTCGAACGCCACTCCCCGAGGAAAAAGAGCACCACCAGCACCACAAAGAGCAGTGCGTACAGAATGGACTCCTCAAGCGAACTGATGGAGTTCTGGATATCTTCCGAAGAATCGTAGATGGTCTCTATCTTGATATCCCGCGGCAGGGTCTTCTCTATCTTGGCCAGTTCCTTCTCGAGATCCTGGCAGATCTGTACCGTATTTGCGCCTGTCTGTTTGGTCACCATGAGACGGACGCTCTCGCGGCCGTTGGTCTTCTCGTCGAGGCTGAGGTCCTTTATGGTATCACGCACGGTGGCCAGGTCCCGCACGAAGACCTGCCGGCCCTCCGGGGTCACAGTCACTACTATGTCATTGATCTCGGAACTCTCGACGTACTCGCTACGTACCTCCAGCTGGTACTGCTCCTTGTTCATCTTGACGGTACCGGAGGAGAGGTTGAGGTTGTTGGCGGCAATCGCACTTCCTACGGTCTCGAGGGGGATTCCATAGGCATCCAGCTTCTGCTGGTCGATATCCACGTACACATAACGCTCCGGGGAGCCTGAAAGGGTAAGGTTTCCGATACCGTTCACCATGCTGAGCTGCGGGATAATCTCGTCATTGAGCAGCTTGTCCAGTCCCGGATAGCTCTCGTCGGCCGTAATCGAGTACTGGAGAATAGGCATGGAACTGGTACTGAACTTGAAGATGAACGGGTTGGTACAGCCGTCGGGCAGCTCGTCCGTCACCATGTCGATATAGGACCGGACATCGTTGATAATCTCGTCCAGGTCCGTTCCCCACTCCAGCTCGAGCATCACCACGGAGATGTTGTCCTTGGTGGTGGAGGTTATCTCCTTGAGGTAGTCGACGGAGTTGAGGTTGTTCTCTATGATTTTCGTAACGTTGGTCTCTATCTCGGAGGCACTGGCTCCCGGATAGACGGTCAGCACGGAAATGTACGGCGGGTCCATCTCCGGGAACTGGTCGATAGGCAGCCTCAGGAACGAGAAGATACCTATCACTATCACGGCGACAAACACCAGGAGGGTCGTCACCGGACGGTTGATCGCTGATTTGTATATACTCATGGCTGAGGGGAATTATTTTACCACATTCAGTTTCACTCCGTCCACGAGCTTGGCCTGGCCTGTGGTGACGATAGGATCGCCTACCTTGAGGCTGTCACTCGATATCTCGATGGTCTGGTCGTGACGCTCCCCTATATCCACGAAAACCCTTTTTGCCACTCCGCCTTCATCCACGAAGACATAGCGGTCGTTGGAACCGATAAGCCTGAGAACCGCCTGGTAGGGCACCACGAGGGCTTCGGTCCGGCCCAGATCGAGCACCGTGCTCACGTACATGCCCGGACGGATGAGTTCCGAGGAGTTCGGAATCCTGAGCTTGAGGGTAAATGTATGGGAGGCAGGATCAATCGTGGGATAGACTATCTCGATAGAGGCAGGGAAGGCCCTATCGGGATATATGTCCGAGTAGACATTGACCCTCATTCCCTTCTTCACTAAAGGATAATACGTCTCCGGCACATTGATGTACGCCTTCAGTTCATTGATTTTGGTCAGCTGGAGGATGGGCTGGGCCCCGCTGTAGAGCTCCCCGTCCTCGTAGTTCTTGGCCGAGATGACTCCGTCGAACTGCGCCCTTACGAAGGTGTTCTCCTCCAGGAAACGGAGGGTCTCCTGCGTCTGGTCGTAGCTCAGCTTGGTCTGGTCGTAGACCTGCTGTGAGATGGCCTCACTTTCTATGAGCATCTGCACGCGGTTCATCTCTATCTGGAGGTTTGCAAATGCTATCCGGGTGGTGTTGAGCTGGTTCTGGTCCATCCGCACCAGTGTGTCACCCTTGCGCACGCGGTCACCCACCTCTACGTATATCTTCTCGATAAGGCCCGTCAGCGAGGGGGATATGTTCATCTGGTCATAACCCTGCAGGGTGGTAGAGAGCTCGATCTGTCTCGACACCTCCTCGTATGCGAGGGGGGAGGTCCTCACCTGCTCCACTCTTTCCTGGGCCATATCGCCGGTGTTGCCGCCACCGCAGCCGGCCAGAAGGGCTGCCGAGGCAAGAATTGATGCTATTGCTTTGAATTTCATGATGATTTATTTTTCTGCTTCTGTTTGTCCGTAAGTATTCTTGTTCAGGAGTTTCTCCAGTTCGATCTGTGCCGTCACATAATCCAGTGCCGCCTGCACGTAGGTGCTCTGGGCGGATATGAGGGTAGTCGCCGAGTTGGTAACGTCGAGACTCGACGAGTAACCGAACTCGTATTTCTTGCTGATATTGTCAAATACGCTCTGCGATACCTCCACGTTCTTCTTCTGGGTCAGGTAGCGCTCGTAGGCGGAAGAGAGGTTGTACTTTAGCTGGCGGTGCTGGATGTTCAGGGCCATCTCCGTGCTTTCCAATGTATTCAGCTGCTTCTGGTATTCGAGCTTTGCCTTCTGGAAGGAGGTGAAATTCCTGCCCGAGGAGAAAATGGGAATCGACAGGGTCAGTCCTACCATATTCGGAGGTGTCATGTTCATGGTCATCTCGTCGGAGAAATACTTCCTGCCCGTGTACTGGTAAAATGCGCTGAGGGTAGGTCCGTAGGCCCATCCGGCGAGGTTCTTCTGCTGACGGTAAAGGTCCGCACTCTTGAGGGCCAGCTGGTAGGAGAAGTTGTTCTCGAGGATGAAGTCATCGTAGAGCAGGTCCAGCGAGTGCTCCACGTCCATCAGCTCGTCGAGGGTCTGGGTCAGGACTATCTCCTTGTCGAATCCGATGTTCATCTGCAGGCGCATGGAGTTGTAGACCATCTCCAGTCCGCGGCGTGCCTCGTTGATCGAAGTCTCGAGAGTAGCCACCTGCACCATGATCTGGTCAGCGTCCACCTGCTCGGCCACTCCGGCCTCCACCGATTTCTGGGAGAAGGCGTGAAGTCTGCGCACTGTCTCCAGATTATTTTCCAGCAGATCGATGGTCTGCCGGCTCACCAGGACGGAAAAATACAGGAGCCGCACCTGCTCGGCCACCTCCTGCTGCGACTGGCGGTAGGTCACGTCGGACATCTCTATCGAGAGTTTGCCGATGAGGGCACTGACGATCTGCGCCCCGCTCACGGCCATCGAGGCATTCACTCCTATCGAGCCGTATGGCGGCATGGCAATGGAAAGGCCTGTGCCTCCGAAAGCCATTTCATAACCCATATAGTTTGAATAGTCGAGTGTCCCGTTGACCTGGGGCAGCATGCCTGCTATAGCCGCCCAGCGGTCCGCTTCGGCCTGACGGACTGCCAAGGAGGAGTTCTGCAGGTCCCAGTTGTGCTCCAGAGCATAGCTCATCGCCTCGTCCAGGGTGAAATGCAGGACAGTGGTGTCCTCCTCCTGGATAGCCCGGGGCGCTCCCCCTGTCTCTGTCTGCGCAGCGGCCGGCCCTGCCTTCAAGACGAGGAGGGAGGCGCACAGAACTGCCGTGATTCTAAAGAATTTTCTCATTTTATTGTTGTAACAGTGATTTATTGTTTTTCAGATATCCGTCTATATAGGCCCTGCCCTTTTCCGTGGCGATACCCCGCACGAGGAAAAACATCAAGTAGTCCCCGCAACGGTCATGCTTTATTTCCAGATAGTTCCGCACTGCCTTATCCGTCACTGCAACCGAAAGCTCAAACAGCTGGAGTGACAGGCTGTGAGCATCCAGAACACCCGTAACGAACAGACCCTCACCCTGCCCTCTCTCCACAATCCTCTCGAGGAGTTCGCAGTGCCGTCGGTTCACACCCTGAACCACATTGACAAACACTTCAGGATAATACCTCTTCACTTCCGTGAAGAAATCGTAAAAATTACTCATGCGCTTCTCCTCCTTACTGACCATATGGTGCATAAACCACTCGAGGACATTGTCCGCTTTTGCCAGTTCCGCTTCCATTTTAGTAACATTATCCCTGTGCATCAGAAGGATGCATTCCTGCAGCAAATTCGCCTTGTCATGGAAAAGCTCGTAGAGAGTGCGCTTGGACATACCGTTGGCCGAAGCCACCTCGTCCATAGTCACCGACTTGCAGCCACGCTCTAAAAAAAGGGAGGCCGTATTTTTCAGTATTTGTTCCCTGTTTGTCATAATCAAGGCGCAAAACTAAAAAAACTTCCGGAGTTTTCAAATTTTTATTACAAGTCCGGAATTATTTCATGCGGATGACAACTCTGCCGCTATTTTATTATTTTTGCATTCAGAAAATTACTCTAAAAACCCAATATTATGTATAAAGATTTTCAAGCCTATCTTCAGAATGAGCTGAACAGCATCAGGGAAGCCGGCCTCTACAAAGAGGAGCGCGTTATCGTAACCCCCCAGGGTCCCGAAATCACTCTTCAGGACGGCACCAAGGCTCTTAACTTCTGCGCCAACAACTACCTCGGACTTGCCGACAGCAAGGAATTGGTAAACGCCGCCAAGGAAGCTCTCGACACACACGGCTACGGAATGGCCAGCGTGCGTTTCATCTGCGGTACAGGTGACCTGCAGAAGACCCTCGAGGCCAAGATCGCCGAGTTCTTCGGAACTGAGGACACTATCCTCTATGCAGCCTGCTTCGATGCAAACGGAGGTGTATTCGAGCCCCTTCTGAACGAGCAGGACGCCATTATCTCCGACTCCCTAAACCACGCCTCCATCATCGACGGCGTGCGTCTGTGCAAGGCCAAGAGATACCGTTATGCCAACGCTGATATGGCAGAGCTGGAGAAATGCCTCCAGGAAGCCCAGGCCCAGCGTCACCGCATCATCGTCACCGACGGTGTGTTCTCGATGGACGGCAACGTATGCCCTCTGGACAAGATCCACGCCCTCGCCGAGAAGTACAACGCCATGGTTATGGTCGATGAGTCGCATTCAGCCGGCGTCGTAGGCAAGACCGGACGCGGCGTTACCGAGCGCTACAACCTCCGCGGCCAGATCGAGATCATCACAGGCACTCTCGGAAAGGCATTTGGCGGCTCCGTAGGCGGATTCACCACCGGTAAGAAGGAGATCATCGCCATGCTGCGCCAGAGGTCGAGACCTTATCTGTTCTCCAACTCGATTCCTCCCATGATCGCAGCAGCAGGTATCCGCATGTTCGACATGATGAAGGAGTCCAACGAACTCCAGGACCGCCTGCACGAGAACACCGACTACTTCATCAGCAAGATGAAGGCAGCCGGCTTCGACATCAAGCCCACCGAGTCAGCTATCTGCGCAGTAATGCTGTACGATGCCAAGCTGTCCCAGGAGATGGCCGCACGCCTGCAGGACGAAGGTATCTTCGTAACAGGCTTCTACTACCCTGTAGTGCCCAAAGACCAGGCCCGTATCCGCGTACAGGTATCCGCCGGCCACAAGAAGGAGCACCTCGACAGATGCGTCGCAGCCTTCACCAAGATCGGCAAGGAGCTCGGCGTACTGAAATAGCCGCCGTCAGCGAACATCACATAAGCCCCGGCCACCGCATTCCGGCAGCCGGGGCTTTTTATAATCCTCAAGCGTAGAGATATCCCCAGGCAATTAAAGGGCTCAGCAGATTTTTAGTGGGGATATGCAAATAAGTTTGCAATACGGAATAAGAAGAGCTTCTTATCGGCAACCCCTCCGAAATTGACGCTGAAACTCACTTAAAAACACTGATAAAATTTACCACAATGGCAGCAATTCCCACGATTCGGTGTCGGTATGGAAATGCCCTGCGAGCGAAAGGGCATCTGGAGGGCCTATGACGCAGGTGTCCATGATGACCGTCCACCACAACGGCAGCGTTTCCCGGGATTCAGTGCCGGTGTGGAAGGACTCTGAGGGCATTGGAAAAAGGCCTGCATTTTTCGAACTCTTGTAATGCCTCGCCAGGCAATACCGACCGGAATGGACGGAAACCAAAACCGTGTGGAGACCGGGAGCAACTGTAGGCAGGAACACACCCGGTTTTTTGTACTGCTTTAATTACAAGCTATTTAGGAAAAGATCAGAGGTTTTCTGTATATAGTTGTGTCATAGATGATTGCAAAATACAGGTGCGTCCCTGATTACGGTTGTTCAGAAAGCTCCCGGGCACGACGAACGAAAGGTTAACCGGATTGGAGCGTTTTCGATGCACCTGTGTGAGCTCGTTCAATAGTACAGGCTGCGGGATCCTCCCCACCTTCGGCGGGTCCCCTCCCTTTTCGGGAGCCAAAGTCCCGCAGCCTGTACTATTGAACGGCAAAACTGTAGCAAGTGCGAAAGTTGGCATTGCAGTGTTCTGGGAATTCTTTAAAAGAATCCACACTAAAAATCTACTGATCCAATTAAAGTCTGTCTGTAAACAGAATCCCTTCGAGATGATCGACTTCGTGCTGGAATATGACCGCAGTGTAACCGTCCACCGTATCGCGGACTGATGACAGTGTTGCCGGATCGGTATAGCGGATGACTATCCGCTGCGAGCGTTCCACTTCTCCGGCCAAATCCGGAATGGAAAGGTAGCCTTCCGGACCTGTCTGCGTCTCATCAGAAAAATACTCGATATGGATATTGGGATACACCTCAAACGGATATCCCGGCTTGTCGTAACGCATTACAGCCACTACCCTGCGGTTCAGTCCGACCTGGGGAGCCGCCAGCCCCACCCCGTCCTGAGTGGAATCCGTCACCGTAGTCACCATCCTTCGGGCCAGACGGTCATAGACCTCCGACTGAAGATCCTCCGCTGTCAGGTCCGTGCAATGTTTCCGCAGCAGCAGCGAGTCTTCCCGCGAAGTGACCAGCAACACCCTCATCAGCCCGTCAGAGGACATCACCAGTTCAGTCTCTTCTGTCGTAAGACGTGCCGCTGTCCCGCCACATCCGGTGAGCATCAGCATCATAACCAGCATTACTGATACAGTCGCCATCAAAGTCGCCTGCCTTGAATTGATTACGGTTTTTACCATGTGCAAAATATTTACGCAAATGTAGAAAATTCAAAAAGGAGATAGTAAAAAAGCCCGGCACAGATACCGGGCTTTTCAGATATGTGAACCGGACAGCGCCGGTTGTGATTTAGTCTACGAGTGAGATGCGCTTGAAGACGGTTACCTTGGCCTCTTTGTCAACGGCTGCAATAGCTGCCTTTACAGAGGTCTTGCCGTCGCCCATCTGGTACTCCTGCTCCTCAAGGGTATTCTCCTTGAAGAACTTGTTGAGACGGCCGTTGGCGATGTTGTTGACCATGGCCTCCTGGAGGTTGGCGGCCTTCTCGGCGGAGACAGTCTTGATGATCTCGCGGGCCTGGTCAGCCTGCTCGGGGGTGAGCCAGCCTTTGGCAGTGTTGGACTGGATGTGGTCCTCGCTGTCTACGTGGGCAGGGTTGATTCCGGCCTTGGTGAGGGCTGCATCAACAGCCTTCTTGACGAGTTCTTCCTTGGTCTTCTCTACGGCCACTTTGAGCTCCTCGTCGATCACATTCTGAGGCACGGCCTCTTTGTTGACAGCGACGGGATTCATAGAAGCCACCTGCATGGCCACGCCCTTTGCAAGATCGAGGGGAACTTCCTTGTTGAAGCCTACGATGGCACCGAGCTTGCCGTTGATGGTGTGGATGTAGGAAATGATGTAAGGAGCCTCTACTTTCTCGTATGCTACAAGAGAGTGCTTCTCACCTGTCTTGCCTATCTGTTCGGTGATGGCAGCCTCCACTGTACGGCCATCTGCAATGGTGCAGGCCTTGAGGGCTTCCATGTCAGCAGGCATAGCTTTGATGGCTGCGTCTGCAATAGCATTTGCAAGTGCCTGGAACTCCTCGTTCTTGGCTACGAAGTCTGTCTCGCAGCCGAGGCAGAGCAGTATTCCCTTGCTGCCGTCAACCTTTGCTACTACTGCACCCTCGGAGGTCTCGCGGTCAGCCCTCTTGGCAGCCACGAGCTTACCTTTCTCGCGGATGATCTCCTTTGCTCTCTCGTAATCGCCGTTAGCCTCGATGAGGGCCTTTTTGCAGTCCATCATACCGGCTCCGGTCATCTTGCGAAGCTTCTGAACATCTATTGCTTTGATTTCCATTGTTTTTCCTCCTTAAACTTATTCTTTTACTTCAGCGGGGCCGGCTGCGGGGGCTTCCTCAGCGGCAGGTGCGGCCTCTACTGCGGGAGCGGCCTCAGCCTTGGGAGCGGCACCCTTGCGGGGACGCATCTTCTTGCCGGAAGCGGCGTTGTCAGCCTCACGGGCCTCTTCTTCCTTGTCCTTTTCGAGCTTCCTCTCTTCCAGACCCTCCTTGATAGCTCCGCAAAGAGCATCGAGGATAGCCGAAACAGACTTAGCTGCATCGTCATTACCCGGAATCACATAATCAATGGGAGTGGGATCGCAACATGTATCAACAACTGCGATAACGGGGATATTGAGACGGTTTGCCTCCTTGACGGCATTCATCTCTTTCTGAACATCCACTACGAAAAGGGCTGCGGGAAGACGGTTGAGGTCAGCGATGGAACCGAGGTTTTTCTCGAGCTTGGCCCTCTGACGGGTAATCTGGAGACGCTCTCTCTTGGCGAGGGTCTCGAAAGTACCGTTGGTCATCATCTCATCGATGGTGTGCATCTTCTTGACAGCTTTACGGATGGTGGGGAAGTTGGTAAGCATTCCACCAGGCCATCTTTCAGTCACGTAAGGCATTCCGACACTCTGGGCATACTCTGCCACGATGTCCTTTGCCTGTTTCTTGGTAGCCACGAAAAGGATACGGCGGCCCGCATGTGCGAGCTGCTTCATTACGTTCGCGGCCTCGTCTATCTTTACAACAGTCTTATGCAGGTCAATGATATGGATTCCGTTCTTCTCCATGAAAATGTAGGGAGCCATTTTGGGATTCCATTTTCTCTTCAGGTGACCGAAGTGAACACCTGCATCAAGTAAATCTTGGAAATTTGTTCTGGGCATTGTTTTGTTAATTTTGTCTCTGTGTTATACAAGAGTTCTCTTTGTTAATTTTGAAGTAGCGGTCGGCTCATGCGGCCGGTCTTCGAAATTTTCCGCAGCAGGACAAACGCGCAGTAACCTGTAAAAGGGTCTGTCCGTTTTGAATCCTGGCTGTGCATCTTAGTGTTCTTACGTAAATACTAACGTTTGCTGAACTGGAAGCGTCTACGTGCACCGGGCTGTCCGGGTTTCTTTCTCTCGACCTCGCGGGCATCGCGGGTGAGGAAACCGTTGGACTTCAGAACCGGACGGTAGGCCTCCTTGTTGATCTCGCAGAGTGCGCGGGATATGGCAAGGCGGAGTGCCTCGGCCTGACCTTTGATTCCACCACCGTCAAGATTGGCGTTGATGTCATAATCGGCCAGAGTCTCGGTCACATTCAGAGGCTGCTTTACGATATAACGGAGAGTATCCTCCTTGAAGTACTCCTCAAGGGTACGGCCGTTAATGGTAATGTTGCCTTTGCCTGCAGTCACATAAACGCGAGCGACAGCTGATTTACGTCTTCCAAGGGCGTTGATTACTTCCATGTGCTCTGTTTACTTTTGTTCGTTAATGTTGATTAATACTGGAGACTGGGCCTGATGAGGATGCTCGGGACCTGCGTATACATGAAGGTTCCTGTACATCTTGGCGCCCAGACGGGTCTTGGGGAGCATCTTGCGGATGGCCTCCCTCACTACGGCTTCCGGCTTGCGAGTAAGAAGTTCCTTGGGAGTAGCGAAACGCTGGCCTCCGGGATAGCCGGTGTGACGTACATAGACCTTGTCGGTGAGTTTCTTCCCGGTGAAACGGACTTTCTCGGCATTGATTATGATGACATAATCGCCGCAGTCCATGTTCGGAGAATAGTACACCTTGTTCTTACCGCGCAGCATGATAGCCACTTTGGAGGCAAGGCGACCCACGATCTGGTCTGTTGCATCAACCACTACCCATTTCTTCTCGATCATGTTCGGGTTAGCCGACACTGTTTTGTAGCTTAATGTGTCCACTGTGTTGATTTTTAAGTTAATACATTAAAATTTGTTGCAATCCCCCTATTATAAGGGGGTGCAAAGATAGAGAAAAAATCCAATGATGCAAAACAAAGCGCTAAAAAAGAGGCCGCTCCATCGGGGGCGGCCTCCAGGTTAAGTACATGAAAAAGTGAAATTTCAGAGACTCTATTCTTTTGTTTCTTCCGGAGCCATGAAGACTTCGAGGTAAATGATATTATCCGAGCCGGCTATGAAATAGTCAGTGGCAATATCGTGAATCTCGATAGGCAGGACATACCTCTTGCCGGGCTGCATCGCGCTCGTATTGGCGGTCACTTTGATGGCGGTCTTCATCGTGCCTGTCTTAATCGTAACAGGCGTTGTCTTGACCTGATCGGAAGTGTCTCCCTCACCGTCTCCGCCTTCATCGCCTTCTGCCGTAAGCCCGGCCTCACCGGCACTGGCTGCAGGCACGTACTCTTTTATAGAGATAGCGGGATCAACCGTGAAGTAAGTCGGTATGTCTGCGCTCGAAAGCAGTTCATATTTCGTAGAGTCATCAGGAAGACTTGCGCTGAGAATTACTACCCGTTCAGGGTCAATGAGCAGATCAGCCACAACATCCTGGTTGATGGTAACGGGATAGTCGATAGCAAGCTCGATATCGAAACTTACAGGGTCCCCGGGCTTTACATTCCTTACGGCATTGGTATCCTTTGCGGCAGACGCGATTCCTACCTCGGGCTCGGCCATATTGATCTCAAGGTCGAGATAATTGAAGTTGCCGCTGATGAGATAACCGTCGCTCGCTCCGGCTATTTTGAGAGGCAGAACGTAAGACCTGCCGACTTCGAAAGTCTCATCCACATCTACATTCAGATAGATGGTATCCCTCTTCTCTCCGGCAGGGATGGTTGAGTTCAGACGGAGATCTGCATAACTTGCTGCAGGAAAAATAGAACAAGGATCCTCTCCCCTTTTAATGCGGGACTCATTTATTTTTGCAATAGTGTCCATATCAACCTCAAGCTGCACCTCAATAGGTTCTGTAACCTCAGATGCATAACTTGCAGTATAGTTGACGATGATCATAAATTCAGCCTCATCTCCCTGCTGTGTATTGTTGCTGTACTGTGCGTGGTCGCTGTCAGCAAGCTCAATCACATAATGGTCCTTGATCTGGTCCCAGTCAACCAGAGGCTCGTCATTGAGGCATGAGGTTGTCCCCAGCATCACAACCGGCAGGGCTATCGAGAGTAGTATTTTGGTAATAGATTTCATGATTGTTGCATTTTAGGCTTTTAATAAACTGCTGTCCGAGAAACTGGAGGATTCACTATATCCCAGAACACTGTCGCTGAGAAAATATCCCTGTCCGCCTCGGGAATATTGCTCATATTGAGGTTTCTTTCTGTCTGAGGATAAGGCAAAAGAGAGATATTGTAGGTCGGGGCTCCAGACCAACATGAGGAAGGCAACGTTGGCATATCGGTCCTTCTCTGCTCGAACCATGCCTCCATAGGGTTGTAGCCCATGAAAGCCAGCCATTTCTGAGTGCAGATAGCCCCGAGTTTCTCTTCATTGGTCGTCATTCTGGACCAGTTCATGAAAATGTCGTTCTGGGCCAGATAAGTAGCTGCCTCCTGCTCCACAGTACCTGTAATAGGTTCACGCATACCCTGCAGAGGACTCGTATTACGCCAATCGAGGAAATTCTCGCTGGGCTCCTGCATGGCTGCCTCATGTCTCTTCATTGCAGATGTGACGGATCTCTCGTAATAATCCCTTGCAGCTGCATCACCTCCGGGGATCAGTCCTCTCAGAGCAGCCTCGGCAAGCAGGAAACCTACCTCGGCTCCGGTCATGAATGTCGAAGACCTGACCATACCTTCAGCGAGGTCGGAACCGCCGGCCAGAATTCCTCTACCGGTAGTAGATGCATACTCAAGACCCGGAGGGTTCTGCTGTCCGAAAGGTATGCCGATGTAGCGCTCGGTTGCGAGGTTCGAAGGATAGGTGATACCTATCTCCTCGTCATTGCCGAGAAGTTCGCGAGGGTCGGCATATACCCTCAGACGGGGATCGTTGTGGTCTCTGAGCATATCCACGAGGACGGTGGTAGGACAGTACTGACGGAGGTTTGTCGAAGGTGAGGAGTTCTTGTCCCATCCATAGGATTCGAAGAAGATATTCATCTTGTCGGTCTCGGCCATATAACCGGGATTGGCATCTATATTTTCCTCGGGGGAGAGACATTTCTGATATATAGCACTGACCTGGGCTCTGACATCCTGGACATTGGATACACGCATCAGAAGACGGAGCTCCACGCTGTAGGCCAGCTTTGTCCATGTATCCAGATCGCCATTGCAGATTATATCCGCCGAGCCCAGATCTACGGGAGCATCTTCGGCCTGCTCCAAAAGTTCGGCGGCGGCATGTGCCCTGGAGATGAGATCAGCATAGATGGTCTCTGCATCATCATACTTGGGATTGATGTATTCGTCAGGGTTGCAAGCCTCAGTATACGGGATATTCCCCCAGATGTCCACCATCCTCTGGAAGTTGATGACCTGCAGAATCTCGGATATCGCCTGATATACCGGCTCCTCGTTTGTCACAGCCAGATCATGCATGGTCTTCAGGTTCCAGTTCATGTAGTAGTAGGTCTCCCACCAGCTGTCGAGGTTCTGAGGCATAACATTACCGCTGAGGAAGGTGTAGTTGCCGGAGAAATCTCCGGACTTGGTCAGGAAGTGTGACAGACACCACGCATAGGTGGAGTTGGTCATGTTGTTCAGCATGGCATATTGCTGCGCAGGCAACATGATGGCCTCCGTAAGGCGGTCGGGGGTCGCGTTGTTCGGGTCGTGGTTGACATCGAGCCACTCCTTGCACCCTGATAGCCCGACTGCAGTCAGAGCTGCTACTGTGTATATGAGTATCTTTTTCATTTCTTACGTGTGTTAGAATGATATGTTGACGTTGAAACCGAATGTCCTGAAGCCTGCCATGGCACTATTGACAATACCGGGAGCGTTGCGGACTCCTGAGCCGCTCCACATATCAGGGTCACCCCAGATGTTGGTGTCAGGAACCCAGTAGAAGAGGTTACGTCCTACGAGGGAGATGGCTGCACTCTGGATAAATTTGGTCTTGTCCATCCAGCGCTGGGGAAGGGTCCAGGTCAGGGAGAGCTCACGGAGCTTCCAGGAGTTGGCGCTTACCACGCGGGCTGCCACTGCAGAATAGTATGTACTGGTCCAGAAGTCCTTTCCTCCGGAGTTCACGGTGATGTTGGTGTTCTCCACGTATGAAACGGAACCGTCGGGATTCTCGACCTCTATCACGGAGTTGGGGAATACGAATCTCTCACGGCCGGCTATTGCGGATACATAGGATGTACCGGAGAACAGCATGTCGCTCTCTGCATCGAAGCGGGCCACGTGGCCGCCCCTGTACTCGAAGGTAGCGTTGAGGGAGAGACCCTTCCATGCGAACTCGGTCGACAGACCCAGACGCACCTTGGGCTCGGTGCAACCCATGTTCACCAGGTCGCCGAGGGTAGGCAGACCGCTTACAGGGTCAACTATCACACGTCCCTCAGGGTCACGTACAAAGTCGGTGGCCTTGATGTAAGGGAAGGCCTGTCCTACGATGGCGTAGATAGGGCTGTAGATTGCAAGCTCTGTCAGGTCTCCGTACAGTTCTGTAACCTCGGATGTCGAGAAAGTGGCGTTTGCAAACACGTTCCAGTAGAAGTCTCCGAACTCCAGTACAGGGGTCAGACGGAGGTCGAGTTCGACTCCCTGGCCGACCATGGTACCTGCATTGATATAGCGGGACTCGGCACCGGTGGAGTAAGGCAGGGATACGTTCACTGTCTGGTCAGTGGTCTTCTGGTGGTAGTATGCGGCCTCGAACGTGATCCTGTCCTTGAGGAAGCCGACCTCGAGACCGACCTCGAATTCGGTGGTGAACTCAGGGTTCAGATACTGGTTGCGGCGGCTGTTGTCCAGCTGGTAAGAAGTCAGTGTACCGAAGGGGAACGGATCGGCAACCTCGGCCATATTGTACAGCCTGTAGGGGCTGACGTTCACGGCACCTACCTTGGCGAATGTTCCGCGGAGCTTGAGGTAGGAAAGCCAGCTGCTGTTCTTCAGGGCGGGAATGGCGTCCGAAAGCATCAGGGACATGTTGGCGCCGGGGTAGAAGAACGACCAGTTGCTCTGGTCGAGCAGGGAGGTCCAGTCGTTACGTCCGGTCACCTGGAGGTATATCCAGCCGAGGAAGTTGAAGTCAAGGCTGGCGTATACGGCCTGCTGCCTCGTCCTGGTGATGGAGTTGTTTCCGAGAAGTTCTCCGAGCTTATGCTGTACATTGAAAAGATCGTCCAGCGCGAGCTGTGAAGCCTCTACCTCCTTGTCCTCGGAGTAACGGGTATTCATTGACCATCCGACCATACCCTTGATGCCGAAGTTCTTGCCGAACTGGTGCTCGGCGAAGGCCATCACGTCGGCATTGAGCCTCTGGGAATAATCTGCGGATGTCGCATATGCAGAATAGGTATCGGAAGTAGCGTATGAACGGCCGGATGTCTTGGCATAATCGTCAAAATGCCATGCATAGGTCTCCTCGCTTCCGTTCCTGGTATTTGTATTCATACCGACACGGCCCATGAAACGCAGCCATTTCAGAGGAGCCCACTCCAGTGTGGCGGAACCGGTGAAACGGTCATTACGGAATTTCCTGCGGTAAGTATCGATCTGCCAGTATGGATTCTCGTAGTAGTCATTGATCCACTGGTTGGGGTTACCTCCCTCCACGTTTTCCCAATCCTTATAAGCGGGAAGGTTGATGTGACCGGGAGTATTCCAGAGGTTGTACATACCGTTGGAGCCGGAGTTGTTGAAATCTCCCTGCATGTTGGAGTACGATACGTTTACCCTTGCAGTGAAGCTCTTGTACACACGCGAGGCGTTGAAGCGCACGGTGTTGCGGTCCATCACGTCTCCGACCACAGTACCGGTGCGGTGCAGGTTCTGGTACGAGAGGAAGAAGCTGCCGTTCTCTCCGCCGGAGGAGAAGGAGATGTCGTTCTGGATACCTATACCGGTCTCATAGTAGTTCTCGCGGGCACCCTCCTTGAAGGAGTATGTCTCATAGAGCTGCTTGGGTTCTCCGTTCTCATCGAGGAACATCGAACCGATAGGCACTGTCGAGCCGTCAAACTCGGGACCGTACTGCTGGTTCTCACCTTTAATATAAGATCCGAATCCGAACTCATCGTCGGCACCGGGGCCGAACCTCTTCTGGTACTTGGGGAAGTAGGAGGCCTTGTCGAAGGTGGTGGTCAGGGAGTAGGTGATCCTGGGACGGCCCTTGTCTCCGGCCTTGGTGGTCACGTATAGCACGCCGTTGGCGGCCGACGAACCGTAGAGGGCTGCGGCGCTACCTCCCTTGAGGACGGAGATGTTGTCGATGTCGTTGGGGTTCATCGACTGCAGGAAGTCCAGCGGGGTGGGCACACCGTCGACCACGAGCAAAGGCGAGTTGTCACCGAGGAAGGAACGGCTGCCTCGGAGGTTGATACGCACCTCGGCGTCGAGCGATGCTGAAGCCGCACTGATCTGCAGACCGGACACCTTACCGATAAGGGCCTGGGTCGCATCGGAGTTCTGGGTGGTGTTCAGGTCCTCGGACGACACCTTCGCGGCCGAATAACCGATCTCCTTCGACTGGCGCTGGATACCGAGGGCGGTGACCACTACCTGGTCGAGGAAGAGGGCGTCGGGCTCGAGGGAGATCTGGAGATTGGTCCCGTTGCCGATGGGGATCTCGACGTCCTGATATCCGACAAAGCTTGCGATGAGGGTGGTGGCGTCCTGCGGCACGCCCGGAAGTGAGAATGTTCCGTCATCCAGCGTATAGGTTCCGAGAGTCGTGGAACCCTTCACCGCCACCGACGCGAACGGGATAGGCTCGCCTGTTTCGGCGTCCAGCACAGTACCGGTGACAGTACGCGTCTGGGCCATCAGTATTGACGGCAGACACAATACCGCCACCAAAGTGGTGATAAGTATTTTTTTCATCTGGGCTAAATTTAGTTGGTTTATAAATGGTTTTTATGCGAAAAGGCAGACGTCAGTAATAGCGTGAACATCTGAAGCGACATGCGCTATTTAAATGATCGTTTATACGGACGGGATCGGGAAGAAAAATTTTGTGGAAGATAAAAGATACGTCTGCTGTACCGTTAGGGAAAATTTGTTATATTTGGAACGAAAACCTGATAAACCTATCCGCCATGAAGAATATAGAACTATCCCTTTTCAGAAAAATTGTGGCTGGGGCTATCGCAATTGTGCTTGAAGCCATTTTACTCCTTCTCATGCTGTATATATGCAAGGAGTGGCTCGGTATAAGTAAGATATTTATCAAGGTGGTACTCAGTTTGGTGGTAGCCAGCCCTGTGAGTTATCTCGTCTACAGGTCCATCATAGAGTCGTGGACAGGGGAGAAGATAGAGTAGAGGGAGCAGGCTCTCCGCCCCAGCGGCTGTCGATGTAGTCGAGAATGCCGATGACCTTTTGCGGGTCATTTTCCGTAACGAGTCTCAGGCGGGTCTCCTTGAAGTCCGCCAAACCTTTGAAGTAACAGGACAGGTGCCTGCGCATTTCCAGCACACCTGTCCTTTCTCCTTTATATTCTATTGACTTGGCAAAATGTTCCTTAGCCAGAGCTACCCTTTCGTGGACGCTCATGGGGGGCAGTTCCTCCCCGGTATCGAGAAAATGCCGTATCTCCCTGAAAATCCAGGGATGACCGAAGCTGGCCCTGCCTATCATTATACCGTCCACTCCATAACGTTCGAACGCCATGGCGGCATCCTGAGGTGTCTTGATATCCCCGTTGCCGATAACCGGAATTTTCATTCTCGGATTGCGTTTCACCTCGCCGATAAGGGTCCAGTCCGCCTCGCCCTTGTACATCTGGCAGCGTGTGCGGCCATGTATGGTTATGGCCTTTATTCCCACGTCCTGAAGCCTTTCGGCCAGTTCCACGATGATTTTACTGTCATCGTCCCATCCAAGGCGGGTCTTTACAGTTACCGGCAGCTTTACCGCTTCGACCACCCTGCGTGTGATCTCCACCATTTTGTCAGGTTCACGCATCATGCCTGAGCCTGCGCCGCGGCGTGCTATCTTGTTGACCGGACATCCGAAATTGATATCGATGACATCCGGTCCGGCAGCTTCCACCCTTATTGCGGACTCCACCATCGCCTCGGGGATATGGCCATAGATCTGCATACCGATAGGACGTTCGTAGTCAAAGATTTTCAGCTTGTAGAGCGAACCTGGTACATCTCTGATGAGTCCGTCCGAAGAAATAAACTCCGTGAACATCATGTCTGCCCCGAATTTTTTGCAGACATACCTGAACGACAAGTCTGTAACATCCTCCATGGGAGCAAGCAGAAGGGGACGGTCCCCGATATCCAGATCACCTATTTTCATACGTAACGGTTTTGTAATCTTAAAAAAGCACGGACAAAAGTAAAAAGAATTATATAAAAGAATATATTTGCGTAGAATTTAAAAAACCGCAAAACCAAATATGGCAACTAAAGCAAAAATAAATCGTATCGGCGTCATTACCTCGGGAGGCGATGCGCCGGGAATGAACGCAGCCATCAGGGCCGTCGTCCGCACATCTATCTACTATGGCAAGGAAATATATGGCTTCTACCGCGGTTATCAGGGACTTATCGAGAAAAGCTACATCCAGATGCAGTCCCATTCCGTTTCCAAAATTCTCAACCAGGGCGGAACCATCCTCAAATCCTCACGTTGTCCTGAATTCAAGGATAAATTCGTAAGGGAGAAGGCGTACAACAACCTTAGGGAACTGGGAGTGGACGGCCTTGTAGTGATAGGAGGAGACGGTTCCTTCCGCGGAGCGGACCTTCTCTACAAGGAACATGGCCTGCCTGTCATCGGTGTGCCAGGAACAATAGACAACGACATCTACGGTACTGACTTTACTATCGGATTTGATACTGCCATCAATACGGCGGTACAGGCGATCGACAAACTCCGCGATACCGCAGACAGTCACAATCTCGTATTCTTTGTCGAGGTGATGGGACGCGACGCCGGCTTCATAGCTCTGAATACAGCTATGGCTACCGGTGCAGAGACGACTCTCATTCCGGAAATCCCTACCACGATTGAAAAGCTCTGCGAATATCTGGTATATGAAAGGCGCAAAAACAAGACTTCCGGCATCATCATCGTAGCTGAGGGCGGAGAC